>CAYWBG010000266.1:0-2998 GCA_964456005.1 uncultured Halomonas sp.
CTGACCACGAAGCGCGGGTAGCGGCTGTCGCGGATGGCGGTGTGCAGGTCGTAGTGCAGCCGCGCATGGCCGGCGTGGCGGTCGAAGAAGGCGTCCACTGCAGTCATCAGGGCACGGGCACGCTCGGGCTCCATGCCCGTTTCATCGAGGTCGCGGCGGAAGAGTCGGTTGAGGTTGGTGCCAATGAAGCGCGTCCCCTGGCGGGCCGCCTCAGGGTTGCCGAGGATCACCAGGATAGGGGCCCCGAGGGTGAGCTCTCCTGATCCGAGGCGCTTCAGCAGGCCATCGAGAAGCTCCATGGGGGCGGTCTCGTTGCCGTGGATACCCACCGAGAGCACGCAGGCCCGGGCCGCCGGCCCGGGGCAGTCGGGCATGAGCTCCAGGAGCCCATGGCCAAGCCAACCAAAACATCCGCCCGGCAGCTGGCCCCGGGCCGGGAATTCGTCCTCCTCGATGCTCGCCTGGAGCCAGTTCCCGAGCATGGCGTTCGTGAACATGGCGTCAGGCCTCCTCGCGCCAGGGCGCGCAGGCCTCACCCTGGTCCACCTCGATCAGTTCCTCCACCGGAAAGGCCAGGCTCTCGGCGCGCTCGACCAGGTCCCGGTAGGTAGCATCAGGCAGGGTCGGGGTTCGGGCCAGAATCCACAAGTAACTGCGGTCGGGCCCGGCCACCAGCGACCACTGATAGTCATCGTCCAGCGCCAGTACGTTGTAGCCACCGTAGAAGGGACCGAAGAAGCTTACCTTGAGACGACCGACGTCTTCGTCGCCGATGAAGTAGGCACGGCCCTCCGCCTCGTCGACTTCCTCTTCAGAGAGGTTCACCCCACGGTTGACCACTCGCACGCCGCCGTCGTCGCGCAGGGAGTAGTCGGCGGTGACGCAGTCCAGCCCGCGCTCGAAGGAGTGGTCGAGCCGCGCGATCTCGTACCACTGGCCCAGATAGCGGTCCAGTTCGAAGCCGGTGACGGGTTCGGTGCCCCTCGGGATGCCGGTGCAGCCGGCCAGCACGAGGACGGCAACCAGAGAAGCGGACAACGGGACGGAAAGAGAGGCGACCCGGGGAAGGCAGGGCATGGGGACTCCTTGTGATGGTGGCGCTCGCGTCAGGTGGCTGGGACCTTTGCAGCATGGGGGAGGGCGAGAGGGCGGTCTAGACTGAGCGCCCGCCAATAACCGGGAGGCCGCCATGACCGATCACGCTCGTCATCTCAACGACCACTATGATGCCCTCGCCGATGGTGGCGGGGAAAGCCTGGTCGCGCGGCTGCAGTCGGCCTTCCGTGACACCGGTCGCAATCCCCGGCAGCTAAGCCTGGACGAGGTCGCCGGTATCGATCAGCTGCATCTGGGTGGGCGGGCCGCCAGCCGCTCTCTGGCGGCGCTGGGTGAGCTGTATTCAGGGCAGCGGGTGCTGGACGTGGGCTGCGGCACCGGTGGGGCCAGTCGGCTGCTGGCCGATGAGTGTGGCTGCGAGGCGATCGGCGTGGACATCACCCCTGCCTTCGTCGTGGCGGCCGAGTGGCTCAGTGCGGCCACGGGGCTTGCCGAGCGCACCCGCTTCCTGTGCGCCGATGCGGCTCGCACACCGCTCCCGGATGCCAGCGTCGATGTCATCTGGTGCCAGCATGCGCTTATGAACATGCCGGATGTGCCCGGCGTGCTGGCCGAGTGGCGGCGTCTGCTGGTGCCCGGCGGAGGGGTGCTGCTGCATGAGGTAGTGGCCGGCGACAACCCGGAGCCGTTGGCGCTGCCGGTGCCCTGGGCGCGCACCGCGGCGACCAGCCACCTGCAGCGCCGTGAGACCCTGGAGGCGAGTCTGGGCGCTGCGGGCTTTATTGCGCTGGAGGTGCGAGACGTGACCGAGGCGGCGCTGGCCTGGCGCCAGAGTTATGGGCGCCGCGAGGCGGAAGCCCAGCCGGACCGTCGGCGACCGGGGCCGACGCTGATCTTCGGCGATGACTTCCCCGAGATGGGGCGCAACCTTGCCGGCAACCTGGCTGCGGGCAAGGTGCGTATTCTGGAGGGAGTGTGGCGTCAGGCCTGACGCTGTCCGCGCACCAGGTAGCTGAGCGGGTGAAGCACCAGCCAGGCGACGATGGCGAGACCGACCACGGCGCCGATAATCGCCACCCAGTCGAAGGCGGTGGTCACATAGCCCAGCTGCGAGTTGGTGAAGGCGGGGATCCACCACAGTCCGGACAGGCCCACGGCCACGGCGACCAGGTTGGTCCCCAGGCAGCGGTAGCCGAGCGCGGCGTAGCCGCGCAGCCGGGCGACCAGCTGGACGGCCACGAGGACCACGACGCCAGCCACGATCAGCCAGACAAAGGGCGCCAGGGCGTACATCAGGATGGTGAAAGCACCTTGAATGGTCATTATCTCTCCTCTCCTCAGGCCTGGCCTTCCAGCACGGCGTAGTAGGCCGGCTGCAGCATGCGGTCCTTCATCACCCAGGCGGCCCAGGACTCTTCACGGGGATCGATGAAGGGGAACGAGGGCAGGAAGCCGAAGTCGTCCTCGTAGCCGAATTCCACCAGCATCGCCTTGCCGATGCCGGTGATCATCGGGCAGGAGGTGTAGCCATTGTGGCGGGCGGGAAGCGGCTGCTCCTGCATCTGGGCCAGCAGGTTGGCCTCCACCACCGGTGCCTGGGCCTTGACGCTGGCGGCGGTCTTGTTGATCGGTGCGCCGATCACGTCGCCGATGCCGAACACCTCCGGATAGCGGTGGTGCTGCATGGTGTGGATGTCCACATCCAGCCATTCGCCCCGGAAGGGCCCCTCACGGGCGATCAGATCGCTCTCCTTGACGAAGTCCGGCGCGCTCATGGGCGGCACCACGTGGATGAAGTCGTAGTCGGCGATCACGGCGCGCCTGCCTTCCCGAGAGAATTCGGCCTCGCGCAGCTCGTGGTGGGAGGTGAACTCGCTTTCCGGACCGACGAAAGTGAACTCGGCCTGACGAGCGCCGGGGTCGATGGCCGAGAGCCGATAGT
>CAYWBG010000267.1:0-2992 GCA_964456005.1 uncultured Halomonas sp.
TGGCCTTGAGCGCCGCCTCGCCCATCTGCCAGGCGCACAGGACGTGCCCGGCCAGATTGAGGAAGGGGGTCGCATAGGCCTGGACCGCATCGGCGCCCTGTTCGGCATCGGCGCCTGCTTCGAGTACCGTGGCCATGGCGGCGCGCAGATCCCCGGCGCCCTCGGTCAGGCTATCGCCTAGCGCAGCCAACTCGCCGTTCTCTTTGAGCGCGGCGGCGGTGGCCTCGACGTCGTCGATCAGCCCCCCCAGGGCCGCGCCGCCGTCGCGCTGCAGCTTGCGACCGGCCAGGTCCAGGGCCTGGATACCGTTGGTGCCCTCATAGATGGGCGCGATACGGGCATCGCGCAACAACTGGGCGGCGCCGGTTTCCTCGATGAAGCCCATGCCCCCATGCACCTGGATGCCAAGCGAGGCGATTTCCACGGCCTGGTCGGTGGAGAAGCTCTTGATCACCGGGATCAACACGTCGACCCGTGCCTGGGCAGCGGCGCGCGCGCCATCATCGGTTGCGTGGCGGGCCAGGTCGAGCTGGGCCGCGCAGTAGAGCGCCAGGGCGCGCAGGGCGTCGGTGCGAGCCCGCATGGAGAGCAGCATGCGGCGCACATCCAGGTGATCACTGATGAGACAGTCGCTGCGACCGGAGCGCGGGCTACGACCCTGGACACGATCCAGGGCGTAGGCGAAGGCGTGCTGACAGGCGCGCTCGGCCACGCCGATGCCCTGGATCCCCACCTTGTGACGCGCCTCGTTCATCATGGTGAACATATGGTTGAGCCCGCGGCCCTCCTCGCCCACCAGGTAGCCGATGGCGCCGTCGTTCTCGCCGAAGCTCAGGGTGCAGGTGGGGGAGCCGTGGATGCCCAGCTTGTGCTCGATGGAGGCGCAGACCACATCGTTGCGCTCACCCAGGGAGCCATCGGCGTTGACCAGGAACTTGGGCACCAGGAACAGCGAGATGCCCTTATTGCCCTCGGGGGCGTCCGGCTTGCGCGCCAGGACCAGGTGGACGATGTTCTCGGCGGCGTCATGGTCGCCCCAGGTGATGTAGATCTTCTGGCCGAACAGTCGATAGTGGTCCCCATCAGGAACGGCGCGGGTGCGTACCTTGGAGAGGTCCGAGCCGGCCTGGGGCTCCGTGAGGTTCATGGTGCCGGTCCAGGTGCCATCGACAAGCTTCGGCAGGTAGATGGCCTGTTGCGCCTCGCTGCCGTGGTGGGCCAGGGCTTCGATGGCGCCGGCGGTCAGCATGGGACACAGGCCCAGCGCCATGTTGGCGCCGTGCAGCATCTCCTGCACGGCGCTGGCTACCACCTCGGGCAGCCCCTGGCCGCCCAGCGCCTCGGAAACGCCGATGCCGTTCCAGCCGCCCTCGGCGTAGGCCTGATAGGCCTCGATGAACCCCTCGGGAAGGGTCACGCTGCCATCGTCGCGGCGGGTGCAGCCCTGCCAGTCGCCGCTGGCGTTGAGCGGAGCCCATACCTCACCGGCCAGCTTGGCGGCCTCCTCCAGCACGGCCTCCACGAGATCGGGGCTGGCTTCTTCGAAGCCGGGCAGCGAGAGGGAGCCGTGCTCGAGCAACTCCTCCAGCACGAAACGGATATCGCGGACGGGGGCGGCAAAGGGGATCATCGAAGCACCTCGGGGAAAAATGATAACGGCGATAGTAGATTCACTACTTTTCGCCGGCCATTATTCCAAAGTCTTGGACGCCGTTCCACAAACGCAGGCCTCAGCCACGGTCGATCAGCGGCTCGATCCCGGGCAGTTCCTCCTGAACCGGCTCGTCCAAGGCCTCATCGTAGTAGGCGACGTGAGATTCGTCTGCCGCCGGCGGGCCGACCATCGGCTCGGCCACCTCCACCTCGGGGACCGCCCCGGAGAGATCTTCCATGTGCTCGTGTTCGGCCGCCCCCTGCAGCAGTTCCTCTGTCACCGACAGTTCGGCACCCGCCGAGGACATGGGGGTGGAGGGTGAGAACGGTGCCACCGGCACCGGCGCCGGCCGCACGCTGCGGCGCCAACCGAAGAAGACCACCAAGATGAGCCCAAGGGCGCCGAAGGACCAGAACAGGCCGGCATCGCCCATGACGGCCATCACCGGCGAGATCAGCGGCGGGCTGAGTGCCGAACCGATGGCATTGATCAGCAGAAGGCCCTGACTCATGCGCACCAAGGCGCCAGCCGGGGCCCGGTCGGCGGCGTGGCCCACCGCCACCGGGTAGAGCGAAAAGACCCCCCCGCCCAGCAGGAACAGCAGGCCGGCCAGGATCCAAAGGTTCATCGGCAGCCACAGCACGGCCACGGAGATCAGCGTGCAGAAGGCCCCGATCAGGATGAGTACCAACTGGCGATCATGGCGGTCGGACCAGCGGCCCACCGGGTACTGCAGCAACATGGCACCCAGTACCACCACGGCCATCATCTGACCGATGCGGTCGACCGAGAGACCGGTGCGCTGCAGATAGAGCGGCAGCAGTGAGTAGACGGCGGCCACCGCCAGTCCCGACCCGAAGCTACCCACTACCCCGGTGGGGGTGAGGGTGATCAGGCGCAGTGGCGAGAGCGGTTCGGCCTTCTCGACCAGCGGCGCCACTCTCGGGATCATCGCCATGGGCAGCACCGACAGCGACGCCAGCATGGCAATCACCATGAAGGAGGCCGGCCCCCCCATGGCTTCGGTGATGCCCAGCAACAGTTGGCCGAGCACACCGGCGGCGTAGAGCGAGATCATGTAGAGGGCGAGCAGTCGCCCGCGTACCTTCTGCTCTCCAGCGGTGAGCAGCCAGCTCTCGATGACCAGATAGACGCCCACCGTGGCCCATCCGCCGATCAGGCGCAGCGCGAACCAGGCCCAGGGTTGCTCCACCAGGCCCTGCAGCAGCACGGTGACCGCCACCAGCGACGCGAAGCTGCCGTAGGCGCGGATATGGCCGATTCGCAGCAGCAGCCGGTCGTTGAGCATGGCGCCCAGCGCCAGGCCGATGAAGTAGG
>CAYWBG010000268.1:0-2989 GCA_964456005.1 uncultured Halomonas sp.
CCGATGGCCAGGCAGAACACCCCCAGGCACATGAATCCGATCCCCTTGAATGACGGTGACATTTTCCCTCCGTGCCGACCCAGACACTGACCCAAAAAACATCACCCCGCGGCCCGGAAGGGCGGCGGGGTGGAAGATGTGAACAGGCTAGAAGGTTAGCGCGTAAACGGCAAGGCTAGAAATTGACCACCATGCAGTCCATGCCCTCTTGCGTCAGGCTGCGGCAAGCGCGGTAGGCCTGGTTCTCGTCGAGGTTGACCAGCCGAGCGCGGAAGACCTTCTGGGGGCCGGCTATCTCGTCCACATCGACCCGGGCACCGACCAGGTCGCTGGTCAGGCGATCGGCGGCACGAGTCGCCAGACTGCGGGCGTTATCGGCGTCGCTGAAGGCGCCCACCTGAACGCCCCAGCCGCTGGTAGGCCCTGCCGGCTCCAGGCGGTGAAGGGTCTCGGCCTGCTGTGTCGCGGGCGGCTCGCTGCGGTTGATCAGGTCGCGAATCGGGTCGTTGGCGGACCCCTGTGCGGTCTGCGGCATCGAGTCTCTGGCCGAGGGCAGCGGCTCGGGTGCCTCGAGGCTGGCCAGCTGGATTGCCGGCTCCCTGGCCGGTACGGGCGGTGCGGCCGGTGCCGGCGTTCTGCCGATATCCATGCGATCGCCGGAAAAGTCGGCCTGGGCGACCCAGTCGCCGCCCCCGTAGAGCGAGGCACGCACGAAGCCGCGGTCGAGCAGGTCGGCCATGTGGGTATCCCGGGAGGCGGCAGTGAAGCCCCCCATCACGACCGAGACCAGCCGGCGGTCGTTGCGTACCGCCGAGGTGGCCACGTTGAAGCCCGAGGCACGGATGAAGCCGGTCTTCATGCCATCGGCGCCGGCGTAGTTGTCCAGCAGTCGGTTGTGGCCGGTGATGGTGTTGCCGTTCCAGTTGAAGCGGGTCCGGGAGAAGTAGTGATAGTACTGGGGAAAGTCCTGCATCAGACGAATCGACAGGGTCGCCATGTCCCGGGCGGTAGTGATCTGACCGGCATCGGGCAGGCCGTTGGGGTTCCGGAAGGTGGTGCGAGGCATGCCCAGTTGGCGCGCCTTGTCGGTCATCATGCGAGCGAAGTTAGCCTCGCTGCCGCCCAGCGCCTCGGCCACCACCACCGCCACATCATTGGCGGAGCGGATCACCAGCGCCTGAATGGCGGTCTCCACTGGCAGGGTCGAGCCGGCCTTTACGTAGAGCTTGGACGCCTGCCTGGACGCCGCATAGGAGGAGACCGGAAGCGGCGAATCCAGGCGCAACTCTCCGTTCTCCAGTTCCTCGAACAGAAGATAGAGCGTCATCATCTTGGTCAGCGATGCCGGATAGCGAGTCTCGTCGGCATTCGCGGCGTGGAGCACCTCGCCACTCTCCACATCGACCACGATGGCGGCGTACCGCGGGTTGGCCTGAGCCGTGTTGGCCATGACGATAGCCAGGCAAGCCAACAGCGCAAGCGTGCCGATGCCATGGCGCCGGATTCTGGTTATGGTTTCGGTCACCATCTACTTTCCCTCTGCGTTCCCCTGTGTACCGCAAATGCGGCACTGCCTCACAAATCATTATGAACAGGAATTCCCTTCTGTACAGGGCGTGAAGGCAGGAAAAATCACGGTTTTTTACACTTTCATATTTTCCGGCCTCCCGACATTAGCCGCCCTGCCCCAACAGGCGCCCCAGCCCTAGCCATGTCAGGCGCAGGGCGAGCAGGGTCAACGCCCACTTGAAAAGCGTATCGAAGCGGTGCTCGGAGAGCCGATGCAGCAGGCGCAGGCCCAGCCAGGTGCCGATAAAACCCGAGGCCACCATGGCCAGCATCAGCGCCAGCCAATCTCGGAACACGAAACCCGCCATGCCGAATACGAAGGCCTTGGTGAGGTGCTGGGCGCTCATGCAGGCGGAGAAGGTCGCGACCTTGGCCAAACGATCCAGGCTCCCCTGCTTGATGAAGGCCGCCACCATGGGCCCGCTGGCGCCGACCAGGTTGGAAAGCAGCGTGGTCAGGGCCCCGGCAAGAAGAGTGCCGGTGTGCCCCAGGGCCCGCCTCGGCAGGCCCGGTCCCCAGCAGCTGTAGAGGACGAAAGCGGCGATACACAGTTCCAGCGCTCCGGCCGGCAGGCGTATCAGCAGCCAGGCCGCCGCCAACGCTCCCAGCACCACCCCGGGCAGGAAGGCGGCGATCACTCCGCGATCGACGTGGCGCCAGGTGAGCGCGGTTCGACCCACATTGGAGCCGAACTGCACCATGCCATGTACCGGCAACAGCGCCGCGGCGGGGAGTACCTGGGCCAGTGCCATGATCAGCAGCAGCCCGCCACCCACACCCACCGCGGCGGTAAAGGCGGAGGTAAAGGCCGAGATGACCACCAGCACGGCATTCACCCCGCCCGACAGCGGCGACAGCACCTCAAGCAGCGCTATCATTACGCGAGGCGCCCCTCCTCCACCGCATGGCAGGCCACCTCGCTGCCATCACTCCTGGCGATCAGCGCCGGCACCTCGGCCTTGCAGCGCGCCTCGGCGTGGGGGCAGCGCGGATGGAAGGCGCAGCCGGAGGGCGGGTGCACCGGGTTGGGCACCTCCCCCTCGATCATGGAGCGCTCACGGCCCGTCCCCTCCAGGGATGGCACCGCCGCCAGCAGCATCCGCGAGTAGGGATGGTGGGGCGTGGCAAACAGCTGGTCGGCGGGGGCGATCTCGGCAATCCGGCCCAGATACATCACCGCGATGCGGTCGGCCATGTGCTTGACCACCGCCATGTCGTGGCTGATGAACAGGTAGGTCAGGCCGTACTGCTGCTGCAGGTCCTTCATCAGGTTCAGGATCTGCGCCTGCACCGAGACGTCCAGCGCCGAGGTGGGCTCGTCGCAGACCATGAACTCCGGCTCGTTGGCCAGCGCCCGGGCGATGGAGATGCGCTGGCGCTGGCCGCCGGAGAACTCGTGGGGGTAGCGCAGCGCATCCGC
>CAYWBG010000269.1:0-2953 GCA_964456005.1 uncultured Halomonas sp.
TCCAGATCTCGTCGAGGTCGGCGTACTCGCGCTCCAGGTCATCGATCTGCTCCTGGAGCCCCTCGAGACGCTTCTTCGAGGCCTCGTCGGTCTCCTTCTTGAGGTGCTCACGCTCCATCTTCAGCTGGATCAGCCGGCGGTCCAGGCGGTCCATCTCCTCGGGCTTGGAGTCGAGCTCCATGCGGATTCGCGAAGAGGCCTCGTCGATCAGGTCAATGGCCTTGTCCGGCAGCTGACGGTCGGTGATATAGCGGGTCGAGAGCTTGGCCGCGGCGATGATGGCGCCGTCGGTGATGTCGACCTTGTGGTGCACCTCGTAGCGCTCCTTGAGGCCGCGCAGGATCGCCACGGTGTCCTCCTCGGAGGGCTCATCCACCAGCACCTTCTGGAAGCGGCGCTCCAGGGCGGCATCCTTCTCGATGTACTTGCGGTACTCGTCCAGGGTGGTGGCGCCCACGCAGTGCAGCTCGCCGCGGGCCAGGGCCGGCTTGAGCATGTTGCCGGCATCCATGGAGCCCTCGGCCTTGCCGGCCCCCACCATGGTGTGCAGCTCGTCGATGAACAGGATCACCCGTCCCTCTTCCTGAGCCAGCTCCTTGAGTACCGACTTGAGGCGCTCCTCGAACTCGCCGCGGAACTTGGCGCCTGCCAGCAGCGCCCCCATGTCCAGCGAGAGCACGCGCTTGTCCTTGAGCCCTTCCGGCACCTCGCCGTCGACGATGCGCTGGGCGAGCCCCTCGACAATGGCGGTCTTGCCCACCCCGGGCTCGCCGATCAGCACCGGATTGTTCTTGGTGCGCCGCTGCAGCACCTGGATGGTGCGGCGAATCTCGTCGTCGCGGCCGATCACCGGATCGATCTTGCCGCTGGCGGCCCGCTCGTTGAGATCCAGGGTGTACTTCTCCAGCGCCTCGCGCTGATCCTCGGCGTTGGGGTCGTCGACCTTCTCGCCGCCGCGCACGCCTTCGATGGCGGTTTCCAGCGCCTTGCGAGAGAGCCCGGCCTGGGTCAGCACCTTGCCCAGCGCCTGCCCCATCTCCAGGGCAGCCAGCAGCACCAGCTCGCTGGCGATGAACTGGTCGCCGCGCTTCTGGGCCTCGCGGTCGGTGAGGTTGAACAGCTTGATCAGCTCGCGGGAGGGCTGCACCTCGCCGTCGAAGTTGGCGACCTTGGGCAGGTCGTCCAGGTGGCCCACCAGGCCATCGCGCAGGCGAGCGGCATCGCCACCGGCCTTCTGGATCAACGCCTTGACGCCGGTATCGGTGGCCTCCAGCAGCGCCAGCAGCAGGTGGCCCGGCTCCAGCTGATTGTGGCCGCGACCCACGGCCAGGGACTGGGCGTCGGCCACGGCGGTCTGCAGCTTGGCGGTAAACTTGTCGAAACGCATGAACTCTTCCTCCATCGGGGTGGCGGCGCGCTTGGACGCACCGCTTGGCCCTGTCAATGTGACTTGACACACTCAATGGAGTCAGGCTGGCCCGCTTTCAAGTCGGCCGCCAGAGAAAGGCAGGAGGGTTTTGATGTGGATCAAGCACCAGCTGGAGGCTCTCGGTCCTGCTCCCGGCGGCAGCCGGTGAAGGTTTTCTTCCAGCTTCAAGCTTCCAGGCGCGAAGCGCCGCTCTTCTAGCTTCTGGCTTCGCTAGCCCGGCTCCGCCGGACTAGCGAAGCCAGATCACGCTGGCCATTCTCCCCGTCCTGCCGTCATCGCGGCGATGGGAGTAGAAGCGCGGCTCGCAGGCGGTGCAGAAGTGCCCGCCACTGATGTGCGACACCCCCAGACGCTCCAGGCGCAGGCGCGCCAGGCGATAGAGATCCGCCATATGATGGCCCAGGCGGTAGGGGCTCGGGTCGAAGGCGTCGTCCGCCTCGGGGTGGACCCCGACGAAGGCCTGGTAGACCTCGGGCCCCACCTCGAACTGGGCATTGGAGATCGCCGGCCCCAGCCAGGCCAGCTGCTCTTCCGGCGGCACGCCCAGCGCCGCCACGGTGGCCTCCAGCACCCCGCCCGCCAGCCCGCGCCAGCCCGCATGGGCCACCGCCACTCGAGTGCCGCGGTGGTCGCTGAAGAAGACCGGCAGGCAGTCGGCGGTGAGCACCACGCAGGCATAGTCGCGATCGATCGCCACCGCCGCATCGGCTTCGGGCGGAGTCGCTGCGAAGCGCTGCTGTACCCGCGCACCGTGAACCTGATTGAGCCACAGCAGCGGGCGCTCCTCACCGACCTGCTGGCGAAGCAGCCGCCGGCACAGGTCAACATGGTCGGCGTTGTCGCCCACGTGGTCGGCCGGGTTGAAGCAGGCATAGTCGCCCTGGCTGGGGCCTGTCTCGCGGGTGGTGACAAAGGCGCCCACGGAGGTGGGCGCCGGCCAGTCGGGCAGGATCAGGGAAGGCCGCAGATCGGGGGCATCGCTCATCGGCAGGTCCTCGGCAAGGAGGGGTCAGCGCATCGTCTCATGGTCATCGCGCAGATAGTCCAGCAGCATCAGGATGTCATCCGGCAGCGGCGAACGAAAGGTCACCCTCTCGCCGCTGGCGGGGTGCACGAAGGCCAGCTTGCGGGCGTGCAGCGCCTGGCGGGGAAATTCGCGCAGGATCTCCTTGAGAGGCTCAGCGCCGCCGGGCGGCAGCTTCAGCCGCCCGCCGTAGGTCGCATCCCCCACCAGGGGGTAGCGCAGGTGGGAAAGGTGCACGCGAATCTGGTGGGTACGCCCGGTCTCCAGCCGGCAGCGAACATGGGTATGGGCGCGAAAGCGCTCCACCACCCGGTAGCGGGTCACCGCCGGCTTGCCGGACGTCGTCACCGCCTGGCGCTTGCGATCCTTGGGGTGGCGACCGATGGGAGCGTCTACCGTCCCGCCGGCGGTCATCACCCCCACGCACACCGCATCGTACTCGCGGGAGACCGTGCGTGCCTGGAGCTGCGCCACCAGCGCCGCCTGGGCGGTCAGGGTCT
>CAYWBG010000270.1:0-2926 GCA_964456005.1 uncultured Halomonas sp.
GCGCCCGAGGTGGGAATGGACAGGATTCTGGTCAGGGGTGCCCGCACCCACAACCTGAAGAACATCGATGTCGAGTTGCCCCGCGACGCCCTGATCGTCGTCACCGGGCTATCCGGTTCGGGAAAGTCATCGCTGGCCTTCGACACCCTCTATGCAGAGGGCCAGCGCCGCTACGTGGAATCGCTCTCCACCTATGCCCGCCAGTTCCTCTCGATGATGGAAAAGCCCGACGTCGATCATATCGAGGGGCTCTCGCCGGCAATCTCCATCGAGCAGAAGTCCACGTCCCACAACCCGCGCTCCACCGTCGGCACCATCACCGAGATCTATGACTACCTGCGCCTGCTGTATGCCCGGGCCGGCACGCCCCGCTGCCCCGAGCATGGCGAGGACCTGGAGGCCCAGACGGTCTCCCAGATGGTCGATCAGGTGCTCGCGCTGCCCGAGGGCAGCAAGCTGATGCTGCTGGCCCCGGTGGTCAAGGGCCGCAAGGGGGAGCACCTGCAACTGCTGGCCGAGTTGCGGGCCCAGGGCTTCGTGCGCGCCAAGGTCGACGGCCAGGTGCTCGAACTCGACGACATCGCCCCCCTGGATAAGAACCGCAAGCACGATATCAGCGTGGTAGTGGACCGTATCAAGGTGCGCGAGGGGCTCGCCCAGCGCCTGGCAGAGTCCTTCGAAACGGCCCTCAACCTGGCCGACGGCATCGCCATGGTCCACTTCATGGACGGCGAGCAGGAGGACATCGCTTTCTCGGCACGCTTCGCCTGCCCGATATGCGGCTATTCCATCGCCGAGCTCGAGCCGCGCATGTTCTCCTTCAACAACCCGGCCGGCGCCTGCCCGAGCTGTGACGGGCTCGGCGTCCAGCAGATCTTCGACCCGGACAAGCTGATCAGCCACCCGGAGCTCTCGCTCGCCGAGGGCGTGATCCGGGGGTGGGACCGCCGCAGCGTCTACTACTTCAACCAGCTACAGGCGGTGGCCGACCACTACCGTTTCGAGCTCGAGACCCCCTGGCAGTCGCTGGCGCGCCACGAGCGGGAGATCATCCTCCACGGCAGCGGCGACGACGAGATCGCCTTTCACTATGTCAACGACCGCGGCCGGAAGGTGACCCGCCATCACCCCTTCGAAGGGGTGCTGCCCAACATGCAGCGGCGCTACCGCGAAACGGAATCGAGCATGGTGCGCGAAGAGCTGGCCCGACACATCGCCGTGCAGCCCTGCCCGACCTGCCACGGATCGCGACTGCGCAAGGAGTCGCGCCATGTCTATATCGACAACCGCCCCTTGCCGGAACTTGTCCATCTGCCTATCGGCGAAGCCTGGGAGTACTTCAAGGTCCTCGAACTGCCGGGGCGGCGCGGAGAGATCGCGGTAAAGATCATCAACGAGATCCATGCGCGCCTGGAATTTTTGGTCAACGTCGGCCTGGACTACCTCAATCTGGAGCGCAGTGCCGAGTCCCTCTCCGGCGGCGAGGCCCAGCGCATCCGGTTGGCCAGCCAGATCGGCGCCGGCCTGGTCGGCGTGATGTACATCCTCGACGAGCCCTCCATCGGCCTGCATCAGCGCGACAACGACCGCCTGCTGCAGACTCTCGAGCGGCTACGCGATCTGGGCAATACCGTGATCGTGGTGGAACACGACGAGGAGGCGATCCGCGCCGCCGACCATGTGCTGGATATCGGCCCGGGTGCCGGTGTGCACGGTGGCCACATCGTTGCCCAGGGTACGCCGGAACAGGTCATGGCCACGCCCGAGTCACTGACCGGCCAGTACCTGTCCGGCAGTCGGCGCATCGCGGTGCCGCCCTGGCGAATTCCCGGCAATCCCGAGAAGGCGCTGCACCTCACCGGCGCGAGTGGCAATAACCTGCTGGATGTGACCCTGACGCTGCCGCTGGGGCTCTTCATCTGCGTCACCGGCGTCTCGGGCTCGGGCAAGTCGACCCTGATCAACTCGACGCTGATGCCCATCGCCGCCCGGGAGCTCAACCACGCCACCAGCCTGACCCCGGCCCCTTATGAAGCCATCGAAGGACTCGACCAGCTCGACAAGGTCATCGACATCGACCAGAGCCCCATCGGGCGCACCCCGCGCTCCAATCCGGCCACCTACACCGGCATCTTTACGCCGATCCGCGAGCTGTTTGCCGGCACCCAGGAGGCGCGCTCGCGAGGCTACAAGCCCGGCCGCTTCTCTTTCAACGTCAAGGGCGGGCGCTGCGAGGCGTGCCAGGGCGAGGGGATGATCAAGGTGGAGATGCACTTCCTGCCGGATATCTACGTGCCCTGCGACGTCTGCAAGGGCAAGCGTTACAACCGCGAGACCCTGGAGATCCAGTACAAGGGCAAGACCATCGACGAAGTGCTGGGGATGACCGTGGAGGAGGCGCTCGAGTTCTTCAGCCCGGTCCCGGCCATCGCCCGGCGGCTGCAGACCCTGCTCGACGTAGGCCTCTCCTATATCCGTCTGGGGCAAAGCGCCACCACCCTCTCCGGCGGTGAGGCGCAGCGCGTCAAGCTGGCCCGGGAGCTGGCCAAGCGCGACACCGGCAAGACCCTCTACATCCTCGACGAGCCCACCACCGGCCTGCACTTCGAGGACATCCGCCAGCTACTGACGGTGCTGCACCGCCTGCGCGACCACGGCAACACCGTCGTGGTGATCGAACACAATCTCGACGTGATCAAGACGGCCGACTGGCTCATCGACCTCGGCCCCGAGGGTGGCTCCGGGGGCGGTCGCATCATTGCCGAGGGCACTCCGGAGCAGATCGCGACGATGGAGGTCTCCCATACCGGGCGCTTCCTCAAGCCGCTGCTGGAGCGAGCCAAAGAACGCACCAGGAAGGCGAAGAGCCCCGCCTGATAGCCAGCCGGCCAAGCGGCCAAGTGAACCCCGGGGTGATACCTCGGGG
>CAYWBG010000271.1:0-2913 GCA_964456005.1 uncultured Halomonas sp.
AACTCGGCACCTTGGCAGCGCTGATCTCGATCGGCTGGCCGGTCTGGGGGTTGCGACCGGTGCGGGCAGCACGCTCCTTGACCTGGAAGGTACCAAAGCCCACCAGGGAGACGCTGTCGCCCTTCTTGAGGCTATCGGTGACGGTGTCGACCATGGCATCCAGGGCACGCGCGGCGGATGCTTTGGGAATATCGGCAGACGCTGCGATGGCTTCGATCAGCTCGGATTTGTTCACACTTCACCCCTTGACTGTTTAAAAAATTGGCTCTAATCGGCGCAGCGTTTAACCCACAGGCACGATCATAGCATGGCGCAATTTATAGCAATGCGATGAAAGGACTGTCAAGAAAACTACGGCCGTAATCCCCGCCATGCCGGGCTTCGACCCTCGGCATGGTGGAAAAATTATCGTTAATGCGTGCTAATCATCGACGGAGCCGTTGATGCATCATCGGGTCGCGATTCTTCGCTGGACTCTTCCGACTTCTTCGCCAGCGCCACATCCAGCACCTCGTCGATCCAGCGCACAGGCCTGATGTCGAGCGCCTCCTTGATGTTGTCGGGAACTTCCTTGAGGTCGCGCCTGTTTTCTTCCGGCACCAGGACAATCTTTATACCACCACGCCGAGCGGCCAGCAATTTCTCCTTTAGCCCGCCGATGGGCATCACCTCCCCCCGCAGATTGACCTCGCCGGTCATGGCCACGCCACAGCGCACCGGCCTGTCAGTGTAGGCAGAGACCATGGCGGTGACCATGGCAACGCCCGCACTGGGGCCATCCTTGGGGGTCGCCCCCTCAGGCACGTGAATATGCAGGTCCTCTTTTTCGAAGCGCTCCGGGTCGATACCGAGGTTCAGCGCCCGGGCCCGCACCACGGTTTGCGCCGCGCTCACCGACTCCTTCATGACATCGCCCAGCGAGCCGGTCTTGTTGATGCGCCCCTTGCCCGGCGTCACCACCGACTCGATGTTGAGCAGCTCGCCGCCTACCGAGGTCCAGGCCAGGCCGGTCACCCTGCCCACCTGATCCTCCTGGTCGGCCAGGCCATAGCTGTAGCGACGCACACCGGCATAGGGTTCGATATCTGCTGCGGCAAGAAGGGCCGGTGCCTGGGCTCCCTCCTTGCGCTCCTTCTCGAGGCGCTCGCGCAGCACTTTGCGACACACCTTGGCAATCTGGCGCTCGAGCTCACGCACACCGGCCTCTCGGCTGTAGTAGCGGATCAGCTCCAGCAAGGATTCATCCGAGAAGGCCAGCTCTTCATCCTTGAAGCCATTGGCCTTGAGCTGCTTCGGCACCAGGTAGCGCTTGGCAATGGCCAGCTTCTCATCCTCGGTGTAGCCCGGCAAGCGGATCACCTCCATGCGGTCGAGCAGCGGCCCGGGGATATTCATGGAGTTCGCCGTGCAGATGAACAGCGTCTCGGAGAGATCGTAGTCCAGCTCCAGGTAGTGGTCGCTGAAAGTGTTGTTCTGCTCCGGATCGAGCACTTCGAGCAGCGCCGAGGCGGGATCGCCGCGATGATCCATCCCGATCTTGTCGACTTCGTCGAGCAGGAACAAGGGGTTTCGGACGCCGGCCCTGGACATGCGCTGGATCATCTTGCCCGGCAGCGACCCGATGTAGGTGCGCCGGTGGCCGCGGATCTCGGATTCGTCGCGCACCCCGCCCAGCGCCAGGCGAACGTATTTGCGGTTGGTGGCCCGGGCAATGGACTGCCCCAGCGAGGTCTTGCCCACGCCCGGCGGTCCGACAAGGCAAAGCACCGGCCCCTTGAGCTTCTTGACCCGCTTGTGAACGGCCAGGTACTCGAGGATGCGCGCCTTGACCTCGTCGAGCCCATAGTGATCCTCGTCGAGAACCTTCTGGGCATGCACCAGGTCATGGCGGACGCGGGTGCGCTTCTTCCAGGGCACCGACACCAGCCAGTCGAGATAGGAGCGCACCACCGTGGCCTCGGCAGAGTTCGGCGACATCATCTTGAGCTTGCCGAGTTCCTGGGTGGCCTTGTCGCGAGCCTCCTTGGGCATGCCCGACGCCTCGATGGCTTGCTCGTATTTCTCGGCCTCGTTGGGCACGTTCTCGAGCTCACCCATCTCCTTCTGGATGGCCTTCATCTGCTCGTTGAGATAGTACTCGCGCTGGGACTTCTCCATCTGGTCCTTGACCCGCGAGCGGATGCGCTTCTCGACCTGCAGCAGGTCGATCTCGGACTCGATCAGCGCCATCAGGTGCTCGATACGATCCCGCACCCGATCCATCTCCAGCAGCTGCTGCTTATCGTCGATCTTCAACGACAGATGGGCGCAGATGGTGTCCACCAGGCGACTGGGATCCTCGATGCCGGAGAGGGAATTGAGGACCTCGTTGGGCACCTTCTTGGACATCTTCACGTACTGCTCGAACTGATTGAGCAGTACGCGAACCAACGCCTCCTGCTCGCGCTCGGTCAGTGGCTCGCTGTCGCGCAGCGCCGCCTCGGCGGAGGTGTAGGTGTCGCCGGCGATGATCTCGCCCACATCGGCTCGGGACACCCCTTCGATCAGCACCTTGACGGTGCCGTCGGGCAGCTTGAGCAGCTGCATCACCTCGGCCACGGTGCCGATGGCGAAGAGGTCATCGCGATCCGGGTCATCCTTGCTGGCCTCACGCTGGGCCACCAACAGCACCCGCTTGTCGGCGTTCATGGCCGCCTCGAGGGCCTGGATCGACTTGTCCCGACCCACAAACAGCGGAATAACCATCTGCGGATAGACAACCACGTCCCGCAGCGGCAAAAGGGGCAGACTCAGAGCCTGTTCAGCGTTCTGCTGCATCGCAGACGTTCCTCAAAAACGGATGTATGTTCTGGAAGTGGGGGCAACGAAGCGGCTTTGCAAGGCGACGATGCGGGCGAAACCCCCGACGCCATG
>CAYWBG010000272.1:0-2888 GCA_964456005.1 uncultured Halomonas sp.
TGCCAGTGCCAGTGCCAGTGCGTCGCGACCAGCCCATAGATCGCAAGGTCGAGCATCGCCATGGTATTTCCGCCCCGCGTTTCCGTGGCCGCACGTTTGTCCTGTTTGGCCCGTTGATGAGATCTTTTCTGCGATGCTGCTGGCCATTCGTTCGGCGGATACGTCTATTGCGTCACTGGCACAACGTTGGCTGGCGGAGCTGCCGCACCCATCGTAGGCTATTGGTGATGGATGGCGTGTTTGTTGCGGTAGTTTCAGCCAATTTCGATATGTGCTCGATTATCGGCGATTTCCCCTCTCAGGTGATCAAGGCTTTCGAGGCCGACCTGTTGTCCGCTGGCCCGTATTCTATGGCCCAATGGAATCCCTGCTCGATGTGAGACAAGACTTATGAAGAGCTGCTTTTCCACTCTGGTCGCATTTCGATGGAAGAGTGCCTTTCAGTTCCCTCCCCTCGATGAGAGGAATACTCAATCTAGGTAACGACCTACTGTAGTGTTTCTCTATGATCATGTGTCTGAATAAAACCATCCCAGTTACATTGGTTGGAGTGCAGAATTTACTTCGAGTGTCTACTATGATGATGTTGGTGCTCTCTACCTTGAATCTTTATGACTTCGTGGCGAGACGCATAACTCAATTCGAATCGTTGCTTGGAGTTCGGCTCATGAACAAAAATCAGGTTGAAGGGCGTGCTAAGGAGGCCAAGGGCAAGGTCAAGGAGGCTTTCGGCAAGGTGACCGGCAACAAGGAGACAGAGTACAAGGGCAAGGCCGAGAAGCAGGGCGGCAAGGCTAAAGCCAAGTACGGAGATGTCAAGAAAGATATCAAGAAGGAAACAGACTAAAGTCGAATAACCGCTACGGCCTGGCTTGATAACATCAGGCCGGGCTTTCGTTTTTCGTCTTTATATTTTGCTGGCGCTCTTCGTCGATTTCCTCGGTCGAGCGTAGAAACCCTATGCGTCGTGTTATTGATCCCATCGATCCAGTGGCGATGTGTGATGACGATCCATGGTTCGCTAAATAACCACGTAGCGTCAGTTTGACAACGCACAGACCGGGTCTCGAACCTTGGCTACCTTGTAAGTCCGACCCTGTCTCTCCATGAGCCCATCGTGAGAGGCAGCAACAGATTGGAACAATCATCCGGAGATCAGCTCATGAACAAGGATCAGAACAAAGACCATTCCAACGAAGAAAAGGGTAGGGACAAGGATGTTGGCGGTAAGGTGACCGGCGATAAAAGCAAGGAGCACAAGGATAAAGCTGACAACCCGGGCGGCAAGGATGGAACCGTGTTACGAGACATCAATGGCCCCGGCAAAAAATAAAACGACAGGAACGATTGAACGATACGGGTGAGGAGCCGAGGCGACGCCGCAGATGACCGGCAGTAAGAAGCGCTCGGCGTGATTCTATACGCCCTGCTCTACATGGCGCAGGGCAAAAAGCATGTCTCTGGCCTGGCGTCGAGTCATCGCTGACTCAGGTGCGCCAGTCGAACGATCAAGAGTCCGTCAGAGGCGTCGTGTCGACACCCTTGCTCAGCCGGGCATCGGCCCTTTGGGCCTTGCCCGAGCAGGTACGTCGCTTGATGTCTGGGAATTCATCTCGAGTGCCCTTGATTCTGCCGGGTTGAGGCCATATTTCACCTCAAAGTCGCTTTTCTGGCCGGGACTGGTCAATACCCCACCATTCTGGTCTAGAATAGGCGGTGGGTCTGGCCGTGGCGAGAGACGCAAGGGCCGGCCCTCTGGTGTACTACCCTGCGCGGAGCGCGCATCCGGTAGTGCCTGGTGAACCGCAGGGGGAGCCCCTGCCAGTCACAGTGGTAGACACGATGACAATCATGACTTCCCGTGCCGAGGTGCATGAGCACCTGACGCGCACTTACTGCCCTACTCGAATTCCCGCCGAGGACGAGGCGCGTATCGAGGAGATCAAGCGACTCCTCGACATTCATAACGCCGTCCTCGTGGCCCACTACTACACCGACGACGCCATCCAGCAACTTGCCGAGGAGACCGGCGGGTGCGTGGCGGACTCTCTTGAGATGGCGCGCTTCGGCGCCCGGCACGAGGCCGACACCCTGGTGGTGGCCGGCGTACGCTTCATGGGCGAGACGGCCAAGATCCTCTCCCCTGAGAAGCGCGTGCTGATGCCCACCCTGGAGGCGACCTGCTCGCTGGATATCGGCTGCCCGGCGGACGCATTCAGCGATTTCTGCGACCAGCATCCCGACCGCACCGTGGTGGTCTACGCCAACACCTCGGCGGCGGTGAAGGCGCGTGCCGACTGGGTGGTGACCTCTTCCATCGCGGTGGAGGTGATCGAGCACCTCCAGGCCCGCGGCGAGAAGATCCTGTGGGCCCCGGACAAGCATCTGGGTGGCTACATCCAGAAGCAGACCGGCGCCGATATGCTGATGTGGGACGGTGCCTGTATCGTCCACGAGGAGTTCAAGGCCAAGGGCGTCGAGGACCTCAAGGCCCTCTATCCGGAGGCCGCCGTGCTGGTGCATCCGGAATCGCCGGCCCCGGTGGTGGAGCTGGCCGACGTGGCGGGGTCCACCTCGCAGTTGATCAAGGCGGCGAAAGAGCTGCCCAATGACAAGTTGATCGTCGCCACCGACCGCGGCATCTTCTTCAAGATGCAGCAGGCGGTGCCCGAGAAGACTCTCTTCGAGGCGCCCACCGCCGGTAACGGCGCCACCTGCAAGAGCTGCGCCCACTGCCCGTGGATGGCGATGAACGCACTCGACAACCTGGCAGACGCCCTGCGCCACGGCCGCGGGGAGGTCTTCGTCGACGACGAGCTGCGCACCGCCGCGCTCAAGCCGCTGGAGCGGATGCTAAACTTTCAAGCGCCTAGCGCCTAGCGCCTAGC
>CAYWBG010000273.1:0-2881 GCA_964456005.1 uncultured Halomonas sp.
CCATGCCCTGCTGGGCGCTGCTGCTGGGATGGTGGCTGCTCGGCCAGCGCATCACGCGCCGCCAGTGGCTAGGCCTGGCGTGCGGCCAGGCGGGTCTGCTGGTGCTTCTCGGCCCGGCCGCCCTGGAAGCGGGACGCCAGGGGCTCGTCGGCCCCCTGCTGGCGCTGAGTGCCGCGCTCTCCTGGGCGCTGGGCACCGTGCTGATCAAGCGCCGGGGCGAGTGGCAGGCTCATCCTGCGGTCATCACCGGCTGGCAATTCGCCCTCTGCGCCCTGCCCATGCTTTTCATGATGACCTGGCACGAGTCGCCGCCCCATCCTGCCACCTGGCGAGAGACCACCTGGCTGGCCCTGGGCTATCACCTGGTGTTCTCGATCGGGCTGGCCCAGATGCTGTGGTTCATGAACGTCAACCGTCTGAGCATCGCCCAAGCGACCATCAGCACCTTGATCATCCCGACCATTGGCGTCTCGAGCGCCATCCTGCTGCTCGGCGAGCCCCTGAGCCTCACCGTCTTCCTCGCCCTGCTGCTGACCCTGGCCGCCGTGGCCATCGTCATGCTCAACCGGAGACCTGCCCCATGACCCTCACGCTCTTCTCACCCACCGATGCCGATCGCGCCGACTGGGAGCGCCTCTATCACGGCTACGCCGAGCACTACGGTATGCCCATGGACGCGACGATCCTTGATACCGTATGGGGATGGATCCAGGCGCCGGACGAGCCCTTCCACGGCCGACTGCTGCGCACCGCTGACGGCGAGGCAATTGGGCTGATGCACTTCCGCCCCATGCCCTCGCCGCTGCGCGGCACGCGGATCGGATTTCTCGACGACCTCTTCGTTGCCCCGAACCACCGCGGCAGCGGCGCCGTGGACGAGATGCTGACCGCCCTGCGCGAGGAAGCCCGCTGCCAGGGCTGGCCCTTCGTACGCTGGATCACCAAGGAAGCCAACTACCGGGCACGCGGCGTCTACGACCGCCATGCCATCCGGACCGACTGGCTGACCTATCAACTGGATACCTGACACCCTTCGATACCGCCTGACTGGGAGTTTTTCATGCCGCGATTCCCCGACCACCTGACCGGCGACGGTCCCCACAACCCCTTTCCCGGCGTGCGCGTGCTGGAGCGCCGCCTGGGCCGCGAGATTCCCCACCAGCTCGGCTCCAACGAGGGACTCGACATGCCCCATCGCGCCCTGCGCGAGCACTTCGGCGATGCCATGGCCGCCCACGTCTACAGCTACGGCGACAGTGAGGCCTTGGGCATCCGCCAGCGTCTGGCCGAGCAGAAGGGTATCCCCCTGGAAGCCATGCTGGTGGACGCCGGGGCCGACAGCCTGATCGCCCTGACCCTGCGCGCCGTGGCCGACCCCGGCGTGGCGGTGGTGAGCACCGCCGGTACCTACCCCACCTTCGGCTACTTCGCCCGCGGCCAGGGCTGCCAACTGGTGGAAGTCCCCTACGACGAGGGCCCGGGACGCCTGGCACCCGACCTTGAGGGTCTGGCCCGGGTCGCCCGGGAGCAGCAGGCAAGGCTGGTCTACCTGGCCAACCCCGACAACCCCGGGGGTCACCTGCACCGCGATGCCGACGTGCTGGCGCTGCGCGAGGCGCTCCCCGACGACTGCTGGCTGCTGCTGGACGAGGCCTACCATGACTTCCGCGAAGATGCCGACGGTGAGTTCGGTCGACGCGTGCTGCCCGGGGTGATCCGCCTGCGGACCCTCTCCAAGGCCCATGGTCTGGCCGGGCTGCGGGTCGGCTACGCCATCGCCGAGCCGGAGACCCTGGCGGTGATGATGAAGGTCAGGATCCACTATGCGGTGTCGACGCTGACCCAGGCCGCCGCCGAGGTGGTACTCGACCACCCCGACGAGGTCGACGCCCACGTGACCGCGGTGCGCGAGCGCCGGGAGCGACTGGTGAGTCATTTTCGCGCCCTGGGCGCCGATGTGCTGCCCAGCGCCACTAACTTCGTCGGCATCCGCCTGCCCGACGCCGACCTGGCCGCTCGGGTGCACCAGGCGCTGCTCGACGAGGGCAAGCTGACTGCCCGCCCCGCCAACCCGTCGCTGGGCCATGTGCTACGTATCACCGCCGTTTCCGATGCCCTGGTCCCGGGCCGGCTGGCCACCCTCGAAGCGGCACTCAAGCGCTAGCCAAGCGAGACAGGACTTGCGATAGTGGCATCCATTAGCCTGCAAATAGCGAAATCGACATGGATGCCATCCGTCGCCACTCACTGCTGATCATCGTGCTCGGCGCCCTGGTGATCAGCCTGGCCATGGGCCTGCGCCACGGCTTCGGGCTGTTCCTCGAGCCCATGAGCTCGGAGCTGGGCTGGGGCCGCGGCGTCTTCGCCTTCGCCCTGGCGCTGCAGAACCTGCTGTGGGGTCTCTCCCAGCCCTTTGCCGGCGCCCTGGCCGACCGCTTCGGCGCCGCCCGGGTGGTGGTGGTGGGCGGCGCCCTCTATGCCCTGGGCCTGCTGTTCATGGGGGTCTCGGAGTCGGCGCTGGGCATGACCCTCTCCGCCGGCGTGCTGATCGGGCTGGGCCTCTCCGGCACCACCTTCTCGGTCATCCTCGGGGCCGTGGGTCGCGCCGTGGCGCCGGAGAAGCGCAGCATGGCCATGGGTATCGTCAGCGCCGCCGGCTCCTTCGGCCAGTTCGCCATGCTGCCCGGCACCCTGGGCCTGCTGGGCTGGCTGGGGTGGTCGGCGGCGCTCCTGGCCATGGGTGC
This sequence comes from uncultured Halomonas sp., assembly GCA_964456005.1. Lineage (GTDB taxonomy): Bacteria > Pseudomonadota > Gammaproteobacteria > Pseudomonadales > Halomonadaceae > Halomonas. Next base: position 2,745 of record CAYWBG010000273.1, read on the forward strand.
CATCGCCGCGCTGATGCTGCCGCTGGGCGCCATGCTGCGTGATCGCCCCTCGGCCAAGGCGGCCAGCGATATCAGCCTGGGCGCCGCCCTCGACGAGGCCGCCAACCATCGCGGCTTCTGGCTGCTCTGCCTGGGCT
>CAYWBG010000274.1:0-2865 GCA_964456005.1 uncultured Halomonas sp.
TGCTGCCCTATGCCCTGGCCGAGCATCTCGGCTGGCCCCTGGTCAATGGCCTGGCGGCGGTGGAGAAGGTGGAGAACGGCGTGGCGACCCTGCTTCAGGCGCTGCCCCGAGGCCAGCGCCGGCGCCTGCAGGTGCGCTTGCCCGCCATCGTCAGCGTGGACGCAGCGGCCCCGGCGGCACGCCAGAGTGCCTTTGGCCCCGCCCGACGCGCCGAGCTCGAGGCGACCCTGGCGGCCGCCGAGCCCGACCATGAGCTGGCCGAATGGCAAACGGCGCCGGCCCGTAAACGGCCCAAGCGTCTGAAGATCATCAAGGCCGCCTCGGCCCGGGACCGTTTCAAGGCCGCCGCCGCCAAGACGGAGGGGGGCGGTGGACAGGTGCTGGAGGGCGTCAGCAGCGAGCAGGGCGCAGAAGCGATCTACAAGCTGCTCAGCGAGGAGGGCGTGCTGAGATAGGCGCTCGTCATGCTCGCCGTCGTATGCTCAGCAACCCCGGCCTTGGTCGGGGTTGCTGCGTCTATTATGTGTCCCTGCATCCAATGCCGGCGACGGTCCACTTTTCCAGAAAGGTACCTCAGTTGGCTGTCACAAGTGCAGTTTCGCTGCACGTTGGTTCTTTCAGTGATGTTGACCTAGAGATGGTTCAACAAAAACCCCGGCCGGAGCCGGGGTCGAAGAGGGGCAGGGGAGGACTCAGCGGACGCCGGCCAGGACCAGGCTGCGCTGCTCTTCGTGCAGCCCCTTGACCAGGCTAAACGCCATCACCAACAGGACCAGGGTGAAGGGCAGGCCGGTGGCCACGGCGCCGGCCTGCAGGGCGCCGAGCGCTGTGCTGCCGCCGCCGTAGAGCAGGATGCCGGCGATCACGCCTTCCAGGGTGGCCCAGAAGACCCGCTGGCCGCGAGGTGCATCGGTCTTGCCGCCGGCCGTGATGCTGTCGATCACCAGCGAGCCGGAATCCGACGAGGTCACGAAGAAGATCAGCACCAGCAGGATCGCCAGGCTGGAGGTCAGGGTAGTCAGCGGCAGATATTCGAGCATTTGAAACATCGCCAAGGAGACGTCGCTGATGCCATTGGCCAACTCGCCGACACCGGCTGCGGACTGGGCCAGGGCGGTGCCGCCGAAGGCGCTCATCCAGACGATGGTAACCAGGGTCGGCACCACCAGCACGGCGGTCAGGAACTCGCGCACGGTGCGCCCCCGCGAGACCCGGGCGATGAACATGCCGACGAAGGGTGACCAGGAGATCCACCAGGCCCAGTAGAACACCGTCCAGCCGTGGTACCAGGTGGTGTCGTCTCGACCGATCCAGTTGGAGAGCGGCCCGATATGGCTGACATAGGCCAGGGTGGTGGTCCACAGGCCGTTGAGGAACAGCAGGGTGGAGCCGGTGATCACCACGAAGAGCAGCAGCGCGAAGGCGATCACCATATTGATGTTGGAGAACAGCTTCACCCCCCCGTCAATGCCCCGCCATACCGAGAAAAGCGCGACCACTGTGACGCCGACGATGATCGCCAGCTGGGTGCCGATGGTGTTGGGAATGTCGAACAGGTAGTTGAGGCCGCCCGCTGCCTGTGAGGCGCCGAAGCCCAGCGACGTGGCCAGGCCGAAGATGGTCGCCAGCACCGCGGTGATGTCGATCAGGTGGCCGGTCCAGCCGCGTACCCGGTCACCCAATAGCGGGGTGAAGGCCGAGCGCAGCGTCAGCGGCAGACCGCGATTGTAAGAGAAGAAGGCCAGGGAGAGACCCACTACGCCGTAGATCGCCCAGGGGTGCAGGCCCCAATGGAACATGGTGGCGCCCATGGCGGCATTAGCCCCTTCCGGGGTGCCGGCGGCGGCATTTAGTGGCGTGCCGTACCAGTCGGTGTAGTAGGCAACCGGCTCGGCCACGCTCCAGAACATCAGGCCAATACCCATGCCGGCAGCAAACAGCATGGCGAACCAAGAGGCCCTGGAGTACTCCGGTCGTGCCTGGTCACCGCCCAGGCGTATCCGTCCCACCGGAAGCACGATCAGGGCCAGGCAGAGCAGCACGAGAAGGTTGCCGGTGATCATGAACAGCCAGTCGAAATGTTCGATGGACCAGCCGCGGGCAGCGCCCAACTGACTGTTGGCGGCATCGGGATAGATCAGGGCGTAGAGGATAAAGGCCAGGATGGCCAGGGCGGAGAGGGGAAACACGGGGTTATGGAAGTCCAGGCCCAGTATCTGGGTATTGTCCTGCCCGGGGGACAGGGCGTCATCGTCGCTGTTGTCACGCATCGAGAGGTCTCGCTGTTGTTGTTGAAATAGCAGAGGCAAACCCTGGTATCGGTGCCCAGGGCCGAAGCATTGTTGGTGCGAAAAAGAAGGAGTGGTGTTCTGAAACCGACCTTCTGTTATCCGACGAGCGAAGAGATGTAAGCGATGTCTCGAACAGGCATGCGAGTGCCTCTGTGGAGCAAGTGGGACGCCCGAGAGGGCTTAGGCTGGAAAGGCGGAATTGTCCGCCCCTTTCACGCTGTCAGTGATAACAATATCGAGGAGCGAGCCATGAGTGCAGCCAATCGCGGAGTCGTCTACAAGGGCCCGGGCCAAGTCGCCGTCGAATCCATTCCCTATCCGGAACTCGCCCTCGGCAATCGCAAATGCGACCACGGCGTGATCCTGAAGGTCGTCACCACCAACATCTGTGGCAGTGATCAGCACATGGTGCGGGGCCGCACGACCGCCGAGTCCGGGCTGGTGCTGGGTCACGAGATCACCGGCCGAGTCGTCGAGTGCGGTCGCGATGTCGAATTCATCCAGCCGGGCGACCTGGTCTCGGTGCCGTTCAATATCGCCTGCGGCCGCTGCCGCAACTGCAAGGAGGGCCGGA
>CAYWBG010000275.1:0-2848 GCA_964456005.1 uncultured Halomonas sp.
TAGCGCCTAGCGCCTAGCGCCTAGCGCCTAGCGCCTAGCGCCTAGCGCCTAGCGCAGCAGGATGATGCCCTTAATAATGCTGACGTCAACGAAGAACCCCCGCCGGGTCTAACCCAACGGGGGTTCCAGTCTCTTCCTCGGCACCAAACTTCTGCAACTGCCTGCCGGGCGCTCGGCACTTGCAGCTAGGCGCTGCCCGAAGGGCGTCAGGCGACCAGAGCGTCACCGATCTGCAGGCGGATCTTCTTCATGGCGTTCTTCTCGAGCTGACGGATGCGCTCGGCGGAGACGCCGTAGACGTCGGCCAGTTCGTGCAGGGTCGCCTTCTGGTCGGCCAGCCAGCGACGCTGCAGGATATCCCGGGAGCGGTCGTCCAGGGCTTCCAGAGCCAGCTGCAGGCGTCGGGTGGCATCGTCTCCCCAGTCGCTGTCTTCCCACTGGGTGGCCGGGTCGGCCGCGGCATCATCCAGGAAATGCACCGGGGCCTGCCAGCTGCTTTCGTCGTCTTCGCCGGGAGCGGCATCGAAGCCGGCATCGTGGGCGGTGAGCCTCCCCTCCATCTCGCGAACCACCTCGGGCTTGACGTCGAGGTCCTTGGCGATCGCATCGACTTCGTCGCTGTTCAGCCAGGCCAGACGCTTCTTGGCGCTGCGCAGATTGAAGAAGAGCTTACGCTGGGCTTTGGTGGTGGCGATCTTGACGATCCGCCAGTTGCGCAGGACGAACTCGTGGATCTCGGCCTTGATCCAGTGCACCGCGAAGGAGACCAGACGCACGCCCTGGTTGGGATCGAAGCGCTTCACGGCCTTCATGAGGCCGACGTTGCCCTCCTGGATCAGGTCTGCCTGAGGCAGGCCATAGCCGGAATAGCTGCGGGCGATGTGCACGACGAAGCGCAGGTGCGACAGCACCAAGCGGCGCGCCGACTCCAGGTCGCCCTCTTCATGCAGGCGGGAAGCCAGCTCACGCTCCTCCTGGACAGTCAGCATGGGAATGCTGTTTACCGCCCGAAGATACCCATTGAGATCGTGGCCCGGAGAGAGTTGGCCCACCGGTAGAAGACTGGTGCTCATGTGCAGATTGTCTCCTTCAAAGCCCATATATACAGTTGCCGAACGCCGAGTTTGATGTCCCTGACAGGAAAATGTTCCGTCAGTCCGCATGATGACCGCAGGAACCATCGGTCACACGCATCAGCCAACAAGCTAGCGGGGCTTAACCTCGGCGAGGTGGCGACTCACCGCGATCCAGGCCCCCAGCCAGCCAAGTAGTATACTACAGACGAGCAGGATTGCCGAGCCACTGCCACCCAGGCGCGGCAGGGAGAAGCTTGCGCCGTAGCTGGCTGCCAGGGCCGAGACCGGCGCCGCCAGCCATTCATTGCCCAGCGTCAGCAGGCCCCAGGCCAGCAGGCCTCCCCCCAGTCCATACCAGGCGCCGCTATACAGAAAAGGGCGTCGTACGAAAGCGTGAGTGGCACCGATCAGCGTCACTACCTCGATCTCCTGGCGGCGGCTCTCCACCGAGAGACGGATCGTATTGCCCACCACCAGCAGCACGCCCCCGCCGAACAGCACCGCCAGCGCCAGAGCGACCCGGTGGCCCAACTCGGCCAGATGACGCAGCCGCTCGATCCAGGCCAGGTCCAGACGCACCTCATCGACACCGGAAACGGCTTCCAGCTCCCCGGCCAGTAGGCGCACCGCATCCGGCGCTGGATCGGCCGGGGTCACCACCACACTGGCCGGCAGCGGATTCTCCTCCAGGCGCCCCAGGGCATCGGCCAATCCCAGCGCCTGCTGGAACTCTGCCATGCCCTCGGCGGCGGTGATCAAACGCGTGTGGCCGACCCCCTCGTGGGCGGTCAGTGCCTCATGGATTCGCTCCGCCTGGGCTTCGTCGACGCGATGCTCGAGGTACACGGTGAGGGTGGCGCTCTCGGTAAGCTCGGCATCCAGCAGACGCGCACTGTCCAGAGCCAGCCAGAGCGCCGCCGGCAGCACCAGAGCAATGGCGATGGCGAGCATGGTCACCAGGCTGCCAATAGGCGCCCGCAGCAGCCGCCAGGCGCTGTCCAGCGCCATGGCGCGGTGGTGGCGCGCCCAGCCCCTCAGGCGGCTGCGGGAACGAGTCCGGTGGGCACGAGCTCCCCGTGGGGAGGGGGCGGCAGGTGCGCGACTCATGCCGCCTCCTCGTCGGCCACCAGGCGCCCCTCGCGCAGGCGGAGGGTGCGATGGCGCAGCCGGGCAATCAACGCCAGGTCGTGGCTGGCGATCATCACCGTCGTGCCGATACGATTGAAATCTTCGAACAGCGCCATGATATCGGCGGAAAGCTGGGGGTCGAGGTTGCCGGTGGGCTCGTCGGCCAGCAGGAGCGCCGGCGTATTGACCACTGCCCGGGCAATGCCCACGCGCTGCTGCTCGCCGCCGGAGAGTTCGATAGGCAGTGCCTTCTCACGGTGCAGCAGGCCCACCTTGTCCAGGGCGGCTCGCACACGGCGACTCCCCTCGCGCGGCTCGACGCCCTGAATCTCCAGGGGCAGCGCCACGTTGTGGAAGATGGAGCGATCGTAGAGAAGCTGGTGGTCCTGGAAGACCACGCCGATCTGGCGCCGATAGTAGGGGACCTGGCTGAGGTGAAGGCGATCGATGTCATGCCCCGCCACCAGCAATCGGCCACGGCTGGGGCGCTCGAGACGCATGATCAGCCGCAGCAGGGAGCTCTTGCCCGCCCCCGAGTGACCGGTCAGGAAGACCATCTCGCCGCGGCGCACGGAGAAGTCGATATTGGCGAGCGCCTCGAAACGCCCGCCGTAGCGCTTGCCCACGTGCTCGAAGACGATCAT
>CAYWBG010000276.1:0-2817 GCA_964456005.1 uncultured Halomonas sp.
AGATCGATGGCCAGCAGGTGATGCGCTCCTACACCATCTCCAGCTCACCGTCCGTCCCCTACAGTTTTTCGATCACCGTCAAGCGCATTCCGGGGGGCTTGGTCTCCAACTGGCTGCACGACAACCTGGGCGTCAACGACGAGCTGGCCGTGCATGGGCCGGTTGGCAACTTCAACGTCATCGACTACCCCGCCGAGAGGGTGTTGATGCTTTCCGGCGGGGTCGGAGTCACGCCCCTCATGTCCATGGCACGCTGGTTCTTCGATACCAACGCGGCCGTAGACCTGCAGTTCGTGCATAGCGCGAGGACGCCGCGCGACATCATCTTCCACCGCGAACTCGAGCATATCTTCTCGCGGATTCCCGAGTTTCGGCTGCATATCGTGTGCGAGCGCAGCGACGAGCTGGGGGACGCCTGGGCCGGCTTTCGCGGCTACCTCGGCCTGCCGATGCTCGAGCTGATGGCGCCGGACTTCATGGAGCGCGAGATCTTCTGCTGTGGCCCCACGCCGTATATGGAGGCCATCAAGCAGTTGCTTCGAGCGAAGGGCTTCGACATGGCGCACTACCATGAGGAGTCCTTCGGTGCCACGCCGTTGGCGATCCAGGAAGAGGTCATCGAGCACGTCGAGCAGGCCGAGGCCGAGGCCGAAGAGTTCGACCTTGCCGACATGATCAGCGTTGAGTTCCGCCAGTCAGGCAAGAGCGTACGCATCCATCCCGGCGACACGGTGCACACCGCGGCGGCCAAGCTGGGTCTGCATATCCCCAAGGCCTGCGGCATGGGGATCTGCGGCACATGTCGCGTGCCCTTGGCCGACGGCCAGGTCGACATGGAACACAACGGCGGCATCACCGATGAGGACGTGGCGGAAGGCTACATCCTCTCCTGCTGCAGCAGGCCGCTGGGCGACGTGGTGGTGGAATATTGACCGGGTGTCGCCCCGTCGGCTCGCTCCCGCAGGTTGCTCCGACTCAACCTCGGGCGCCTGTCTCGCGCAATGACGGCGGTGTCGTTTCCAGAATACCTCGCGCGCTCCTTTCTCTTAACGTAACGAAGCCAACCACCAGGGTGATGTCATGAACACCAGCTACCTCACAACGACCGACCCGCAGATCGCCGCCGCCATCGCCGACGAGATGGCGCGCCAGGAAGCTCATATCGAGCTGATCGCCTCGGAGAACTACGCCAGCCCCCAGGTCATGGAGGCCCAGGGCACTCAGCTGACCAACAAGTACGCCGAAGGCTATCCGGGCAAGCGCTACTACGGCGGCTGCGAGCACGTCGACGTGGTCGAGCAGCTGGCCATGGATCGCGCCTGCGACCTGTTCGGCGCCGATTACGCCAACGTTCAGCCCCACTCCGGCGCCCAGGCCAACGCCGCGGCGTTCATGGCCCTGGTCAAGCCGGGCGACACCATCCTCGGCATGAGCCTGGCCCACGGTGGCCACCTGACTCACGGCGCGGCGCCGAACTTCTCCGGCAAGCACTACCACGCCGTGCAGTACGGGCTGAACCCCGAGACCGGCGAGATCGATTACGCCGAAGTCGAGCGGCTTGCTCACGAACACCGTCCCAAGCTGATCATCGCCGGTTTCTCGGCTTACTCCCGCGTCATCAACTGGCGTCGTTTCCGCGATATCGCCGACGCCGTCGGCGCCTGGCTGCTGGTGGACATGGCCCATGTCGCCGGTCTGGTCGCTGCCGGGCACTATCCCAGCCCGATCCCCCATGCCCACGTGGTCACCACCACCACCCACAAGACCCTGCGCGGCCCCCGCGGCGGCCTGATCCTCTCCGCCCACGGCGATGCGGACCTCTACAAGAAGCTCAACGGGGCGGTCTTCCCCGGCCAGCAGGGGGGGCCGCTGATGCATGTCATCGCTGGCAAGGCGGTGGCCTTCAAGGAGGCGATGAGCCAGGAATTCGTGCAGTACCAGCAGCGGGTGATCGACAACGCCCGGGCCATGGCCGGCGTGTTCATCGAGCGCGGTTACGACGTGGTCTCCGGCGGCACCGACGACCACCTCTTCCTGGTCTCGCTGATCAAGCAGGGTGTGACCGGAAAGGACGCCGACGCGGCGCTGGGGCGCGCCCATATCACCGTCAACAAGAACGCGGTGCCCAACGACCCCCAGAGTCCCTTCGTGACCTCGGGCCTGCGCATCGGCACCCCGGCGGTGACCACCCGCGGCTTCGATGAAGCGGACTGCGACGTACTGGCGGGCTGGATCTGCGACATCCTCGACATGCTGGCCAAGCAGGCCGATACCACGGCGATCGAGGGTGAGGTGCGCGGCAAGGTGGCCGAGCTGTGCCATCGCCATCCGGTTTATGGGGCGGTTTCGTCGCGCACCGAATCGGTTCCATCCATCGCGTGAGCCCGTTCCCGCCGGTGCTCCCGGCGGGGCCCTCGAGGAGATCCCTATGCAACGCTATTCAGGCTTCGGGCTGGCAAAACATGCGCTCAGTCACCACGAGAACTGGGAGCGCCAGTGGCGCAACCCCACCCCCAAGAAACAGTACGACGTGATCATCGTCGGCGGCGGCGGCCACGGCCTGGCCACCGCCTACTACCTGGCCAAGGAGCACGGCATCACCAACGTGGCCGTGGTGGAGAAGGGCTGGCTGGGCGGCGGTAATACGGCGCGCAACACCACCATCGTGCGCTCCAACTATCTGTGGGACGAGTCGGCGGCCCTCTACGAGCACGCCATGACGCTGTGGGAGGGGCTCTCCCAGGACCTCAACTACAACGTCATGTTCTCCCAGCGCGGGGTGATGAACCTGGCCCACACCCTGCAGGACATGCGCGA
>CAYWBG010000277.1:0-2793 GCA_964456005.1 uncultured Halomonas sp.
TTATCTTCGACCCACTGCTTGGCGTTCTCGTAGGGGTCGGAGCCGTCCTCCTGGTTCATGAGCATGACTTCGCCCATCTGCTCCGGCGTCCACTCGAAGGCGTCGAGGATGGCGTGAGCCTCCGGCAGGTCTTCATCCAGGCCCTGGCGGACAATGGTATGGATCTGCTCGGCGCCGCCGTAGACGTTCTCTGGATCTTCGAGGTACTTGAGGTCGAAGCGGGCGAACTTCCAGTGCGGGGTCCAACCGGTCACGACGATGTCTTCATTGTTGCTGATGGCGCTGGCCAGGGCGGCGGTCATCGTGGCACCGCTGCCGCTGCGCAGGCGAAGGTCGAGGTTATAGGTCTCGACGACTTCCTCGGTCAGACCCATCAGGCCGGCGCCGGGGTCGATACCGATGATCTCGCCATTGAAGGCATCGGCGTGGTCATTGAGATCGGCGATGGACTCCGCATCGCTGTAGGCGGGCACCACCAGGCCGAGCTTGGTGCCGTCGAGGTTGACGCCCAAGTCCTCGATGTCGTCACCGACGCGCTCCATGTAGTCGGCGTGGGTGGTGGGCAGCCAGGCGGCGACGATGGCATCGGCATCACCGCTGGCCACGGCCTGCCACATGGCGGCGGCGGAGAGCGAGGTCATGTCGACCTCGTAGCCCGCCTGCTCGAGCACGGCGCGCACCACGTTGGTGGAGGCGACCTCGGAAGACCACTCCACGTAGGCCAGGTGAACGGTGCCCCTATCCTGGGCCTGAGCGGCGCCGGCGGTGAGGGCAGCGCCGGTGGCCAGGGCCAGGCCGGCGAGGCGGATGCGACGGTTAAGCGGATGCTTCTTCATCGTGTTCCCCTTCTTTTGATGTTCAACCAACTACTTTGGAGGTTGCCGTTGACGGATTCAAGGACGGTTATCAACGCTTAGGACTTGCGCTGCTTGCGCAGCGATTGGGTCAAGCGGTCGAGCAGCATGGCCAGGATCACCACGGCGATGCCGGCCTCGAAGCCGTCGCCCGGGCGCAGGCGCTGGATGGCACGCCATACTTCGCTGCCCAGTCCATCGGCGCCGATCATGGCGGCGATCACCACCATGGAGAGGGCCAGCATGATGGTCTGGTTGATGCCGGCCATCACCGTAGGCAGTGACATCGGCAGCTGCACCTTGAGCAGCTTCTGGCGACGCGTTGCGCCATAGGCGTCGGCGGCCTCGATCAGCTCCACCGGCACCTGGCGGATGCCCAGCGTGGTGAAGCGAATCGCGGGGGGCATGGAGAAGATCACCGTGGCAAAGATCGCCGATACGGAGCCGATGCCGAAGAACGGGATCGCCGGGATCAGGTAGACGAAGGCGGGCATGGTCTGCATGAAGTCGAGTACCGGCATGATGCCCCGGTAGAGACGCTGGGAGAGTGCCGCGGTGATGCCCACGGGGATGGCGATCGTCACTGCCACCAGGGTGGCGATCACCACCAGGGTCAGGGTCTCGATCATCGGGTTCCACAGACCGAGATTCCAGATGACCGCCAGCCCCCCCACGGCACCGATCGCCAGGCGCATGCTGGCCACCTTCCAGCAGATCGCGGCGAGGATCGCCATCAGGCCCCATTCGGGTAGCCACATCAGGGCGTCGTTGAGCCCGTCGATACCGGTCTGGGTGATTCGGGAGATGCCACGGGTGACCATGGAGTATTCGCTGGTCAGCCAGTCGAGCCCTCCTTCGATCCAGGGGCCCAGGGGAATGCGTGGAATGTCGATTGCCATCAGTTGTCTCCTGCTGCCTGCGCCAGTTCATCGAGAATGGCGCCCTTGACCACCACGCCCAATAGCCGCTGGTCGTCGTCCACTACCGCAATGGGGAAACTCTTGTCGCTGAACATCGCGAAGAGATGCTGCATCGGCTCCTGTCGGCTCACGCGGCGAAACTCCTGGCTCATGACGTGGCGGATGCTCTCTTCGCCGGCGCGGGCGGCCTGTTCGACGGTGTCGACCTCGAGCAGTCCCAGCAGTCGGCGGTCGCGGCCGGTCACATAGATGGAGTCCAGATTGTTCTCGCGCATGCGGCGCAGCACGGTACGCGGCCCGTCGCCCTCCTTGGCAGTGGCGCGAACCGGCCGCATGGCATTTTCTGCGGTGAGAATGCGTGACTTGTCGACACCTTCGATGAAGCGTTTGACATAGTCGTCGGCGGGGCGGGTGAGGATCTCCTCTGGGGTGCCGATCTGTACGACCTCGCCATCCTTGAGCAGGATGATGCGGTCGCCGATGGTCAGCGCTTCGTCCAGATCGTGGGTGATGAACACTGTCGTCTTCTGCATGCGGTTCTGCAGTTCGAGCAGTTCCTGCTGCATGTCGCCGCGAATCAGCGGGTCAAGGGCTGAAAAGGCTTCGTCCATCAGCAGTACGCTGGCGTCGTTGGCCAGTGCCCGGGCCAAGCCAACGCGCTGCTGCATGCCGCCGGAAAGCTGATTGGGGTAGGCGTCCTCCCAGCCTTCCAGGCCCACCTGCTTGAGAGAGAGGCGGGCAGTTTCGCTGCGCTTTTCTCGCTCGATGCCGCGGATCTCCAGGCCGAATTCGGTATTCTGCTGCACCGTGCGGTGGGGGAAGAGCGCGAAGTTCTGGAACACCATGGAGAAGTGGCGGCGTCGGCACTCGAGGAGTTCTCGGGTATCCAGCTTGGGGATGTCTTCCCCGTCGATGACGATCTCGCCCTCGGAAGGCTCGATCAGCCGGTTGAGGCAGCGGATCAGGGTCGATTTTCCCGACCCCGACAGCCCCATGATCACCAGCAGTTCGCCTTCGTG
>CAYWBG010000278.1:0-2788 GCA_964456005.1 uncultured Halomonas sp.
CAGGAGCAGATCGATGACCTGGAGCGCGAGTACGCCGACCTCGACGAGATCTGGAAGGCCGAGAAGGCCAGCATCCAGGGCGCAGGACAGTTCAAGGAAGAGCTCGAGCGTGCGCGCATTGAGCTGGAGCAGGCGCGCCGCCAGGGCGACCTGGGGCGCATGTCCGAGATCCAGTACGGGGTGATCCCCGAGCTGGAAAAGAAAATCAGTGAGGCCAGCGAGGCCGAGGCCGATACCTCGACGCATAAGCTGCTGCGCTCCAACGTCACCGAGGAGGAGATCGCCGAGGTGGTCTCGCGCTGGACCGGCATCCCGGTGGCCAAGATGCTCGAGGGCGAGCGCGACAAGCTGCTGCGTATGGAGGAGGCGCTGCATGAGCGGGTGATCGGCCAGCACGAGGCGGTGACCGCGGTGGCCAACGCCGTGCGCCGCTCCCGGGCCGGTCTCGCCGATCCCAATCGGCCCAACGGCTCCTTCCTGTTCCTCGGCCCCACCGGGGTGGGCAAGACCGAGCTCTGCAAGTCGCTGGCCCATTTCCTCTTCGATACCGAGGAGGCCATGGTGCGTATCGACATGTCGGAGTTCATGGAGAAGCACTCGGTGGCGCGGCTGATCGGTGCCCCTCCCGGCTACGTCGGCTACGAGGAGGGCGGCTACCTGACCGAAGCGGTGCGCCGCAAGCCCTATTCGGTGCTCCTGCTCGACGAGGTGGAGAAGGCCCACGCCGATGTCTTCAACATCCTGCTGCAGGTGCTCGAGGATGGCCGTCTCACCGACGGTCAGGGGCGCACCGTCGACTTCCGCAATACCGTGATCGTGATGACCTCCAACATGGGGTCGGACATCATCCAGCGCATGGGCGGCGATGACAGCGGCGATGCGGACAAGGACTACGCGCAGATGAAGGAGATGGTGATGGCGGTGGTCGGAGATCACTTCCGCCCGGAATTGATCAACCGCATCGACGAGGTCGTGGTCTTCCACGCCCTGGGCCGGGCGCAGATCCAGGCCATCGCCAGCATTCAGCTCGATCGCCTGCGCGGGCGGCTGGCCGAGCATGAGCTGCGCCTTGAGGTCAGTGAGGCCGCCATGGCGCTGCTGGCCGAGGCGGGCTTCGACCCGGTCTACGGCGCGCGTCCGCTGAAGCGAGCGATCCAGGCGCGTCTCGAGAACCCGCTGGCCCAGGATCTGCTGGGCGGCAGGTTCTCCCCGGGCGACGTTATCCACGTGGAGGCGGAAGGCGACCAGCTGGTGTTCCAGAGCTGAGTCGAACAAAGCGTTACGCAGTCGGCGGGTCGTCCTGCCGACAACTGGCTACACTAAGTGCAGGTTGCGTCCTGTAACCCCATTGCCCGCCCGGCATCGTGCCCGGCGGGCTCTTTTATGCCGGCTGGCGTGCATCGGGCCGACTCTGCGGTTGACACCGTTGCGTCGCTAATGGAATCTTGGCGGTTCCTGATTTGCGGGCGCGGACTCTGCGGGCGATCCCCGATACCTGCGCGAAGGGTAGGCCACCTGGCCTCTACCCGCCGAAGGACTACCGAGCCCGGGCCAACCGCCCGGATCGGCTTACGCCCCGACGCGGCGATCCGCCGCGAAAGGGAACGGCTGGTTCATGTCGCATGGATCCGCCTTCCCGATTGAGAGTGCAGACCCTACCCGGGTCTTCCAACGCCAGGGTTTGGCATCAGGTGCCGGTGAATCCGGCAGCGGCATACCGCCGCACTCGACCCCGTGTGCCGCATTCGGGACACGGATCGCACTCGAGACCTCAAGGGGAGAGACAACGTGGAATTGCTTTCAGGCGCGGACATGATCGCCCGCTTCCTTCAAGACGAGGGCGTAGAATACATCTACGGCTATCCGGGCGGCGCGGCGCTTCACATCTACGACGCCCTGTTCCGGCAGGACAAGGTCAAGCATATCCTGGTGCGCCATGAACAGGCCGCCACCCATGCCGCCGATGGCTATGCCCGGGCCTCCGGCAAGCCCGGCACCGTGCTGGTGACTTCCGGGCCCGGCGCGACCAACGCCGTCACCGGCATCGCCACCGCCTATATGGATTCGATTCCGATGGTGGTGCTGTGCGGCCAGGTGATGAGCCATCTGATCGGCGACGACGCCTTCCAGGAAACCGACATCATCGGTGTGACACGCCCCATCGTGAAACACAGTTTCTCGATTCGGCACCCCACCGAGATTCCGGAAGTGCTCAAGAAGGCCTACTACCTGGCGGCTTCCGGCCGTCCGGGCCCGGTGGTGGTGGATATTCCCAAGGACATGACGGCGCCCACGGAGCGCTACGAGTACGTCTACCCGAACAAGGTCAAGATGCGCTCGTACAACCCGGTCACCCGGGGTCACAGCGGTCAGATCAAGAAGGCCGTGGAGATGATGCTGAAGGCCAAGCGCCCGGTGTTCTATACCGGTGGCGGCGTGGTCACTGGACGCGCTAGCGAGGGGCTGACCGACCTGGTCAAGCGGCTCGGCTATCCCATCACCACGACCCTGATGGGTATCGGGTCCTATCCGCAGAGTGATCGCCAGTGTCTGGGTTGGCTGGGCATGCACGGCTCCTATGAGTCCAACATGGCCATGCACCATGCCGACCTGATCATCGCCATCGGCGCCCGCTTCGATGACCGCGTCACCAACAACACCTCCAAGTTCTGCCCCACGGCCAAGATCGTCCATGTGGATATCGACCCGAGTTCGGTCTCCAAGACGGTGCGTGCCGATGTGCCCATCGTGGGGCCGGCCGGCAGCGTGATCAGCGAGATGATCAGCC
>CAYWBG010000279.1:0-2754 GCA_964456005.1 uncultured Halomonas sp.
CGGCGCTCGGCGCTCGGCGCTCGGCGCTAGAACTTCTCCAGCGTCTCCCGATAGCCGATAAACGCCTCGCGGCGCTGCTTGATGCGTGCCAGCGCCGAGTCGTCGGCTGCCTGCTCGGCGACTCGGCGGGCCACCTCGAGCTGGCGGATGGCCTCGCTGATGCGCCCGGTCAGTTGCAGCTGCTCGGCCCGGGCGAGGTGGCCCCAGGCCTCGCGGTCGCTGCGCCCGGCGGCTTCGGCAAGCAGGGTGAACACCTGCGGGTCTTCGCTGCGTCGTTCGGAGAGTTCGCGCAACACCCGCCACGCCTCGTCGGGGTTCCTCTGCAGCAGCGCCTCGCCGAGTACCATAGTGGCGGGGAGGTGTCCGGGCATCAGCCGAAGCAGCCGCCGGCTGCGCTCGATGGCGTCGTCGTAGCGGCCGGCATCGAAGGCCACCTGGGCGGCAGAGGCGGGTAGCAGGCCCAGGTCGGGCTCCTGGCGGGCCAGGGTGTCGAGGGTGGCCAGCGCGGCGTCGGTGTTGCCGCGGCGCGCCTCGATCAGGGCGCCCAGATAGCGCCTGGTGGCTTCCGGGACCTGGTCCTGCTCCAGGCGGGTGATGGCCTGCTCGGGGTCGCGTTCGTGGATGGCGAGCAGGGCGCGAGCACGTACCAGGTGATAGTGAAGGTCATCGGTTCTGGGCGAGGGCACCGAAAGCTGTCTGGCCCGATCCTGGGTGTCGCTGATGCGCGATTCGGTCACCGGGTGGGTGAGCAGGAATTCCGGTGGGTTGCCGCCCTGGAGGCTCGCCAGGCGCTGCATGGCACGGAACATGCGCACCATGGCCTCGGGGTCGTATCCGGCCTCGGCCATGGCCTGCAGGCCGATGCGGTCGGCTTCCTGCTCGAAGCGCCGAGAGTAGGCCAACTGATCCTGGATGAAGGCTGCCTGGGACCCCATGGCCATGCCGATGCCAGCTTCGCCACCCCCGGCGGCGGCAATCAGCATGCCGGCCAGCATGGCCGCCATGGCGGGTACCTGGGTCTGCTCGGCGCGGGCCTGGCCGCGGGCGTAGTGGCGCTGGGAAAGGTGGCCAAGCTCATGGGCGAGTACCGATACCAGGGCGGCCTCCTCCTCGGCGAAGGCGAAAAGCCCGGCATTGATGCCGACCACTCCCCCCGGCACGGCGAAGGCGTTGAGCTGTCGGCTCTCCACCAGGGTGACCAGCGTCTGGCTGCCGCCAAGGCCGCTATGGGGCAGCAGGCGACCGATCAACGACTCCACATAGTGCTGGGCGATGGGGTCCTGCCACTGGGGCGCGCGAGCCCGAAACTGGCGCAGCCAGGCGCGGCCCAGACGAAATTCCTCGCCGCTGATGGCCTGGCTGTCGGTGCTGCCCAGGCTGGGCAGCCCGGCGTCACTGCTCCATTGTGGTTCGGTCCACTGGGCGTAGGCAGGCAAGGCCAGTGCCAGGTACAGGGCACCGGCGGCAAGGCGGAGAGCGAATCGACGCGGCATGAGCTTCCTCTTCGCGGCGGAGGGGCGGCGGAGTTTACCTCCGACATTGATTCAGCCGGTAAAGTGCCTTTAAATCCCCAAGAGTTTCCATGTCGCTTCGGCAAGGCGACAATCGATTCACCGTATTCTCCCGGGAGACATCATGGCCCTGCAACCCGACGACCTGCTCGATGCTCGCGGACTTCCCTGTCCGCTGCCGCTGCTCAAGGCCAAGCAGTCGCTGGCGCGTCTCGCTCCCGGCCAACTGCTCGAGGTCATGGCCACCGACGCTGGCTCCTGGCAAGACTTCGAGACCTTCACCGCCCAGAGCGATCATGAGATGCCGGCCAGGGAGGAGCGCGGCGACGTCTTTCACTACTGGATCCGCAAGGGCGAGGGGCGCATTTCATGACCCTGCGTACGCTCTTCAAGGGGTGGATCGACCACTACTTCTCCGACGAAGAGGCCGTGATCCTGCTGGTGGTGCTGGTGCTCGGCTTCGCCGTGGTGATCTTCCTGGGCCGCATGCTGGCCCCCTTCCTGACCGCCCTGGTGATTGCCTTCCTGTTGCAGGGGGCGGTGAGCTGGCTGGAGCGGCGGCAAGTCCCCCATCTGCTGGCGGTGACCCTGGTATTCCTGGGCTTCATCGGTATGCTTCTGGCGCTGGCCTTCATCCTGATGCCACTGATCTGGAACCAGTTGGTGGGGCTGGTGCAGGAGACGCCACGCATGTTCGCCAGCGGTCAGCAGTTACTGGACGACCTTCAGGAGCGCTACCCCCAGCTGATCACGCCGGATCAGATCCAGAACTGGATCGCCGTGGCCGGCCGCGAGATGACCCAGTTCGGACAGCGCGCCCTGACCCTGTCGCTGGCCTCGCTGGGCAACGTGCTGTCGCTGATCATCTATCTGGTGCTGGTGCCGATCCTGGTCTTCTTCCTGCTCAAGGATCGCCAGACCCTGGTGAATTTCAGCCTCTCCCTGCTGCCCCAGAAACGCACCCTGATGACCCGGATCTGGCATGAGATGGACGTCCAGATCGCCAACTACGTGCGCGGCAAGTTCATCGAGATCATCATCGTAGGCACCGTGGCCTTTCTTACCTTCGCCTTCTTTGGCCTGCCCTATTCGGCCCTGTTGGCGGTTCTGGTGGGTTTCTCGGTGCTGGTTCCCTATATCGGTGCGGCGGTGGCCACCCTGCCGGTAGCGGCGGTGGCTGGCTTCCACTTCGGCATGACCAGCGAGTTCGCCTATGTGGTGATTGCCTACGGCATCATCCAGG
>CAYWBG010000280.1:0-2748 GCA_964456005.1 uncultured Halomonas sp.
CTGCTGATTTCCGGCAGGCCCGGCACCGCCAAGAGCACTCTCGCGGGAAGCTTCGCCCAGGCCGCTGCCCGGCGCGGCGAGCGGACACTTTACGTCAGCTTCGACGAACTCGAAGGGTCTTACGTACGCAACCTGACGTCGGTAGGGATCGATCTGCATCCCTCGATTGAGGCCGGACTCGTTCGCTTCCAGAGTCAATCCGCTTACGCCTTGCGGGTGACCGAACACTTCCTTATCCTGCGCCGCCTGCTCGATGCGTTCGAGCCTCACTGCCTGGTGATCGACCCGGTTTCCGCGCTAACCAAGGCAAGCGCCACCGAGGAGGCGAACATGGCGATCGAGCATCTGATCGACCAGGTACGGCGCCGGGGCATCACCACCGTTCTCACCTCCCTGAGTGGCGTACAGGACCCGGAGGGGGAGGCCACTCAGGGTCAGGTATCGACCATCGCCGACAGTTGGATCGTCCTCGACTACAACGTGCGGGCCGGCGAGAGAAACCGTTCGCTTTCCATCGTGAAATCCCGCGGCTCGGCCCACTCCAATCAACAGCGGGAACTGCTGCTGTCGAGCGAGGGGGTTGGCCTCGCCGACATTTACGAGTTCGGCTCCGAGGTGCTCATGGGCACCGCGCGCGCGACCAAGGAGCGCGAAGAGGCCGAACTCGCGCGGCGGCGACAATGGGAAGCCGCGCAGCGTCGTATGGATCTCGAACAGCGCATCGAACAGGTCGAAGGGGAGCGTTGCCGGCTCGTGGCCGAGTTGGCACTGGAAGAGGGCGAATCGAGCGAGGCGGAGCGCCTGGGGATCCTTCGTCGAGAGTCAATCCGGCAGCGGCGCGACCCCGAGGGGCAACCCCCTCCGGCGGACTCCAGCAGCGATGAGGAGGCGCATCCATGAGCACACATCAGCCACCCGGGGAGTCAGCGATGCCGGTGCTCACGCTGTTCGTGACAGGCAGCGCGCCGCGCTCACAGCGGGCCCGCATCAACCTGACACGGATGCTTGAGCGTATCGGGCGAAGCGATCTTCAGCCTTACGAAATCGACCTGCTGGAACAGCCCCAGCAGGGCATCACGTTTTCCGTTTTCGCGACCCCTTCACTGCTGAAGACCCATGACAGCGGCGAGGTTTCCATGCTCTACGGCGATCTCTCCGAGCAGGACCGTCTGCACCGCTTTCTGTCGGATCTCGCCCCCGACGCCTGAGAAAAAACGCCCGGTGGCAGTCACCAACGGCCCGACAGTCAGGACTTGCCGGCGGTGAACCCCCCGTCGACCATCAGGTTGGCCCCGGTGACAAAGCTGGCCTCGTCGCTGGCCAGAAACAGGAAGGCGTTGGCGATCTCCTCGGGGCGGCCCAGGCGACCCAGGGGATGCAGGCTGATCAGCCCCTGGAGCATCTCGTCATCCAGCGCTTCGAGCAGCGGCGTGTCGATGTAGCCAGGCCCGATGGCATTGACCCGCACGCCCTTCGGTGCCGCCTCGATGGCCAGGCTACGCGTCATGTTGACCACCCCACCCTTGGCGGCGGTGTAGGCGGCGGTCTGGGACTGGCCAAACACGCCCAGAATGGAGGCGCAGTTGACGATGCTGCCGCTGCCCTGGCGATACATCACCCTGAGCGCGGCCCGGGCCACCCGGAACACCCCGTTGAGGTTGATGTCGATGATGCGCAGGAACTCCTCGTCGTCGACCTCGTCGGAAGGGCAGATTCCCCCGATTCCGGCGTTGTTGAACACCGCGTCCACCCCACCTAGCTCATCCTGGGTCTCGGCGAACAGGCGGTCGACCTGAGCGGTATCGGTGACATCGCACGCCTTGAACAGGCAGCGCCCGGCATGCTGGCCGTCCAGCGCCGCCGCACGACTGGCTCCATCGCTGCCCTCGAGGTCGGCGATGACCACGCTGGCGCCCTCCTCCAGGCAGCGCTCCACGCTGGACAGGCCGATGCCGCTGGCCCCACCGGTGACGATGACACTCTTTCCCTGCAGACGCATGAATGACTCTCCTTGACGGCTCGCCCGGGTTCGAGCGAGGCGGTTATAGACACCGGATGCCCGGGGCACCCGCATGCCTCCAGTGTAGCCAATTCCTCCCCTCCTGCGGCGCAACTCCTTATCATGGCAACACCTTTCTCAGCCTGTCTTGACTCGCATCAATTCACTCCAGCGTGTCGTGTAGCGTGGCGTGCGCCGCTCGCAGCGCAGGGTCCAGGCATTGCCTTCCCGAGGCAGACCGAAGCGCACCGTGTCGCGCCCCATCTCGCGGTTGAGCCGGTCCACCGTGGCCATCAGCCGCTGGCTACGGCCGCGCACCGCCTCGTCCTGCGGCGTTTCCAGCAGCGATAGCTGGCGCCGTTCGGACGCCACCAGGTCGAGCAGCATCACACCGCACTTCTGATAGCGATAGCCCTCGAGGAAGAGCGCCTCGAGCCCTCGTCGCGCAGCGGTTAGAAGAGCGCGACTGTCGTCCGTGGGCACCACCAGCGGCACCACCACGGCGTTGCGGTACTGGGGCTCGCCGGCCATGAAGGGATTGGTGCGCACGAAGACCTGTACCGCCCGCGCCAGGCTGCCCTGGCGGCGCAGCTTCTCCCCCGCCCGGGATGCGTGCTGGCGGACCGCCTCCTGGAGATCGACGACATCGGACGCCAACCGCCCGAAGGAGCGCGAGACCAGGATGCGCTGGCGTGGCTCGCTCATGTCGTCCAGGGCGATCGAGGGCCTGCCGCGCAGCTCCCAGACGA
>CAYWBG010000281.1:0-2724 GCA_964456005.1 uncultured Halomonas sp.
ACGATGCTGGCCAGGCCCGATATCAACCCGATCAGCACCCCGAAGCGCACCCCGATCAGGGACAGTCCCAGACCGTAGATCACCCCCAGGCTCAGCATCACCAGCAGCTGGCCGCGCAGGAAGGCCGAGAGCACATCGTCGCAGCGGCCGACCAGGCGCACCGCGTCGGCTTCCCAGCGCCGCGGCAGCAGGTTGCGCAGGCTGGTGATGAGTGAATTCCAGTCGAGGAGCAAGTAGAAGGTCACCACCGGAATCAGCGACACATAGGTCACCCAAGTGACGAAGGCCAGTCCCGAGCGCCCCACCTGGCCGAGCACCTGGGCTAGGTAGCCGCCGGCATCCTGCCAGCGCTCTGCCAGGGTCTCCTGGGCATTCTCCAGCTCGGCGGCCACATCGAAGCCCGTCCAGGACTGGATCTGGGGCGCCAGGACCGTCTGTACCCACTCGAAGATGCCAGGGATCATTTCACCGAACTGACGCACTTGCTGCACCAGTAAGGGGATCAGCACCAGCAGCCCCAGTGCGAGGAGGATCAACAGCACTAGGAACACCCCGCTCACCGCCAGGGGGCGCGAAGCGCCCCAACGCTCCAGCCGATTCGCCAAGGGGTCGGCTAGGTAGGCGAGAATCATGCCGGCGATGAATGGCATCAGCATCGCCTCGAGGCGGAACATCAGCCACACAAGAGCCACCGCTGCGGCTAGGACCCACCATTCTCTGCGCATCTCCCCCTCCCTGTATCAGCCGTCGGCGGCGCCTTCACGGCTGCCAGCCCGGCCTCTTGATGCTACAATCCAGCACCGATCTTGCCCACTGCCCTTCGGCCTGCGCGTGTGCGCCGACCAAAATGCCGATGACCTTTCGACAGGACCCGAGATGACCGATTCCCCTTCCTCACGCCCCACACTCAGCTACAAGGATGCCGGCGTCGATATCGATGCCGGCAATGCCTTGGTCGACCGCATCAAGGGCGTCGCCAAGCGCACCACCCGCCCCGAAGTGCTGGGCGGCCTGGGCGGTTTCGGCGCCCTCTGCCAGCTGCCTGCCGGCTACAGGGAACCGGTGCTGGTCTCCGGCACCGACGGTGTGGGCACCAAACTTCGCCTGGCCATGGACCTCGGCCGCCACGACACCATTGGCATCGACCTGGTCGCGATGTGCGTCAACGATCTGGTCGTCGCCGGCGCGGAGCCGCTGCTGTTTCTTGACTACTATGCCACGGGCAGGCTGGATGTGGACATCGCCGCTGACGTGGTGACCGGCATCGGCGAGGGCTGCGAACAGGCCGGCTGTGCCCTGGTGGGCGGCGAGACCGCCGAGATGCCCGGCATGTACGTGGGCAGCGACTATGACCTGGCCGGCTTCTGCGTCGGCGTGGTGGAGAAGTCCGACATCCTCGATGGCAGCCGTGTGGCCGAGGGCGACGTGCTGCTGGGCATCGCTTCCTCTGGGCCCCACTCCAACGGCTATTCGCTAATCCGCAAGATCCTCGAGGTCAATGGCGCAGACCTGGACACCGTCATCGATGGCGTGGCGCTTAGCGATGCCCTGATGGCCCCCACCCGCATCTACGTCAAGCCGCTGCTCTCGCTGATCCGTGATAGCGGCGTACCGGTGCATGCACTCTCCCATATCACCGGCGGCGGGCTCACCGAGAATCTGCCCCGCGTGCTACCCGAGACCCTGGCCGCCCGAATCGATGTGGCCAGTTGGAAGCGTCCGGCGGTGTTCGACTGGCTACAGGAACAGGGCAACGTCGACGAGCGCGAGATGCATCGGGTGCTCAACTGCGGCATCGGTATGGTCGTGGTGGTTCCGGCGGACAGAGCCGACCAGGCCCGCGACCATCTGCGGTCTCAGGGCGAGGTGGTCAATCGCATCGGCGAGATCATCGCCCGGCAGGGTGAGGAGGAGCCGATCCGGATGGAGAACCTGCCGGCATGAACGAGCCCCATTACCAGAGCGACACCCTCGGGGACATTACCCCAGAGCCCAGTCAAACCCGTCGGGTGGTGGTGCTAATCTCCGGCAACGGCAGCAACCTCCAAGCACTGATCGACGAGCAGACCCATGATCGCCTGGGTGGCGAGATCGTCGCGGTGATCTCCAACGAAGCCGACGCCTACGGCCTGAAACGCGCCCGGGAGGCTGGCATCGACGCCGTGGTGTTGCCGCATCGTGAATACGACAGCCGCGAGGCCTACGACGGCGCCCTGATCAAGGTGATCGAGCGCCATGAACCCGACCTGATCGTACTGGCCGGCTTCATGCGAATCCTGACACCCCGCTTCGTGCAGCGTTTCCTGGGTCGCATGCTCAATATCCACCCCTCCCTGCTACCCGACTACCAGGGACTGAATACCCACGCCCGGGCGCTGGCCGACGGCGTGACCGAGCACGGCTGCAGCGTGCACTACGTCACGGAGGAGCTTGACGGCGGACCGGTGGTGATGCAGGCAGTGGCCGAGGTCGCCGAAGACGAGAGCGAGGAGACGCTCAAGGGGAAGGTCCGCGCGCGCGAGCACCTGATCTACCCCATCGCCGTGAAGTGGTTTCTGGAGGGACGCCTGCAGTTCTCGGCTGACGGCGCCACCTTCGACGGTATGCTACTGCCCCCTCAGGGGCTGCGCATGTCTCACGCCGATGCGGCGGAGGAGTTGGACGAGGAATAGCGCCGAGCGCCGAGCGCCGAGCGCCGAGCGCCGAGCGCCGAGCGCCGCAGGA
>CAYWBG010000282.1:0-2712 GCA_964456005.1 uncultured Halomonas sp.
ATAAAAAAAGCCGACCCAAGTGGGTCGGCTACAGGGGGGATGACTCCCCCCTCCCCTGACGACTATTGGCGATGAATGGCTCAGTGCTTCTTCTTGCGATGATCCCGCACAATGAAGGCAACCCAGCCACCCATGAAAGCGACCATCATCGCGACGGTGACCAATCCAAAGATTACGACGTCATCTAGATACATGTGCCTGTCCTCCCGTCTCGATCTGTTGGGAGTACCTTAGCCCGGATGCGCCGCGAAAAATCTGACCTGAATCAACTTTGCCACCGCAGGGCTCGATGACCTAGGTGGGGAATTGACCCAGGTCAGGTTTCACGGCAGCTTCTTGTCTTCCACGCTGCTGGGGTCGGTGTCCGGCGGGAGCGGATGGCCCTTGGCCAGCTCCGCTCGGGTGGCGTCGCGCACGGTCAACACCTGGAGCCGGTAGCGAAGGGGTTTCCCCGCCAGGGGATGATTGGTATCGATCAGTACGCCATCCTCGCGCACCTCCAACACGGTAACGATCTGCGGGCCGGCGTCACCGGGAGTCTGGAAGCGCATGCCCGGCGCCAGGTCATCCACCGGAAAGGCGTTGCGCCCCACCTCGCGAACCAGTGCCTCGTTGCGCAGCCCGTAGGCCTCCGCCGGCATCAGGGTCACGCTGAGCTCGGCCCCTTCTGCCTGGCCATCCAGGGCTCGCTCCAGCCCCTCGACGATATTGTGGTGCCCATGCAGGTACTCCAGAGGCTGCTGGCGCTCGCGGGAGTCGTCGAGCACCTCACCCTCGGCGTCGCTCAGCACATAGTGAAGGGTCACGACCCGCTGCGGGGCGATCGTCATGGCATTCTCCTTGGTAAGCCGATTTGCTCAACTACGGCGCAAATGGGCGACGGGCATTTCGAGCCGCTGCTGACGCTGCAGTAGCTCGAGCAGCACGATGGCGCGCTCCTGCCCCTTGTGACTGGCGAAGACGGCCTGCAGGTCCTTGAAGGGGCCTTCGGTGACCTGCACGCTGTCGCCGGCCCGGAAATAGAGGTTCGCGGTGGCATCGTCGCGGTCACTGCCCTGCTCGCGCAGGGTGGCCACCAGGTCGTCGCTAACCGCCACCGGCATATCGCCGAAACTGACCAGCTTGAGCACCCCCCGGGTGGAGCGGATCGGTCGCCAGTCGCTGAACAGGCGGTCCAGGCGGATGAAGAGATAGTAGGGAAACAGCGGCTCAATGACCCACTCCAGCTTGGCTCGGCGTTTCTTCTGCACTTCAAGGACCGGATGAAACACCTCGTAGCCCTGATTGGCCAGGTGCTCGGCCGCACGGAAGGACTCGCCACCCTTGCACTGGATCACGTACCAGCGGGGAACGGCATCCTGGCCCTGCTCCATGGTCGCATCGTCGCTGCTCATGGGACTCCTGTCGGGGTCTCGAGACTGGTATCGCCGCCGTGGCTCTGCAACAATCCCCCTGCCGGGATTGGCAGCCGGGACCGGTGGCATTTCCGGCGGCGCTTTTGTGATTCTATCATTGTTGGTAAGCGCCTGGGATGGCCCGCCGCCATCGACCCATGGTGCGCAAGGAGAGCAGCCCGAATGCCCACCCCGACCCCCCACCGCAGCTGGAGCGACGCCCTGGCAATCTATCGGCGCGCCCCGGTGATTACCATGCTGTTCCTGGGCTTCTCCGCCGGCCTGCCTTTCCTGCTGGTGTTCTCGACCCTGTCCGCCTGGCTGCGCAGCGACGGTGTCGAGGTGGCGGCGATCGGCTTCTTCTCCTGGATCGGCATCCTCTACTCGATCAAGTTCTTCTGGGCCCCGGTGGTGGACCGCCTAGCACTGCCATGGCTGACCCGCACCTTCGGCCAGCGGCGAGGATGGATGCTGCTGGCCCAGGCGATGATCGCCGCCGGCCTGATCGGCCTGGCCAGCCTGGACCCCCGGGGCAATCTGCCCCTGGTGGCACTCTTCGCCCTGCTGGTGGCCTTCGGCTCGGCCACCCAGGACATCGCCATCGACGCCTTTCGTATCGAGTCGGCGCCGGAAGATATCCAGGCGGCCATGGCTTCGACCTACATCATCGGCTACCGCGGCGGCCTGCTGGCGGCCGGGGCCGGGGCCCTCTACGTGGCATCGTGGATTTCCTGGGAGGCGGCCTACCTGACCATGGCGGCGCTGGTGGGGATCGGGGTGGTCACCGTACTGGTGCGCCCGGAGCCCGAGCGGCTGTCACTCAACACCCAGCTGATTCACGAGCCCCGGGTGCGCGCCTTCCTGCGTGCCAGCCGCGGCAAGCCCAGGCAGCTACGCCGACTGGGGGCCTGGGTGATCGGCGCGGTGGTCTGCCCCTTCACCGACTTCTTTACTCGCCACCGCCTGAAGGCACTGTGGCTGCTGGTATTCATCGCGGTGTTCCGGATCAGCGACCTGGCCATGGCCTCGATGGCCAATCCGCTCTACATCGACCTGGGCTTTACGCTGTCCACTATTGCCAATGTGACCAATGTCTTCGGCATCGCCATGAGCATCGGCGGGGGCATCCTGGGGGGGCTGCTGGTGGCCCGCTACGGGATCGGGCCCATCCTGGTGCTGGGGGCGGCGGCGGCCACCCTGACCAATCTGCTGTTCGCCGCCCTGGCCCTGGCCGGCCAGAACCTGCCCATGCTCGTCATGGCGATCGTCGGCGACAACCTGGCCAACGGCCTGGCCAGCGCGGTGTTCATCGCCTTCC
>CAYWBG010000283.1:0-2707 GCA_964456005.1 uncultured Halomonas sp.
CGACGCCATGACGGAGGCCACCGAGGACGCCTGCCGCCCCGGCTGCGGGGCCTGCTGCATCGCCCCCTCCATCGCCACGCCGATTCCCGGCATGCCCGAGGGCAAGCCGGCGGGGGTGCGCTGCGCTCAGCTGGATGACGCCAACCTCTGCCGACTGTTCGGCGACCCCCGCCGCCCGGCGCTCTGCGAGCGCTTCACCTTCGACGCGACGCTGTGCGGGGAGAACCGCCAGCAGGCGTTAACGCGTATCGCCGCCCTGGAAGTGGCCACCGGGGCGGGATAGCGCGTCAGGCGATACGGCCGAGCCTCTGCAGGGTCGCCAGCAGGTCGGTGACCTGCTCGGCGGGCAGGTGATAGTCGCTCATCAGGGCCTTCAAGCGCGCTTCGAAGAGATGCTGACGGGCGGTTGCCTCGTCTCTCTGTTCTTGCTGTTCCTGCTCTTCCTGTTCTGCCAGCGAGCGCACCGGCGGCCCGGTGGGTATGTCCCACGGACAGTCGGGGCTTTCCAGTTCACGAAGCGCCTCGGCGAAGGCGTCATCGAGTTCGCGGAACTTGCGCATCTTCTCGCGCTCGTCCATCGGCTTTCGAGTTGTCTGAGGTTTCATTCGCAACCAGTGAGTTAATGAGCCAGACGGGGTGAAATACCACGGGGAAAACGGCTTCGCTATACGGAGGTTGATTCAGACCAGCATGACTGTGCACGAGCGCGCAGAGTGCTTGCCCAAACTTGCCTTTGCGATGCCTTAACCTGCATAAAGGGGCTAGAGCATCAATAAACTACAATGCGAACCATGAGGCAACCTCCGGGGGCTGCGTCGACATGGCGAGGCCAGGGCGTCAATGTCCTGCCGGGAATGCAATACGCAAGGAGCGAGCCTGACGATGTTCAACGATATGATGAGAGCCGAGATCTGGCTGCAGGAGACGCTGGATAGCCAGCAGTCTCTCGGCAGTCTGGCAGCCAGACTGGGCTACTCGAGCTCCCAGATCCGTAGACGCTTTCGGCAGTGCTTCGGCACATCGCCCAGCGTCTACCGGGAGGGCCTGCGTCAGGAGAGGGCCGGTCGCCTGCTGGTGCATACCCCGCTGAGCATCAGCGAGGTGGCCGAGCGCTGCGGCTATCGCAACCACTCGGCGTTCAGCCGCGCCTTCCAGCGATACCATCACAAGACACCCCGGGCCTATCGCCATAGCCAGCGGGTGGCCCTGCGCCGACGCCCGCGCGAGTTCGAGTCACCGCTGGCGATGCTCATCAGGCGCCAATCCCGCCAGGCCGCCATCGTGACTCGCCGCTACGCCCCTCTGCCCACCCCCGACCCCTGGTCGGCGGGGCTCAACGGCGATGACGGGCTGCCGGCTCGCCTGAATCATGCCACCGCCATCGCCCTGCTCCATGAGGCACCCGGTTCGGCCCGGCTGCCGCGTCTGGATATCGGCGTGCTGGTCGATGAACAGGAGGGCGAGCTGATGTCCATGCCGCCCTCGCTGCGCCTGGTGACCCTGCCCGGCGAGCGCTGCGCCTGCGTGAGCATGCCGAATGCCCGTCATCTATCGGAGGTTCTGGACAGGCTGCTGGGCGATTCCCTGCCGGCGCTGGGCGAGCACTACAGCGGTGAGGCGATGCGCCTGCTGCCGCGGCGTCCGGGCCTGGAGCTGCAGCTCCCCCTCATGGCGGAGACTGCCCCGGCAGACATGCCGACGGCGCCCTGAGGCGCCACCGAGTGACTTATCTTACTCTTCGACGCGTACCAGCCAGGCCTCGACGGTGTCGGAGCCGTGCTCGTCCTTCCAGGCCTTGAGCGTCTTCTGGTTGCCGCCGCGAGTCTCGACGACTTCCCCGGTGTTGGGGTTCTTGTAGATCTTCAACTTGCGCTTGCGGCGACCGCCGGCAGCCGTTGAAGAGGCCGCCTTGGAGGAAGACGCGGCAGGCTTGGGGTCGAGCAGCGCAATGACATCCGCGGCACTCTTATCAAACTCTTTCATCAGCGATTCGAGCTTATCCTTGAACTCGAGTTCGGCCTGAAGGCGCTTATCGTTCTGCAGCTTGTCCATGTTGGACTGAAGTTCCTTTAGCTGCTGTTCCATCTGCATGTATTCGTTAAGCAGTGACATCTCTTCTTCCTTCTGAGCGAGTGACAAGTACAACGGAGATCTGGGAACGCATTATGCGCTTTTTGCGTTCAGTTTCGCAAGAGTCTGGACAAGGCGTGATTATCTGACAAGTTGGCGAGAGCCAATACGGGCGGGAAGAGCGTTTTATTTACTATCGAGTTAGGGAACTTGTCAGATAATCACGCCACTCTGCGAAGTATCAAAAAAACCGCCGCCCCGAGGGGCGGCGGTCTTTGGTCCGTCGGGAGGTGGCGTCCCGATCAGTCCTGACCCATCTGCTGCTTGATGAGGTCGCCGATGGTGGTCGCGCCACCACTCTCGGGAGACTCTTCGCGCAGCTTCTTGAGGTTCTGGCGGGTGTCGTCCTGATCCTTGGCCTTGATGGAAAGGCTGATCTGGCGGTTCTTGCGATCGACACCGATGATGCGGGCCTCGACGCTATCGCCCTCGGTGAGGATGTTGCGGGCATCCTCGACGCGGTCGGCGCTGAGCTCGGACGCCTTCAGCACGGCGATGACATCGGAGGTCAGCTCGACCTGGGCCTGCTTGGCATCGACCTCGACCACGCGGCCGGTGACGATGGAGCCCTTGTCGT
>CAYWBG010000284.1:0-2706 GCA_964456005.1 uncultured Halomonas sp.
CCGGCAACGTCGACGGCTGCGCCATGACCAACATGGACGCCCTGACCATCCCCGCCGCCAGCGGTGTCGACTCCACCGCCCTGATCGTCGGTGACTACTCGGACGGCAACGACGGCGTGGTGCTGAAGAACGCCGACGGCCTCGAAGACATTGCCGGCCGCGATGTCAACCTGGTGCAATTCAGCGTCTCCCACTACCTGCTTGCCCGTGCGCTCGACAGCGTCGGCCTGAGCGAGCGGGATGTCTCCACCGTCAATACCGGAGACGCCGATATCGCCGGGCTGTTCGCCAGCCGCGACAGCATCGACGCCGTGGTCACCTGGAATCCTCAGCTCTCTACCGTGACGGGCCTCGAGGGCAGCCTCCTGGCCTTCGATTCAAGTGAGATTCCCGGTGAGATCCTCGACCTGATGGTGGTCAATACCCAGACCCTGGCCGACTACCCCGATCTCGGCCATGCCCTGGTGGGCGCCTGGTACGAGACCATGGCGCTGATGGCCGATGGCGATGAAGCGGCCCTCTCGCAGATGGCCGAGGCCGCCGGCACCGACCTGGAGGGCTATCGCGCCCAGCTCGACGCCACCT
Organism: uncultured Halomonas sp.; assembly: GCA_964456005.1. GTDB lineage: Bacteria > Pseudomonadota > Gammaproteobacteria > Pseudomonadales > Halomonadaceae > Halomonas. The sequence goes on from CAYWBG010000284.1 coordinate 586, forward strand.
ATCTGTATACCGACCCGGCCGAGGCCCTCGCGTTGTTCGAGAGCGAGGATCTGCTCGAGACCATGCAGCGGGTCGCGGAATTCAGCTTCGAACACGGCCTGCTCGGGGATATGGCGCCCAACCCCGGCGTGGTGGGTATCGAGACCTCACAGGGTGTGTTCGGCGACGAGAGCAACATCAAGCTGCGCTTCGACCCGAGCTTCACCCAGGCTTATATCGACGCACACCCATAATCCATCCGTCAGGAGATCGCTCGCCGCCCCTGGGTGGCGGCGATCCTGTCCCCCAATCCTGACGTGGAGCCGCCATGAAACGTCTGATCAATCTCGCTCCCTCTCGGGGCGGGCGATGGATGCTGGGCCTGCTGCCGTTCCTGATCATCGCCCTGGTCTACCTCTCGCTCTCCAATGCTCGCCTCGCCGAGAACCCCAATGATCGGCTGCTTCCGGCCCCGGCCACCATGGCCAATACCTTTTTCACCATGGCCACCGAAGAGAACCAGCGCACCGGCCAGGTCGTCCTCTGGGCGGACACCTTCGCCAGCCTGGAACGCCTGTTGCTGGGGGTGGCGATCAGTGCCCTGATCGGCCTGTTCGTCGGGCTCGCCAACGGCGGTCTGCCGCTGGTACGCGCCAAGTTCTCGCCGCTGGTGACGGTGATCTCCCTGATTCCCCCGATGGCGATCCTGCCGATCCTGTTCATCGCCTTCGGCACCGGTGAGGGCGCCAAGATCGCGCTCATCGTCATCGGCGTGACGCCCTTTCTGATTCGCGACCTTCAGGGACACGCCCTGCGTTTGCCGGACGAACAGCGGATCAAGGCCCAGACCCTGGGTGGCAACTCCTGGCAGGTGCTGATCCGGGTGCTGTTGCCGCAGCTCACCCCCAGGCTGCTCAACGCCACCCGGCTGGCGCTGGGTACCGCCTGGCTGTTCCTGATCGCCGCCGAGGCCATTGCCGCCCAGGAAGGGCTTGGCTACCGCATCTTCCTGGTGCGGCGCTACCTGTCGATGGATGTGATTCTGCCCTATGTGGCCTGGATCACCTTCCTCGCCTTCCTTCTCGATCAGGCGCTGGCCCGGGTTTCAAGATGGGCCTTTCCCTGGTATCACGCGGAAGAGGGAGATAACCCATGAGCCTGCTGGAAGCCAAGCGCCTGGAGAAGCATTACGGGGATCATGTCGTGCTCGAGCGCCTCGACTTCCGGGTCGATGCCGGCGAATTCGTGACCCTGGTGGGGGCCTCGGGCTGTGGCAAGACCACCTTCCTCAAGATGCTGCTCGGCACCGAGCGCATCTCCCGCGGGTCGCTCACCCTCGATGATCAGCCAATTCCCGATGAGCCAGGGCCAGATCGCGGTGTTGTCTTCCAGAAGTACTCTGTGTTTCCCCACCTGACCGTGCTCGGCAACGTGATGATCGCCGAGGAACTCCACCAGTCACGCTGGCTGGGCAAGAGTTTCGGCGCCGCTCGGCGTCATGCTCGTGACAAGGCCATGGCGCGTATTGAAGAGGTCGGCCTCTCGGACGCCCTGGCCAAGTATCCTCACGAGCTTTCCGGCGGTATGCAGCAGCGCCTGGCCATCGCCCAGGCGCTGATGATGCGCCCGCGCATCCTGCTGCTCGACGAACCCTTCGGCGCGCTGGACCCCGGTATCCGTCAGGACATGCACGAGCTGATCCGGAGGCTGTGGCAAGACCAGCAGCTGACCATCTTCATGATCACCCACGACCTGAAGGAAGCCTTCGCGCTGGGCACGCGGCTATGGGTATTCGACAAGCTCCGCCACGACCCCCAGGCCCCCGAGGCGTTCGGCGCCACCATCACCTACGACCTGCCCATCGGCGAGCGCCAGCCACCGGCGGACCTGTCGGCCAGTTTCGCCGAGCGCGGCCTCAAGACCCTGACCCAGGAGACGCTGCTATGAGCACGCCCGCCAACACCGCTGACGACAGCGAAGCGATCTATACCACCCACTTGCCCGGCGGCCACCACTGGTCGCTGCGCCTGCGCCGGGGCACGACGCTCAAGCTGAGCGCCCAGCAGGCCGACAGCAACGTGGGGCTACTCTGCTACAACCCGGAGAACCTGCTCGAGCGCCTGAACCTGCCCGACACCCTGA
>CAYWBG010000285.1:0-2671 GCA_964456005.1 uncultured Halomonas sp.
GGGACTCCTTGATCTCGCTGTCCCAGTAGGCGCCCTTGACCAGGCGCAGGGGAATCTCGTCGTCCTGGGACTCGGCCAGGCGGTTAAGATAGTGCAGTACCGGCAGGGCGCGGGTGGAGTAGGCTTGAACGACCAGGCCGAAATGGCCCCAGCCCTTGCAGGTATCGCTTTCGTAGACGGCGCGGAACACCTCGAGCGAGATCTCCAGGCGATCCACCTCCTCGGCATCGATGGTCAGCGCCACGTCACGCTCGCGGGCCATGGCAGCCAACTCCTTCACGCTGCCGACCAGTTCGTGCAGTACCTGATCCCGGCGCCCGAACTCGTAGCGTGGGTGCAGGGCCGAGAGCTTGATGGAGACCGAGGGCGCTGGCGTCTTCGCCGACAGCCCCTTGCTGGTCTTGCCGACCTGCTCGATGGCCTTGGCATAGTCGTCGAAATACTGGCGGGCGTCCTGCCGGGTGCGTGCCGCCTCACCAAGCATGTCGTATGAGTAGGTATAGCCCTTGTCGAACTGAGGCTTGGAGCGTTTGAGGGCCTCGTCGATGTCGCGCCCCAGCACAAACTGCTTACCCATCACCTTCATGGCCTCGCGCATGGCGCGCCGGATCACTGGCTCGCCCAGGCGATTGACCAGTTTGTTGATGAAGTTGGCCGGCCTGCCATCCCGGGGGTGGTCGAGGTTGATCACCCGACCTGTCATCAGCAGGCCCCAGGTGGAGGCATTGACGAACCAGGATTCGCTCTGCCCTAGGTGGGACTTCCAGTCGGCGGGACCGAGCTTGTCCTCAATCAGCGCATCGGCGGTGTCCTTGTCGGGAATGCGCAGCATGGCTTCTGCCAGGCACATCAGCATCAGCCCCTCGTGGGTGTCGAGGCTGTACTGCTGAAGCAGTTCGTCGATGGAGTCCACCGCGGTATTCATATCGCGAACCTCACGCACCAGCTCGGCGGTCTTGCCGGCGATGCGCTGAAAGTCCCGCGTATCGGCACTCAGCACCTTGATCAGCTCGGCGACGAAGGCGTCCTCGTCGACCACATAGTGGTCGCTAATGCGAGTGAAGAGGGTGTCGAGGTCCTGCTGCCAGGTGTCGGCATTGAGCATATTGTTGGAATCGAGCATGAAGATCCTCTTGTCGTGTCGACAGGCAGATGACTGCCTGGACAAAGCAGCCGTAGAGTTCTCATTCGACTGTAGGAGCCTCGCGGTATGGCTGCTTGTCGATTCCGAGGGGATTGTTGTCGATTTCGCGGGAATGGGTCGTCGATGGGTTCTTGAGCTAGACGTTCGTCTATAAAAAGTGGCGGGCACGTAGCCTTCGCGTCGAGTTCTGCGGTCATCCGAGATTTTGCGCAACCTGGTTCAGGGGCGGATGCGCTGCTCGCCTGAGCTGGCTGGGCGAATGGCCAAAGGCCTGGCGGCAGGCATGGGAAAGCGTGCTCTGATTGGCGAAGCCGGTCAGGGCGGCGACTTCAGAGAGCGGCATTCGACTTTCACCCAACAACCGCCGAGCCACCTTGAGCCGCTTGCGGCGAACGTACTGCCAGGGGGTGAGGCCGGTCTGTTCGCGGAAGCAGTGGCGGAAGTGCGCTTCGCTCAGACAGACCTCCCGGGCCAGGTCGGATACCGTCAACTGGCTGGCCAGGCGGTGCTCAATGAAGCGATCCAGGCGTGAGAGATCCAGGCGACGAGGAGCCGTGGCGGGTGAACCCGCCAGGCGGGCGTGCAGGCAGCCGAGCAGGGTCGCGGCCAGGCGGTCGTCCTGGGCCGCGTCGGGATGGCCAGGCGCGGCGTCCAACTCGAGGAGCAGGAAATCCAGATAGCGCTTGAGCGGGTCGTCGAGGGTGAAGAAACGCGGAGCGTCAAAGAGTCGGGCCAGTTCGTGGTGGAAGCCGGTCAGCGTTGGCGCCTGTGTCGGGAGATCGAGAATCAGCTGACGATTGTCACCGGTGCCCGCGTAGTAGTGCATATGGTTGGACGGCACGATACAACCCGACAGCGCCGATATGGAGCCGCCGAGCCCCTCAATCTCGAAATCGGCCTTGCCGTGCAGTCCAATCACGATCTGGTGGAAATCGTGGGCATGGTGGCGGGTGGCGGTATCGAGGGGGATCTGACGGATGGCACTCGACATGGCGGGCCCCTTACAAGTAAGGAAAGTCCCATTCTAGTCCGAATCGCGTGATTTCTTCATTTCACGCTGCGTTGACGCTCCCTGAGCTCGATATGGCGCGCCAGGTGGTCGCGCAGGGCCTGGAGTTCTTCTTGACCGGTGGTATCGAGCAGCCGTTTGCCTCGGCGGGCGCGGCCATGGTTGCCGTGCTCGTTGACCAGGCGCTGGGCGCGGCGGCGAACGCCGTCAAGGGTCTCGTCGTGGCGGATCGGGTAGTCGATGATGGTGTTCCAGCGGGTCTCGTCGACGCGGTTCTCCAGGGCCTGGTCCATGAGTTCGAGTAGTTGGCGAGGCTCCGTCCGGTAGCGCGGAGTGCTCGACAGCAGCAGGATGGCGAGCACGCCACCGAAGATCAGCATGCAGACGGCGAAGACAAGCAGGTAGAGAGCCATGAGTGCTACCAGAAGAAGGTCCCGAGACAGAGATCACTCTGACCCCACGCTGAAGATGAAGGCAAGTACTGAGAACGTGGAGCGGGTGAAGGGAATCGAACCCTC
>CAYWBG010000286.1:0-2642 GCA_964456005.1 uncultured Halomonas sp.
TCAGGTGGGGTGGTACGACGTGACCGAGCATCGGGATGTGCTTCGCGAGAAGGGCGTCGACCTGCAGGCGGCGCTGCTCTCACTGCATGTGGAAGAGGAGGGTGGGCGCATCCGGGAAGGCATCGATGCCTATATCCTGCTGATGCGCCGTGTGCCTCGGCTCAGGCCCATCGCCTGGCTGATCGGCCTGCCGGGGCTCAAGCCGGTGCTGCGCTGGCTGTACGACGGTTGGGTCAGGCGGCGCCTGGCGCGCGAGGAACGCTTGTCCTGAGGTCCAATAGCAATCGCCGGGCCGGCCTGCCACATTAAATGCCCCCACAGCGACGACGTCCGGCCGGTGACATCATAGGTAGCCGATGACCTCCAAGATCCCAGCCCACCAGGCGCGTGAAGAGACGGCACCCCTGCCCACCTCGGATGATTTGCTGCGTATTCTCGACAGTCTCGACGCGGCGGTTTACGCCAGTGATATGCAGTCATATCAACTGCTCTTCCTGAATGCCTACGCTCGTCAGCAGTGGGGGGACCCGGCCGGGCGCCAGTGCTGGCAGGTCCTGCAGGAGGGGCAGGGCGGTCCCTGCGAGTTCTGCAACAACGCCCAGTTGCTGGATGAACATGGACGGCCGGGGCCTGCCGTGGTCTGGGAGTTCCAGAACACCCAGGACGGTCGTTGGTATCAATGCCGCGATCAGGCCATGGTATGGAGCGATGGTCGCCTGGTGCGGGTCGAGATCGCCACCGACATCACCGAACGCAAGGCACTGGAAGATGCGCTCAGACAGTCTCACTGGCGTGTCGAGAAGCTAGCCTACCGCGACGATCTGACCCAACTGCTCAATCGTCGTGCCTTCTTCGCCGCTTGTCGTGAGCAGCTCACACTTCTTTCCTCCGAGGCTTCTTTCGCCGTAGTGCTGATCGATCTGGATTGCTTCAAGTCGATCAACGACACCTTCGGCCATAAGGTCGGCGATCACGTCCTGATGGAGACAGCCAGACGCTTCCAGGCGCAGCTTCGCGGGGGAGATATTCTCTGCCGCTTCGGTGGAGAGGAGTTCGCCCTGGCCCTGCCCGGCACCTCCTTGGCGGACGCCATCGAACTGGCTGAGCGCCTGCGCCATGGATTGAGTGAGAGCCCCATGGAGTTCGCCGGTCGGTGCTTTCTCGTCACGGCGAGCTTCGGGGTGGCCGGGGCACTTTGGGGCGAAGCCGGCCTGGATGAGTTGCTGACGTCAGCCGACCAGGCCATGTATCACGCCAAGCGTCAGGGGCGGGACCGGGTCTGTAGTGCCCCGGTGCCGGAGAAGCCGGAATGGGGGTAATCAGGTGGTGCTGTCAGCGTCGCCGCTGAGGGTGGCGATCACTCGCCGGGACCCACCGTGGTCGCGATGCTCGCCCAACCAGATCCCCTGCCAGGTACCCAGCGCCAGGCGGCCGTCGCGCACCGCCAGGGTCAGCTGAGTGCCCAGCAGGCTCGCCATCACGTGGGCCGGCATGTCATCGGGACCTTCCAGGGTGTGGCGAAAGTAGGGAAGATCGCCCGGCACCAGGCGGCGCAGGAAGGCGTCCATGTCGTGGCGGACGTCCGGGTCGGCGTTCTCGTTGAGGGTCAGTGACGCCGAGGTGTGCAGCAGCTGAAGGTGCAGCAGCCCGACGCGGCATTGGGCCAGGTCGGGCAGGGCACCCGCGACCCGGTCGGTGATCAGGTGAAAGCCTCGCTCATGGGCGGGAAGTGTTATCTCCTGCTGGTGCCACATCTCGGCCTCCTCGTGTCGGCAATCAGCGATAGCCCGCCATCAGCTCGCGGATCAGCGGGGTGTCGGCATCGCGGTGGGTGGGCAGCTCGAAGCGAGCCCGGGCGATGGCGGTACGCGACAACTCGGCGTGTATCAGCATCTCGCACTCCTCCGCCGCGGCCAGGCGTTCACCGCGAGGGCCCAGGATGCACGTGCCACCCCAGAAGTGGCTGCCGTTTTCCGGCCCGAAGCGGTTGGCCATGATCACCGGGGTGCCGTAGGTCATGGCATAGAAGCGCACGTTGAGGGCCCAGTTCTGCTCGTTGGAGAAGTCGTCGCTGACAATGCCGGAAGCGGAGTTGATCGGCGCGCAGAGGACGGTGGGGCGACGCAGCAGAGTGGCGTGCACCAGGGCCGGGTTCCACAGGTCGGCACAGATCAGCTGGGTGGCCGACCAGCCGGGACGGATCTCGGTATGGGTGAGTTCGCTGCCATGGGTGAACCACTTGCCCTCTTCCAGGCCGCCGTAGGTGGGCAGGTTGAGCTTGCGATGCACGGCGACGAGCTCGCCATACTGGAGGATGGCCAGGGCATTGTAGTACTCGCCGGGGCTCGCTTCCTCGACGAAGCCGACGACCGTCTGCATGTCGCCGCAGGCCCTGGCCAGAGCTTGCAGGCGCGGGTCCTCTAGTGGCATGGCCACCTGCATCACGCGATTGCCCAGGCCGTAGCCGGTCAGCGAGAGTTCGGGGAAGACCAGCAGTGCCAGCCCCAGTTCCCGGGCTTCCTTGATGCGCTCGAGGTGACGGTCGAGGTTGTCATCCACGGCGCCGAGTTCGGCGTTGATCTGCGCGGCACCCACGCGCAGCCGGTCCTGATAGTGCATTTGCGCCTCCCGTGACGGCAGAA
>CAYWBG010000287.1:0-2637 GCA_964456005.1 uncultured Halomonas sp.
CCTGCGCCGCAAGCTGAGAAGCGGCGAGCTGGACGCCATCATCATCGCCCTGCCCTTCACCGAGACCGACGTGCTCACCAAGGCACTCTACGAGGAGGCATTCGAGGTGCTGATGCCTGCCGACCACTCCTGGGCCGAGCGCGAGGTCATCCACAAGGAAGAGCTGCTCAAGGAACGGCTGCTGCTGCTCGGTGAGGGCCACTGCTTTCGGGACCAGATCCTCGAGGCCTGTCCGGCCATCAGCCAGAAGCTCGCAAGCCCCAGCAACACCCTCACCGCCGAGGGGGGGTCGCTGGAGACCATCCGCCATATGGTGGCCTCCAAGCTCGGCATCACCGTACTGCCGCGCTCGGCCATCGGCACCGTCCACTACGAGAGCGGCCTGCTGGTCAGCCGCCCCTTCGCCCCGCCTGCCCCCTCGCGCACCGTGGCCATCGCCTGGCGGGCCAGCTTTCCAAGACCCAAGGCCATCGACGCCGTGACCCAAGCCATCGCCCGCTGCCGCGAGGCAGACCCCGAGCCGGCATGAACACTGACGCCCATGTTCTCGATGCGCCGGTCACGTCACTCAAGGGAGTCGGTGAGGCGCTGGCACAGAAGCTCACCCGGCTGCGCCTCGCCAGCGTGGCTGACCTGCTCTTCCACCTGCCCCTGCGCTACCAGGACCGAACCCGCATCACTCCCATCGGCACCCTGCGCGCCGGCCACGAGGCGGTAGTGGAGGGTGAGGTGGTCGCCGCCGAGGTGGTGCGCGGGCGCCGACGTAGCCTGCTGGTGCGGCTGCGTGATGGATCCGGCATCCTGAGCCTGCGCTTCTTCCACTTCTCGCCGGCCCAGCAGCAGCAGTTTCGTCCGGGCAGTTGGGTACGCAGCTTCGGCGAAGCCCGCGCCGGCGCCACCGGGCTGGAGCTTTACCACCCGGAGTACCGGCTGCTCAAGGCCGACGCCCCGCCGGTGGAGGATCACCTCACTCCCATCTATCCCACCACCGAGGGGCTGCACCAGACCCGCCTGCGGGCGCTGATCGAGCAGGCACTGGCACTACTGGAGACACACCCCGAGGCACTGCCCGACTGGATCACGGAGGACTTGCGCGCCCGCTTTCGCCTGCCCGAACTTCACCACTGCCTGCACGTATTGCACCAGCCGCCACCGGAGGTGAACCCCGAGCAGCTAGCCAGCGGCCGCCACCCGGCCAGCCGTCGCCTGGCCCTCGAAGAGTTGCTGGCCCACCGACTCAGCCTCCAGGAGGTCCGCCTGCGCATCCAGGAGGATGGTGCCCCTGTGCTGCCCAGCGGGCGCAGCCTGCAGGCGCGCTTCCTGACCCAGTTGCCCTTCGCGTTGACCGGAGCCCAGCGCCGGGTGCTGGACGAGATCGGTGCCGACCTGGCCCGCGAGACGCCCATGCTGCGACTGGTGCAGGGCGATGTGGGCTCCGGCAAGACCGTAGTGGCCGCCATGGCGGCACTCTCCGCCATCGCCGGCGACTGCCAGGCAGCGATGATGGCGCCTACCGAGATCCTCGCCGAGCAGCACTACCGCGCCTTCCGGGCCTGGTTCGAACCGCTCGGCATCGAGGTGGCCTGGCTTTCCGGCAAGCTCAAGGGCAAGGCGCGGCTGGACACCAAGGCGGCGATCCTGGATGGCCGGGCGCGCATGGTGGTGGGCACTCACGCCCTCTTTCAGGGCGACGTCCACTTCCAGCGCCTGGGCCTGGCCATCGTCGACGAGCAGCACCGCTTCGGGGTGCACCAGCGCCTGGCCCTGCGCGAGAAGGGCGAGGCCGGTGGCCTGACGCCCCATCAGCTGGTGATGACCGCCACGCCCATTCCCCGCACCCTGGCGATGAGCGCCTATGCCGACCTGGACGTCTCGGTGATCGACGAACTGCCACCGGGCCGCACCCCGGTGAAGACAGTGGCGATGCCCGACGAGCGGCGCCCCGAGGTGGTGGCTCGCATCCGCCATGCCTGCGCCGAGGGGCGCCAGGCCTACTGGGTCTGTACGCTGATCGAAGAGTCCGAAGTGCTGGAGTGCCAGGCCGCCGAGGCGACTCGCGATGAGCTCACCGAGGCGCTGCCGGAGCTCACCATCGGCCTGGTCCACGGGCGCATGAAGGCCAGCGAGAAGGCGGAGATGATGGCCGCCTTCAAGGCCGGCGAACTGGACCTGCTGGTGGCCACCACGGTGATCGAGGTGGGGGTCGATGTGCCCAACGCCAGCCTGATGATCATCGAGAACCCCGAGCGGCTGGGGCTTTCGCAGCTGCACCAGCTGCGCGGGCGAGTGGGGCGAGGCTCCACCGCGAGCTTCTGCGTGCTGCTCTACCATCCGCCGTTGTCGGCCCACTCCAAGGAGCGCCTCGCGGTGATGCGCGAGACCAACGACGGCTTTCGCATCGCCGAGAAGGACCTGGAGCTGCGCGGCCCCGGCGAGGTGCTGGGCACCCGTCAGACGGGCCTGGCCCAGATGAAGATCGCCGACCTGGAGCGCGACGCCGACCTGCTGGAGCGGGTCGCCCCGTTGGCCGAAGCGCTTCTCGCCACCCACCCCGGGGCCAGCCGCCCCCTGATACGTCGCTGGCTGGGCGAAGAGGCCGGGCGCTATGGACAAGTCTAGCGCCCAGCGCCCAGCGCC
>CAYWBG010000288.1:0-2624 GCA_964456005.1 uncultured Halomonas sp.
TGGTGATGCTCTGCCTGGCCAATACCGAGGTGGTGGAGGCCGTGGTGTTCGGCGAGGACGGCGTGGCGGCCCACGGACGCCCCGGCCAGACCCTGGTCGATTTCTCCAGCAGCGACCCCGCGGCCACCCGCGACTTCGCCCACCGACTCGAGGACGCGTGCGGCATGCGCTGGATCGACTGCCCGGTCTCCGGCGGCGTCGCCGGCGCCGAGGCGGGCAGCCTGGTGATGATGGCCGGCGGCGAAGCGTCCGAGATTGATGCTATCCGCCCCCTGCTCACGCCCCTATCCGACCGGGTCACCCACATGGGCCCGGTGGGCGCCGGCCAGGTCACCAAGGTGTGCAATCAGATGGTGGTGGGCTGCCAGGCGGCGGTGCTCGCCGAGATGGTGGCGCTGGCCCAGGCCAGCGGCGTGGATGCCGATCGGCTCGTCGAGGCCCTGGCCGGCGGCTTTGCGGATTCGACGCCCTTCCGGATTCTCACCCCGCGCATGGCGCAAGGCGACTTCGCCAACCCGCCCTGGCACCTGCGAACCCTGCTCAAGGATCTGGACATGGCGGTCGCCCAGAGCCAGCGTAGCGGGAGTGCGACTCCCATGAGCGGGCTGGCCGCCCAGCTAATGCGGGCCCATGCCACCCGCGGCCACGCCGAGCACGACCCGGCAATCCTGGTGGAGGCCTACCGCCAGCGGGAGACGTAGGCGCCCAGGGCTATCGCAGTTACCGATACCAGTTAGCGAAAGGCGCCGGGGACAGGTCGTAGAGGGGGTCCTATGCCAGGGATGGCATCGGTAGCGCCCAGGGAGGGGTTCACAGCGCCCCCTCGCAGGCCTGTCATCGGAACAGCCTTAAGCGTTGCTGCTATCAGCGATAGCCCTATGTAAGCGCCGCGCCGGTTTGTCGCCGCCCTCGCCCTTCCGTACACTTGTTCGACTTTTTCCTATCTGTGATCTGTCGAGGCACGACCGTCATGCCGTTTGATTCCACTGCCACCTATGTGGCCACCGAAGCCCTGACACAGGCGGTCAACGCCGCCGTGACCCTCGAGCGTCCGCTGCTGATCAAGGGTGAGCCGGGCACCGGCAAAACCCTGCTGGCCGAAGAGCTGGCGGCCTCGTTGGGCACTTCGCTGATCACCTGGCACATCAAGTCCAGCACCAAGGCCGCCCAGGGGCTCTACGAGTACGACGCGGTGAGCCGCCTGCGCGACTCCCAACTGGGCGTGGAGGGCGTCGAGAACGTCGCCAACTACATCAAGCCCGGCAAGCTGTGGGAGGCCTTCACCGCGGGGGAGCGAGTGGTGCTGCTGATCGACGAGATCGACAAGGCCGACATCGAATTCCCCAACGACCTGCTCCAGGAGCTGGATCGCATGGAGTTCCATGTCTACGAGACCGGCGAGACCATCACCGCCTACCACCGCCCGATCATCGTCATCACCTCCAACAACGAGAAGGAGCTGCCCGACGCCTTCCTGCGCCGCTGCTTCTTTCACTACATCGAATTCCCCGACCGCGAGACCATGCAGTCCATCGTCGATGTTCACTTCCCCGACATCGCCCCGAAGCTGGTGGGCGAGGCGTTGGAGGTATTCTTCGAGCTGCGCCAGGCGCCGGGCCTCAAGAAGAAGCCCTCCACCTCGGAGCTAGTGGACTGGCTGAAGCTGCTGATGAGCGATGAACTGGCCAGGGAGGCGCTCTACCAGCGCGACCCGGTCAAGGCGATCCCGCCCCTGGCGGGGGCACTGGTCAAGAACGAGCAGGACACCCAGTTACTGGAACGGTTGGCATTCATGCTGCGCCGCCAGGGCACCCCGAGGCGCTGAACCATGTTTATTGGCCTGTTCGAGACCCTGAAACGCCACGGCGTGCCGGTGTCACTGCGCGAGTTGCTCGACCTCCATGCGGTGGTGGAGCGCGGCGTGGTGTTCGCCGACACGGAGGCCTTCTATCGCATCGCGCGCACCGTGATGGTCAAGGACGAACGCCACTTCGACCGTTTCGATCGCGCCTTCGCCGGCTGGTTAGAGGGGCTGGAGAGCCTGGACGCCGGCATCGAGGCGCTGATTCCCGACGACTGGCTGCGCCGGGAGTTCGAGAAGCAGCTCAGCGAGGAGGAGAAGGCGCAGATCGAGTCCCTGGGAGGGCTCGAGAAATTGATCGAGACCTTCAAGCAGCGCCTGGAAGAGCAGAAGGAGCGTCATGCCGGTGGCAACAAGTGGATCGGCACCGGCGGCACCAGCCCCTTCGGCGCCTACGGCTACAATCCCGAGGGCGTCCGCATCGGCCAGGACGGCTCGCGCCACCGCCGCGCGGTCAAGGTGTGGGACGAGCGCCGCTACCGCGACTACGATGACTCCCTGGAGCTGGGCACCCGCAACCTGAAGATGGCGCTGCGCCGACTGCGCAAGTTCGCCCGCCAGGGGGCCGCGGAGGAGTTCGACGTGAACGCCACCATCCGCGAGACGGCCCGGGATGCCGGCCTGCTCAACGTGCAGATGCGCCCCGAACGCCACAATGCGGTGAAGGTGTTGCTGCTGCTCGACGTGGGTGGCTCCATGGACGACCACATCCGCACCTGCGAGGAGCTCTTCTCGGCGGCGCGCTCGGAGTTCAAGCACCTGG
>CAYWBG010000289.1:0-2614 GCA_964456005.1 uncultured Halomonas sp.
CGCCCGGCTCGTTGGTCACGGCGATCTTCTGGGTCAGGCCGGCACCCAGGGAGTCAGTGCGGGCGACGATGACGCCGTCCTCGACGCCCAACTCCAGGAAGGCATAACGCACGGCGTTGATCTTGGCCAGGAAGTCTTCGTGGGGCACGGTGACCTTGCCGGCCTGGTGGCCGCACTGCTTCTCGTCGGAGACCTGGTTTTCGATCTGGATGCAGCAGGCTCCGGCCTCGATCATCTGCTTGGCCAGCAGGTAGGTTGCCTCGGCATTGCCGAAACCGGCGTCGATATCGGCGATGATCGGCACCACGTGGGTCTCGTAGTTGTCGATCTTGGTGATCAGTTCTTCGGCCTTGGTGTTGTCGCCGGCCTTCTGGGCCTCTTCCAGATCGCGGAACAGGTGGTTGAGCTCCCAGGCGTCGGCCTGACGCAGGAACGTATAGAGCTCTTCGATCAGCCCTGACACGGTGGTCTTCTCGTGCATGGACTGGTCGGGCAGCGGACCAAACTCGCTGCGCAGGGCGGCGACCATCCAGCCGGAGAGGTAGAGGTAGCGGCGGTGGGTGGTACCGAAGTGCTTCTTGATGGAGATCAGCTTCTGCTGGCCGATGAAACCGTGCCAACAGCCCAGGGACTGGGTGTACTGGGAGGCGTCGGCGTCGTAGGCAGCCATGTCCTCACGCATGATCTTGGCCGTGTACTTGGCAATGTCCAGGCCGGTCTTGAAGCGGTTCTGGGCACGCATGCGGGCGACGTTCTCGGGGCTGATGTCGGCCCACTTGCCCTGCATGGCTTCACGCAGCTGGGTCAGTGCCTTGATGTCGTCTTTGTATGACATGGAACCATCCTCCATCGGGTCTGTTCGGTTTATCGCCGGTGTCGGGGTTTGCTGCACCTGCGAAGTGAGTCTAGATTCGTGCATCGCCGAGCCCGTGTCTCTGCGGCCTTGGTCGAACCCTGACGATTTTGAAACGAATGTATGATCGCATCGTTGGGGGAGGGGTCAAACAATCGTTTTGTCTTTCGCCTTGGTACCTACTATGGCCCATGGTTGAGGGCTTCGGCAATGGGCTCTTTGGGGAAGGGGGCGTTGTAACTCGACTACAAGTTGGCCGGCAAGGGGGGTGGTCGTGTAGTGGTTTTTCGTTTGAGTCCGGGAGGAGTGAGTCAGGCGTCACCAAGCGGCAGGTGCATGTTGCGGTGCGCAATACCGGCGTCGAGGAACTCGTCACCGTAGGCCGTGAAACCCAGGTGCTCGTAGAAGGAGAGGGCGTGGGTCTGGGCGGCAAGTTCCACGGCGGGGTGGCCGGCGCGGCAGGCGGCGTCGATGGCGCCGCGCATCAGCGCCATGCCGATGCCCTGGCCACGGGCCTCTGGTAGCACCGCTACACGGCCAATATGGGCATCGGGGAGCAGGCGGGCGGTGCCGACCGGTCGGTCATTCAGCAGGGCCAGGAAGTGCCGGCAGTCACCGTCGCGGCCGTCCCACTCCTCCTCGAGGGGCACCCGCTGCTCCTCGATGAAAACGACACGGCGAATCTCCGTGGCTTCGGTGCCCAGCTCATTCCAGCTTCCTTCGCGTATCGTCAGCGCTCGCTCTTGCAACCTGTGTCTCCTGGCAAGATTCTGGTTTTCTTGCTTCTACTGCCCTAGCTCATCTGACCAGGCCAGGCTGCCGGCGTCGAGCAGGGCGGCCAGCAGCTCGGCGGCGCCTTCGTTCTCTAACAAGGATGCGTCCAGCGGGGTATCCGAGGCGACCAGTCGGGCCAGTGGCAATGGGCACTCGGCGCCGTCACCGTCGGCAAACAGCGTGGCACGTTCGTCGTCCAGGGCTCGCCAGGCGAAGCGTGAACCGGGGCTACGCAGGAGCCCCTCGCCTTCCTGTAGTGCCGCGACAAGCGCGTCGGGGTCGGTCGGTGTCTCGTTGGGCACCAGCTGGTCCACGTACTTGGGCTGGGTCATGACTCGGCCGAACCACTGGGCCAGCTGGCCAGGGTCGTCGAGCGTCTCGAGAATCAGCCGGCGCATGCGCTGGACAGCCGTATCGTCTAGCTCGGCGGGGTCTGCCGGGGGAGCCATGCCGGCATCGCTGTAGCGCAGGGAGGCGGGCAACTGCTCTCCCAGGTAGTCGGCAAAGGAGGTAATCGCCTCGTCGGCGGAGGGGGCCCGGAAGCCCACTGACAGGGTCAGGCAGTCGTCGGACTGGCTGACGCCATGGTGGGCCCAGGCGGGAGGCAGATAGAGCAGGTCGCCGGGTTCCAGCACCCAGTCGTCGCCGTCTTCCACTGTGAAGCGTTCGAGGATTCGCAAGTCGATGCCGTCGAGGATCGGGGCGTCGTCGTCGACCTTGCCGCCCAGCTGCCAGCGGCGTTCGCCACTGCCTTGAAGCAGGAAGACGTCGTACTGGTCCACATGGGGGCCGACGCTGCCTCCCGGTGGGGCATAGCTGATCATGATGTCGTCGAGGCGCCAGCGGGGGAGGAAGGTGAAGGCCTCGAGTAGCTCGGCCACCTCGGGCACGTAGTGGTCAACGGCCTGCACCAGCAGGGTCCAGTCCCGCTGGGGGAGTCTGGCGAAGGTGCGCTCATCGAAGGGGCCGTGGCTGACCTGCCAGGGG
>CAYWBG010000290.1:0-2601 GCA_964456005.1 uncultured Halomonas sp.
GGCTCCCCGAAGAGGTAGAGGGCCATCAGCATCAGGGCGATGGAGAGGGCGGCGGTGATCTCTACGGCGAGGATCACCGACCCCGCCACGTTCGAGGGAATGGCCAGGAAGGTGCCCGTCAGCAGCAGACCGCCCAGGGCCACGCCCAGGAACAGCAGCACGCCGGCGGCCAGCAGTAGGCGCAGCAGCGGCTGGCGGCGCGGCTCGTGCATCCAGGGCACCGCGTGGGCGAGGACCAGCAGCACACCGCCGGCGCCGAGCACCGCGCCGGCGGGAAAGGCGCCCCCCGGCGCGTGGCTGCCGCGCCACAGCAGGTAGGCGGGCACCATCAGGAACAGCGGGTGCAGCAGCCGGGTCAGGGCCGGGAGGCCGGGCAGGGCCGTTGCCGGCGCGTAAGGCGTGAGCGACGGCCCCAGTGACCAGACCAGGCATACGGCGGTCAGCATCACGACGATCTCGAGCAGGGTGTCCCAGGCGCGGAGGTTGAGCAGCACCGCGGTCACCGGGTGGGACACGCCGCTCTCTGGCAGGACGTCGCCGATGGGGCCGGCGAGACCCGGACGCGGCAGCTGCCAGGCCACCCAGGCCAGCGTCAGAGTGGCTACCAGGGTGGCGGCCAGCGCCAGGAGCACCAGCGGCCGCTGGCTGGCCCGCCAGGCCGGCGAATGACCACTGGTGGCGGGCAACCGCCCGAGTGCTGCCAGTAGCAGGGCGCCGGTGACCCCGGCGCCGATGGCCGCCTCGGCCAGGGCGATATCGATGGCGTCGAGGCGGACCCAGACCAGGGCCATCACCAGGCCAAAGGCCATGAAGTGCACCACCGCGGAGAAGCGGTGGCGGTCGAACAGTGCCTGCCAGGCCAGCCAGATCAGGCCGGCGACAAGCAGCAGGTCGAAGCCAATCACCAGGCCACTCACGGGCGCGTTTCCTCCTCGGTCGTGCCGGTTGTGTCGATTGGGGCCGAGGGGCGGCGCTGACGGGGTTTCAGGCCACAGGTCAGGGCGGTCGACGCGATCAGGGTGGCGCCGATACTGGAGGCGATCAGCATCAGCCCCCACACCAGCAGGATCTTGAGCGCGCCGGCCAGGTCCGTTGCCTGGCAGGCCAGGCCCAGGCAGATCAGTCCCAGCCCCAGGTTGTCGGCCTTGGTCAGGGCGTGCAGGCGGGCGTAGAGATCGGGAAAGCGGATCAGCCCCAGGCTTCCGGCGACGAAGAAGAGCGCGCCGATCGCGATCAACCCGTTGCCCAGGAGAGCCAACCACTCAGTCACGTCCCGCCTCCTCGCGGCTGCCGCTCTCCTCGTGGAGCAGCGTCCAGGTGCGGGTGACGAAGTTGGCGGTGGCCACGGCGGCCAGCAGCGCGAATAGCAGTGCCACATCCACCAGCGCCGGCTGCTCGAGCCCGGCACTGAGCAGCAGCAGCACGGCGATGGCGGAGACGCTGATCAACTCGGCGGCCAGCATGCGGTCAGCGCTGGTGGGGCCGTGATGGAGGCGCCATAGCGCCACCCCGGCATTGAGCAGCAGCAGCGCCGCGATCGCCGCATGAAACATCAGCGGGGCTCCTTGTCCTCGGTGGGTGTGTCCTGGGTGAAGAGTCGGGCCACGCGCGCCTCGAGCCGTTCGAGCTCCGAGCGGGTGTCTGAATCCATCTGCAGGACATGCACCTGCAGTCTATCGGGGGTCAGGCGCAGTGTCAGGGTGCCGGGGAGCAAGTTGATCAGGCTGGCCATGAACAGGCGCCCCGGCCCCTCGGGAAGGTGTCGCCAGGGGTGGTCGATCACCTGCGTGGCGGGATCGAGTCGCGGTCGACAGGCCAGGGCCGCGACCTGAAGGCCGCCGCGCAAGGCTAGCCAAAGGGCCAGAGGGAGGAAGGCGAGCAGGGCCAGGGGCCGCAGCCGGACGGCCCCGCTGCTCGGCATCACCAGGGCGGTGGCCAGTATGACGGGCAGCCCCCAAGCCCAGGCAGGCCCGCCACCACTGACCATCCACCACAGCAGAGTCAGCAGAACTAGGCGGCGGGCCAGGCGGGCCGCCATCAGGAGGACTCCAGCCCCTTGCGGTCGTGGCCGCCATGATGGGTGGTCGGATGGCTGCTGACCCCGCGAGCGCGCAGTACGTACTTCTCGGCCTCGACGATCAGGTAGACGGCCAGGCTGCCGACCAGGATGACGCCCCAGTGGCTCGGGCTCAGGCCTTCGCTGCCGAAGATCACCTGCATGAAGGGCAGGTAGGTCCAGCCGAGTTGCAGCATCACGATGATGCCGATGGAGCCCCAGACCGGGCGACTGCCGAAGATGCCCGTCAGCGACAGGGTACTGCGTAGCAGGTAGCGGCTGTTGATGAGGTAGGCGGCGCTGCCCATCACCAGCATGTTGACCGCACCGGTACGCGCCAGCTCGATGCTGCCGCCCTGAACCTGAAGCCAGCTGAACATGCCGAACACGCCCAGCAGCAGCAGTAGCGAGACGAACACCACCCGCCACAGCAGGAAGAGGTCGAGCAGCGAGGCCTTGGGGTCCCGTGGCTGGCGGGTCATGATGTCCTGCTCGGCGTCCTCGAAGGCCAGCGCCAGGCCCAGGGTCACCGCCACCACCATGTT
>CAYWBG010000291.1:0-2572 GCA_964456005.1 uncultured Halomonas sp.
TCATCGGCATGCAGCAGACGCTCGCCGCAGCGCCGGCAGTGCCAGTCATCGCCGCCGCGGACATCAGTCGAGACCTCGAGCTCGTCGGCACCCTGGCCGAGCTGGATGGCCACCAATGGCCAGAAGGTCACTGACTCATCCCCGGCATCCCGGCCGACGCCAAGGGGTACTCCACATACCAGCAGCGATACCGCGCCACAGCGGCAGGCGAGTTGCCCGTAGGGTCCATTGCTCATGGAGAGCTCCTGATGGGAAGGGGTAGGTCCTAGTGTGGCACCCAGGGGCTTCCCTGCCGACCCTGGCCGCACCTTCGCGCTGTCCTCGACCGGTGGAGGGCTACCTGCCAGGTGCGAGAGCAAGCACAGCAGCGACCGGGGCAAGGGGCCCCTCCCTCCCCCTCCGTGAGCCAACGCCCCCTGATCCTGCAGGGCCACTCGGACACAGGCGAGCCACGTCTCCCAAGCATGGCCGGGTTGGCCAACGGCGGGATGGGCGTATGCTGGCAGGCCAGTCAACAAGCCAAGGAGCCCGGACGATGATTGACGAGCAGGACATGGTGTACCTTTCACGCTGTGTAGCGTTGGCGGAGCAGGCGCTTGAAGTGGGTGATGAGCCCTTCGGCTCGGTGCTGGTAAGCGGCGACGGCGAGGTGCTGGCGGAAGATCACAACCATGTGGCCGGTGGCGATGCCACCCGGCATCCGGAGTTCTTCCTGGCGCGCTGGGCGGCGGAGCACCTGACGCCCGAGCAACGAGCGCGAGCCACCGTCTACACCTCGGGTGAGCACTGCCCCATGTGTGCGGCGGCGCACGGCTGGGTGGGCCTGGGCCGCATCGTCTACGCCAGTTCGTCGGAGCAGCTTAACGTCTGGCTCGAGGAGGTCGGCACCGCACCGGCGCCAGTGGCCCCGCTGCCGATCCGCCAGGTGGTGCCAACGGCGATGGTGGAGGGGCCGGTGCCGGCGTTCGCCGAGCGCCTGCGCGGTCTGCATCACCGTTTGCACGGGGCCTGAGCCCTGGATGAGGGTTTAAAGGCCCTGGGCGCCCCTGCGCAGCCAGTCATGCATGAAAACCAGCTTGCGGCGCGTTATTTCGGAAAGCACGAAGGGGTAGAGATCCGGCAACCCCATCGCGCGGTTGATGTGGTTGACCGCCATGACCTGGTGGGTCGCCAGGTGGATCAAGTTCTCTGCGTCTGCCTCCATGTAAGGATCCCAGCCGAGGTGAGGCAGATCGGCGGAGGACAGGCCGGCTGCAACGAAGCTATCGGCGATATCGGTAAGATGCAGTAGATGAGACGCGGTTTCTGCCCAGTCCTCATGAGGATGAGCGGAGGCGTAGGTGCTGACGAAACTCAAGCGCCAGTCAGGCGGTGGCCCATCGTGGTAATGACGCTGGAGCGCCGTGGGATAATCCTGCCGCTCGTCACCGAACATAGCGCGAAAAGCGTCGAGAAAATCCTCCCGCAGACTGAGACGCCACCAGAGCATGTGGGCGATCTCGTGACGCATATGGCCGATCATGGTGCGGTAGGGCTCTTCCAGGGCCTCGCGACGGGTAGTGCTGAGAACCGGATCTGCCTCCGCCACACTGATCGTCACCACGCCACCGACATGTCCCATGGGCACCGGGGTATGGCCCTCGGCCAGCATGTGAAACACAGGGCGAGCACCGGGGTCCTCGGGCCGGAACCAGTTCCACCGGCCCAGATTATCGAGCACCCAGCGTTTGGCGGCCTCGGTCTTGTTCCAATGGGGGATGGCATTCGGAATGGAAATATCCGGGGCCAGTTCGGTCATGGCGCAGGCGCGGCAGAAGGCGCCCTGCTTAGGCGCAATCCAGTTGCATCCGATCACGTCGCGATTGGCACAAAACGGCGGCATGGTGATGAAGGCCCTGGCCTGGGGATCGTAGGCAACAGGGGTCCCCATGGCGGTGGCGAGGTTATCAAACCACAACGACCCGTGACCGACCGGGTTGGCAAATACGCGCATGGAAACTCCTGCAGGACGTCAAAACGTCGAATTCTGGAAACGATAGCGGCGGTGGGCCACTCGCACCATCAGCTTATCATCGAATTCAAGGCAGGATGACGGTAAGCCCCGGCACCACCCGATCCGGATTCTCGATGATGTGCTGATTGGCCTCATAAATGGTCGGCCAGCGGTTGGCATCACCGTAGTAGCGCCGAGCGACATCCCCCAGGGTCTCTCCCGACTGCACGGTGTAGAGCGTTCCACCCTGAACACGAGTCACCAGAGACTGTTCACGCCGCAGGTCCTCTACCATGGCATCGTACTCGGCTTGCGGGTCATCGGCGTCACTGCGGCCACGACGCAACACTTCGTGGGCAGCACGAAGCCGAGACGCCTGTTCGGACGCCGCCGCTTGAGCACTGTCGAGGTCAAGCGCTCCTCCTTCCGTAGAGGGAAGCTGGGCGCGCAGTTGTTCAACCTCGGCCTGAAGGGGAAGCACGGTGTCACGATAGAGAACATCGCGTTCGGACCGAGACTCGGCCAGCTCGATATTCAACCCATCACGCTCGGTGCGAACTTCGGTCAGCTCGGCATCCA
>CAYWBG010000292.1:0-2531 GCA_964456005.1 uncultured Halomonas sp.
TGGCGATGATCAGGATACCGATGACAACGATGATCAGGGCGATGATTAGCCCCGGACTGACGGGAAGGTCCATGCTGGGTTACTCCGAGTGGTGGTTGGCGCGGGAATCCGGCGCCGGATCTGCAAGGCGAACGATGGCGGTGGTGCCATCGAAGGTCTGAAAAATGACGGAAGTGCCCGCCGGAAGGTCGGTCTCGCCGGCTCGTTCATCAGCGTCGGCGACGCGCAGGCGATAGAAGTCGCCATTGATCTTGACGCCGGTGGCGCCGTCGAAATCGCGCTTGAGGGTTGTATAGGTGTGACCCTTCTCTACCCCGGTGCCGGTAGTGCCGTAGTCGACCCCGCGGGGTGAGAACCAGGGGCGAATCACCCACACCGCCAGCGGTACCAGCAGGCCGGAGAAGGCGCCCATCCCTATCAGCTGCCAGGAGAGCGACAGACCCAGGCCAGCCAGGGCAGCGGTCAGCAGAGCCGCGGCGGCGAGTGCCATGAGCACCAGGCCGCCGGTGGTGAGCTCGGCGAGGCCCAGCAGCAGGGCGATGATTAGCCAGATGACGGCGGGGTTCCATTCCATGGGGCGTTCCGTGGCTCGGGGGAAGAAAGTAGCTCTCAGAAGAATGTGGCAGAGCTCAAGCAAGAAGGGGACCCCGAGAGTACTCGGTTACCGCGGCCCGGGCTATGCCCGCGAGTGGCTTGTCAGCCCGGGTGGCATGGGCCGCAACCCTGAGATCGGCAGTCACGACCCCTACAAGCCGCGGGACAAGTCCGGGCTGGTGATTGAGGAACTTCTTCCGTGTTGCGACCTCAAAAGGCGGCACCTGAGACGCTTGATCCTCTTGCTGCCCAACAGGTTTCACAACCAAAGGAGCTCTCGATGACCCATCGACAGCCGCGCCATCCGTACCGCCACGACGAGATTCGTGTCATTTCTGCCAGTCGACCCCAGGGCATGCCGTGGTGGACGCTCGCGCTGGGTGCCTTCGCCCTGTCCGGTGCCGCGCTGCTGGCCCAGCCGGCAGCAGCCGCTAGTCACGGCGACGATCACGGTCATGGTCAAGATCACGGCGAGGCCCATGACGGGCATGAACATGCCGACAACCCGGCGGTGCAGGCCTATCGCGAAGCCAATGATCGCATGCACCAAGGCATGATGGTCGGCTTCACCGGCAATGCCGATGTGGACTTCGCCCGCGGCATGATCCCCCATCATCAGGGGGCCATCGATATGGCCGACATCGTGCTCGAGCATGGCGAGGACGAGGAGATCCGCCAGCTTGCCGAGGAGATCATCGCGGCTCAGGAAGAGGAGATCGCCTTCCTCCGCGACTGGCTCGAGGCGCACGGGCACGCCGTAGACTGACCTCCACCGGCGGTAGTGCTACTCTGCGCAGGCGGCCTTCGGGCCGCCTGCTTGCGTCAGGTACCTGTCGCGCTGACAACCTCGTCGACAGCCAAGGAGGCCTTGATGACCCTGCTGACATGGCTCGGCATCCTGCTTTGTCTATCGCAGTCGGCGATGTTCTCGGGGCTCAACCTTGCCTTCTTCTCGATCAACAAGCTGGAGTTGGAGATTGAAGCGCGGCGTGGCAATCGCCAGGCGCAACGGGTCAGGGCGCTGCGCCAGGATGCCAACTTCCTGCTGGTGACTATCCTGTGGGGCAATGTGGCGGTCAACGTACTGCTAGCGCTGCTCTCCGGCTCCGCCATGGGGGCGTTGGCGGCCTTCCTGTTCTCCACCGTGGTCATCACGGTCTGTGCCGAGATCCTTCCTCAGGCTTTCTTCTCACGAAATGCACTGCGCATGGCAGCGCTGTTTACGCCGCTCATACGCGTCTATCAGCTGCTGCTGTGGCCGGTGGCGCGGCCCACGGCCTGGGGATTGGACCGCTGGCTGGGCCCCGAGGCGCTCCCCTTCTTTCGCGAGCGCGACCTTCACCAGCTGATCCGGCTGCACATGGAGTCGTCCGAGACGGAGATCGACGGCGTAGAGGGGCGTGGGGCCATGAACTTCCTGACCCTGGATGACGTGCCCCTGGGGAAAGAGGGCGAGCCGCTGGATCCCTCCAGCCTGATCCGCTTGCCCTTCGAGGCCGGCAGGCCGGTCTTTCCGGCGATTCGCCGTCACCGCCACGACCCCTTCCTGCGCCTTCTCGAGCAGTCCGGCAGGAGCCGCGCCGTGCTCGTCGATGAGTCCGGTACACCGCAGCTGGTCATCGATGTCAATGCTCTGCTGCGTGCGGCACTTTTCGACAGTGGCGAGCTCTTCCCGCTGACCTGCTGCCACCGGCCGATCGTGGTTCGCAATCCCGCCACGCCTCTGGGCGAGGTGATCGGGCATTTCCGTGTGCGGCCGGAGCACCGCGAGGATGATGTGCTGGACGAAGACGTGATCCTGCTTTGGGCAGAGGAGAAGCGTATCCTCACCGGCGCCGATGTCCTGGGCCGGTTGCTGCGCGGCATCGCTCGACAGGAATCGACCTAGTCCTCCGGCGCGCGAAGTGTCGATGACCTGCGCTATCCTTGTCAGGTTT
>CAYWBG010000293.1:0-2513 GCA_964456005.1 uncultured Halomonas sp.
TATGGGCGAGGGGCGGGAGACTGCGGGTATAGCGCCCAGCGCCCAGCGCCCAGCGATAAAGCGTCTAGCGCCACGACATAGCGACGCCTGTCACCGGGAAGTCGCGGCACTTAAGCGCAAGATCGACCGAATGATGAGAACAGGGCCACAGAGCCCGGGAGACACCATATGGCAGGCCAGACACTCTACGACAAACTGTGGTCGCAGCACCTCGTCAAGGAGCGCGATGACGGTACTGCGCTGATCTACATCGACCGCCAGCTGCTCCATGAGGTGACCTCGCCCCAGGCCTTCGAGGGCCTGCGCCTAGCGGGCCGCCGCCCGTGGCGCCTCGACGCCAACCTGGCGACGCCCGATCACAATGTGCCCACCACGTTGAAGGAGCGCGCGGAAGGCAATGCCGGCATCAAGGATCCGGTGTCGCTGATCCAGGTGCAGACACTCGATGACAACTGCGTCGAGTTCGGCATCGAGGAGTTCAAGATCAACGATCCCCGCCAGGGCATCGTCCACGTGGTGGGCCCGGAGCAGGGCGCCACCCTGCCGGGCATGACCGTGGTCTGCGGTGACTCTCACACCGCTACCCATGGCGCCTTTGCCGCCCTGGCCCACGGCATCGGCACCTCCGAGGTGGAGCACGTGCTGGCCACCCAGTGCCTGCTGGCCCAGAAGATGAAGAACCTGCAGGTCCGGGTCGAGGGGGAGCTTGGTACCGGCGTCACCGCCAAGGACGTGGTCCTGGCCATTATCGGCAAGATCGGCACCGCCGGCGGCACCGGCTACGCTATCGAGTTCGCCGGCAGCGCCATCCAGGGTCTCTCCATGGAGGGCCGCATGACGGTGTGCAATATGGCCATCGAGGCCGGGGCCCGCGTTGGCTTGATTGCCGTGGATGACACCACCATCGAGTATCTCGCCGAGCGCCCCTATGCGCCGACGGGCGAGCAGTGGCAGGCCGCTGTGGCCGACTGGCGCGAGCTCGTCTCCGACGACGGCGCCGAGTTCGACAAGGTGGTGACCCTGGATGCCGCCGAGATCGAGCCACAAGTCTCCTGGGGCACCAGCCCCGAGATGGTTACCGGTATCTCCGGTGAGGTGCCGGATCCGGCCGTGCAGAA
The DNA here is from genome assembly GCA_964456005.1 of uncultured Halomonas sp. Lineage (GTDB taxonomy): Bacteria > Pseudomonadota > Gammaproteobacteria > Pseudomonadales > Halomonadaceae > Halomonas. The sequence goes on from CAYWBG010000293.1 coordinate 1,119, forward strand.
TGATGACACTCTGCGCAGTGGCTACACCCGGGCGCTGGAGTACATGGGCCTGAAAGCCAACCAGAAGATCACCGATATCCGGCTCGACAAGGTATTCATCGGTTCCTGCACCAATTCGCGCATCGAGGATCTGCGTGAGGCCGCCAAGGTCGCTCGCGGCAAGAAGGTGGCGGATTCCATCAAGCTGGCCATGGTGGTGCCTGGCTCGGGGCTGGTGAAGCGTCAGGCCGAGGCAGAGGGCCTCGATAAGATCTTTACCGAGGCAGGCTTCGAGTGGCGTGAGCCGGGTTGCTCCATGTGTCTGGCGATGAACGCCGACAAGCTCGGCGCCGGTGAGCACTGCGCCTCCACCTCCAACCGCAACTTCGAGGGTCGCCAAGGTTACGGAGGTCGGACCCACCTGGTGAGCCCGGCGATGGCTGCCGCCGCCGCCATCGCCGGACACTTCGTGGACGTGAGGCAGCTTGCCGCCAACGACGATGCCCAGGTACAGGAGGCCTGAATCATGAACAAGTTTGAACGCACCGAAGGCCTCGTCGCCCCGCTCGATCGAGCCAACGTCGATACCGATCTGATCATTCCCAAGCAGTTTCTGAAGTCGATCAAGCGCACCGGCTTCGGCGTCAATCTGTTTGACGAGCTGCGTTATCAGGACGAGGGCTACCCGGGCCAGGATGTGACCCAGCGACCGCTGAATCCTGACTTCGTGCTCAACCAGCCGCGCTACCAGGGGGCAAGCGTGCTGCTTACCCGCCGCAACTTCGGCTGTGGCAGCTCACGCGAGCATGCCCCTTGGGCACTTGAGGACTTCGGCTTCCGGGTGGTGATCGCCCCGAGCTTCGCCGATATCTTCTACAACAACGCCTTCAAGAATGGCCTGCTGCTGGTCACTCTGCCCGAAGAGACTATCGACCGCCTGTTTGCCGAGGTGGAGGCCAATGAGGGCTATCGCCTCGATGTGGATCTCGAGAACCAGCGGGTGATCACGCCTTCCGGCGAGATCCTTGAGTTCGAGGTCGACGCCTTCCGCAAGCACTGCCTGTTGAATGGCCTCGATGATATCGGCATCACCCTGCAGGACGAGGACGCCATCCGCGACTTCGAGGCCAAGCATCGCGCCGCGCGGCCCTGGCTGTTCCGCGATAGCGCTCAAGCCTGACACTCTCACGCGCTTGCCGCCTGGATGCGGGGCTGATCCGGCGGCAGGCCTGCGAGGAGGCGCCATGAACCCCTCCCTGGGGGCTACCTAGACCATCCCTGGTCTGCGGACCTCCTCTTCGGCCTGCCCCCGGCGCCCCGCTACGTGTCTGGCGGTAACCCACAAGGAAGCAAAGATGACACAGAAGATTCTGGTACTGCCGGGTGACGGCATCGGCCCCGAGATCACCGCCCAGG
>CAYWBG010000294.1:0-2507 GCA_964456005.1 uncultured Halomonas sp.
CCAGTGACGCCACCGTGGCACGCATCGAGGCGTTGACCCAGGCGCTGGGCAAGACAGCCGTGGCCATCGCCGACTCGCCGGGATTCGCGGTCAACCGCCTGCTGGTCCCGATGATCAACGAGGCGGCCTTCCTGCTGCAGGAAGGGGTGGCCAGCGCCGCGGACATCGACGAGTCGATGAAGCTGGGCGCCGCCCATCCCCTGGGGCCGCTGGCCCTGGCCGACCTGATCGGCCTGGACGTCTGCCTCTCCATCATGGAGGTGCTGCAGGAGGGCTTCGGCGACCCGAAATACCGTCCCTGCCCGCTGCTTAGGCGCATGGTCGCCGCCGGCTATCTGGGGCGCAAGAGCGGCCGCGGCTTCCACGTCTATGAGTAGCCTGACGATTGCGCCGGGTCCGGTCGCCCTTCGGCAATAGCCAGGTCCCCCTATGAGCGTGATGGCGAGTTAAAGCCCGATATGAGCCGGGAACGGAGTGTCACCCGGCGTGTTCCGGCTATCTGTGTAGACGGTCAGTCCAAGAGGAACCACACCATGTTCAAGGCAATCCTGATCGAGAAAGAGGATGGCGACCAGCGCGTCGGCATACAGACGCTGGAAGATGATCAGCTTCCGGAAGGTGACGTTACCGTACGGGTCGACTGCAGTACCCTCAACTACAAGGATGCCCTGGCCATCACCGGCAAGGGGCCGGTGGTCAGGAAGTTTCCCATGGTGCCGGGGATCGACCTGGCAGGGACGGTCGAAGCCTCGACCTCCGATGAATTCAAGCCGGGCGACAGCGTCCTGCTGAATGGCTGGGGCGTGGGTGAAGGGCACTGGGGCGGCCTGGCCGAAAAGGCGCGCCTGGAGAGTCGCTGGCTGATCCCGCTGCCCTCTGCCTTCTCTGCCCGCCAGGCCATGGCCATCGGAACTGCCGGCTACACGGCGATGCTTGCCGTCATGGCGCTGGAGAATAACGGTGTCCTGCCCGACCACGGCGACGTGCTGGTAACCGGCGCCAACGGTGGCGTGGGGAGCTACGCCATTGCCCTGCTGTCGCGGCTGGGGTATCGCGTCATCGCCGCCACGGGTCGCCCCGAGGAAGAAACCTACCTGAGAGAGCTGGGCGCCCAGGAGATCATCGACCGCGGTGAGCTGTCGGAGCCCGGTCGTCCCCTGGCCAAGGAGCGCTGGATCGGCGCCATCGACTCGGTGGGCAGCCACACGCTGGCCAACGTCCTGGCAGCGACGCGCTACGGCGGTACCGTGGCGGCCTGCGGTCTGGCCCAAGGCATGGACCTGCCCTCCAGTGTCGCTCCCTTCATCCTGCGCGGCGTGACGTTGGCGGGTATCGACAGCGTCATGAAGCCACGGCCGGCAAGGCTGGAGGCTTGGCGTCGCCTGGGTGAGTTGCTCGACCCCGAACAGTTGGATGCCATCACGCAGACGATCGGCCTCGAGGAGGCCATCGCCAAGGCAGAGGAACTGCTTGCCGGCCGCGTGCGCGGAAGAGTCGTCGTCAGCATGGCGTGAGCCTGGTGTGAGCCGAGCCCGACAAAAGAGGGGATTGCCGCCCAACCAAGCGTTCGCTAGGGTTGGGCTGTTTTCCCTTCCGAACAACAAGCCAAGGAGCCCCCATGAGTGAGACACCCATCGAGTTGGTCGAAAACGCCGGTATCGTGCGCCTGACCATCAGTCGCCCCAAGGCGCTGAACGCGTTGAACAGCGATGTCTTGAAAGAGCTCGAGCGCTTGCTGGCTGACCTGGAGGCCCGTGACGACCTCCGCGCCGTGCTGATCACCGGCGCCGGGGAGAAGTCTTTCGTCGCCGGTGCCGATATCGCCGAAATGCGTGAAAAGACCCCGGAGGAGGCGCGCGCCTTCGCCCGCCAGGCGCTGGCGACCTTCAAGCGCCTGGAGACCCTGCCGGTGCCCACCGTGGCGCTGGTCAACGGCTTCTGCCTGGGCGGTGGCTGCGAGCTGGCCCTGGCCTGCGATTGGGCCGTGGCCAGCGACAACGCCATCTTCGGCCAGCCCGAGGTGCTGCTGGGCGTGATCCCCGGCTTCGGCGGCACCCAGCGCCTGCCGCGCCGGGTCGGCCCGGCCATGGCGCTGGACCTGTGCACCACCGGCCGCAAGATCGACGCCAGCGAAGCCCTGCGCATCGGCCTGGTCAACCGCGTGATGCCCCAGGCCGAGCTCGAGGCCTATGCCGAGGAGCTTACCAAGCAGCTCGGCGGCAACGGCCCCCAGTCGGTCCGCGCCACCAAGCAGGCGATCCACGACGGCATGGAGCAGGACCTCGACAGCGCCCTGGCACTCGAGACCGCACTGTTCGCCTTCTGCTTCGCCGGCGGGGAACAGAACGAGGGCATGAGCGCCTTCGTCGAGAAGCGCAAGCCGAACTTCTGATCACGCTTCGCCTTTCCCGACACAACACGGCCGTGGCGGTGATGCCACGGCCGTTGCCGTTCCTGGGTCGTCAAGCTGGCTGCTGCCCGGGCGGGTCAGCGCAGCGGACTGGCGC
>CAYWBG010000295.1:0-2497 GCA_964456005.1 uncultured Halomonas sp.
CGCGCCTCGGCCACCAGGGCCAGCAGGGTGTCGCCGTCGCGCTTGACCAGGCTCGGCTTGACGCCCTCGATACGGGCCAGCTCGAAGCGGTTTTCGGGCAGCACCTCGGCGATGGCGTAGAGCACCCGGTCGTGGACCAGCCAGCCTCGCGGCAGGTTGCGCGCCCTTGCCTCACCCTCTCGCCATGTCGTCAGCCGACGATAGGCCTCGATGTGGCGTGGCGCCAGGCGCCAGAGCTGTCGCTGACGCAAGTACCACTGGCCGTCTGACGCCTCGTTTCGAGTCGCCTGGGCCACCAGTTCGGCGCCCTCCGCTTCGAGCCATGCCATGCGGCCCAGGCGTTCGAGCGCCTCGCGCTGACGCTCCCATACCTGCACCAGGTAGACCACGTCCAGCGCCGCGTATTGCTTTTGGGTCTCGCTGAGCGGCCGCTTGAGCCAGTCGGAGCGGGTCTCGTCCTTGGGCAGAGTCTCGCCGATCCAGTGATTGACCAACTTCTGGTAGCCCATAGAGGGAGTCTCGCCAAGCAGCCCTTGGGCCACCTGGGTATCCACCAGCGGTGCCGGAGGCACGCCCGCCCAGTGGGCGAAGACCTCCAAATCTTCGCTGGCGGCATGCAGCAACTTGAGCGGGCCTTGCCTGAGGAGGTCCCGGAAGGCCGCCGTGCATGAAACTTCCTGGGGGTCGATCAACCAGGCAGGCCCACCGGCGGAGAATTGGATCAGGGCCGGCACCGGAAAGAAGGTGTTCTCGCGGAAGAACTCGGTATCGAGTGCAATGACCTCGGCGCCGGCTACCTCGTCGCAGGCGGCGTCCAGGGCCTCGGGAGTATCGATCCAGCGAATGTCAGGCGTCAGGGGCATGAGGGTTCCGGCAGATGGGAAACGAAAGGGGCTCAGTCGCCCCGGAATGGCAGGCGTCCATTGAAGGCTCGGCTCAGGGTGCCGCCGTCCACGTACTCGAGTTCACCGCCCATGGGCACGCCATAGGCGAGACGCGAGAGGCGCAAGCCCTGGGGAGAGAGCTGGGCGGCAATATAGTGGGCGGTGGCCTCGCCCTCCACGGTGGGATTGGTGGCGAGAATCACCTCCTCGACGTCCTCCTCGGTCACCCGCCTCTCGAGCTGGTCGAGTCCGATATCCTCGGGCCCGATGCCATCCAGCGGCGAGAGATGGCCATGCAGCACAAAATAGCGGCCACGAAAACCACCAGCCTCTTCGATGGCCAGCTGGTCGGCGGGAGACTCCACCACGCAGAGCAAGCTGTTGTCGCGACGGGGGCTTTCGCACAGCACGCAGACCTCCTCCTCGGTGAGGGTGCGGCAGCGCCGGCAGTAGCCGACCCGTTCAATGGCTTCGTCGAGCACCCCGGCCAGACGCCGGCCGCCGTCCCGGTCGCGCTCGAGCAGGTGCATGGCCATGCGTTGGGCCGTCTTGGGCCCAACGCCGGGCAGCACCCGCAACGACTCCATCAATTTGTCGACGAGGGGGGAGAAGCTCATGTGTCAGAAAGGCATCTTGAAGCCGGGCGGCAGATTCAACCCCTCGGTGGCCTCCTCCATCTTGGCCTTGGAGCTGGCCTCCACCTTGCGCACGGCATCGTTCACCGCGGCGGCCAACAGGTCCTCGAGCAGTTCCTTGTCCTCCTCCATGACGCTGGGATCGATGTCGACATTGCTCACGTCGTGGCGGCCATTCATGGTGACCTTGACCATGCCGGCTCCCGCTTCGCCCAGAACCTCGGCCTTGGCGACCTCTTCCTGGATGCGCTGCATCTTCTCCTGCATTTCCTGGGCCTGCTTCATCAGGTTACCCATTCCACCCTTCATCATGGGGAGTCCTCTCTCTATGTGGTGTGGTAGTGCGATGTCGTGATTCGTGTGACGCCCGCGCCGGACCGTCGTTCCCCTGCAAGACTCAGTGGCGAATGGCGTCGACGGGCTTCACCGTGGCCTCGATTAGCCGGGCACCGAAGGCCTGCTGTAGCTTCTGTACATGGGGGTCGCGGCCGAGTGCCTCAACCGCCTCAGCGTGGCGCTGGGCGGCGAGGCGCTCGGCCTGTTGCCGGGGCGTCTCGAGTGCCTCCGGCAGCGGCCCCTCCTCCACCACCAGACGCCTAGCGATGCCCCGATCGGCCAGGGCCTGCTGAATGCGCTCGATATGCACCTCGGCCCGCATGGCCGAGAGCGATGGATCCAGGCGCAGGCGCAGGCAAGCCCCGTCGTCGTCCTCAACCACGCAGTTGGCGGCGAGGTTGCGGGTCAGTCCACCTAGCCCCAGCGCATCGAAGCCGGCCAGCCAGTCGGCATGGCCATAACCCGAGCTTTGTCTATCGCCGCGGGCATCACCGCTGGGCGCCTGGGCAGCTGTCACCGCTGCATCATCGTGGCGCGGCGGCTCGGGGGGCGGAGGCTCGGGTTCGGGCGCCGGCGCGGGTATCGCTTCTTCCCAGGGCGGCACTCCTTCATCACGGGCAAGTTCATCACGGGCAAGTTCAT
>CAYWBG010000296.1:0-2496 GCA_964456005.1 uncultured Halomonas sp.
ACCTCGGGGTGGTCCAGGGTAACGCGGATGCCGCGCCAGCCGAGGAAGGGGTTGGCCTCCTCGATGGGAAAGTAGGGAAGATCCTTGTCGCCGCCGATATCCAGGGTTCGCATCACCACCGGCAGCGGCGAAAAGCTCTCGAGCTGTTCGCGGTAGAGACGCGTCTGCTCCTGCTCGCCGGGGAAGCGCTCGGTGATCATGAAGGGGACCTCGGTGCGATAGAGCCCCACGCCGCTGATCCGACTCTTAAGCGAGGCCACGGCATCCACCGCCAGGCCGGTGTTGACCATCAGCGGCATGTCGTGACCATCCGGGGTGCGGCTCGGCAGGTCCTGTTCGTGCTCCAGCATCTCCGCCAGGGCACGCTCCTCGTCGATCAGCCCCTGGTAATGGCCCTCCAACTCCTGGTTGGGACTCACGAAGAGCCGGCCGCGATGGCCGTCGAGGATCACCTTGGCCCCGGATAGCCTGGGCAGGGGCAGGTCGACCATCCCCGACACGGTGGGAATGCCCATGGCCCGGGCGATGATCGCCACGTGGGACGCGCTGGAACCGCGCACCGATACCAGGCCGGCAAGCCTGTCCCGGGGCACCTCGCCAAGCATCGCCACGCTGATCTCGTCACCCACCAGGATGGTGCTCTCCGGGTAGACCCCCGGGGTCTGGGGCGTCTCCTCCTGCAGGTGGGCCAAAACCCGCCGGCCCAGGTCACGCACATCGGCCGCCCGCTCGCGCAGGTAGTCGTCGTCGACTCGCTCCAGGTACTGCACGTGGCGGCGCACCACGTCGGCCAGGGCACCGGGGGCCCACTGCCCCTCGCGGATGCGTTTGACCACTTCCTGGGAGAGCGCCGCCTCGCCTAGCATCTGCTGGTAGACATCGAACAGCGCCAACTCCTGGGCCGAGATGCGGCTAGCCAGGCGCTCGCCAGCAGCGCGAATCTCGCTGCGCACACGTCCGATCGCCTCCCTGAGGCGCTCGATCTCGTATTCCACATCGGTGGGGACCAGGTCGGGCACGCTGTTCAGATCGGCCGGCGGGGCGATCACCACTGCCTCGCCGATGGCCATGCCGGGGGACGCCGCCACCCCCTTGAAGCGTACCTGCCCTTCGAGGCTAGGGCGGGTGAGGTTGCCGGTGGCCAGGGCATGGGCCAGCACCCCGGCCAGCTGGGCCGCCATGGTGACCAGAAAGGCCTCGTCCTCTTCACCGTAGCGGCGCTTCTCGGACTGCTGCACCACCAGCACGCCAAGCATGCGACGCTGATGGATGATGGGTACGCCGAGGAAGCTGGAGTAGCGCTCCTCACCGGTGGCCTCGAAGTAGAGGAAATGCGGGTGCGCCTGGGCATCCTCGAGATTCAGCGGCTCCTCGCGGCTGGCCACCAGGCCCACCAGCCCCTCGCCGATGGGCAGGGTCACCTGCCCGACCGCCTGGGTACGCAGGCCGATGGTCTCCATCAGCACCAGGCGATCGAGCTCCTCGTCGAAGAGGTAGAACGAACAGACGTCAGTGCGCATCGCCTTGCGAATGCGGCGCACCATGGTAGAGAGAGCCGCCTCCAGATTGCGGGCCCCGTTGACTTCCTGTGTGATGCGTCGCAAGACCTCGAGCATGGGCGTCCTGTCGTTCATTGTTATCGGTTTGTCGTGGGCGGGGCCCACGTCCTGTCGGACCCCGTTGACGGCAGCGGCGTCCCCAGTCAGTCGTAACCCAGGGCCAGGCGCTGGGCCCGGGGAGAGAGCTCGCGCAGGGCGCGACGATAGACTTCCCGCTTGAAAGGCACCACCTGGGCCAGCGGAAACCAATAGCTGACCCATCGCCAGCCATCGAACTCCGGCGTAGCCGTGCCATCCATGCAGATCCGGCTATCCTGGCAGCGAATCCGCAACAGGAACCACTTCTGCTTCTGGCCGATGCAAACCGGCCGGGAATGCGTGCGAACCATGCGTCGCGGCAAGCGGTAGCGCAGCCAACCCCGGGTGCAGGCAAGTACCTCCACGTCGTCGGCGGTCAAGCCGATCTCTTCGTGGAGTTCGCGAAAAAGTGCCTGCTGCGGTGTCTCATTCGCCTTGATGCCTCCCTGGGGAAACTGCCACGCATTCTGCCCAACACGACGCGCCCATAGCAGCTGCCCCTGGTCGTTGGCGATGATGATGCCAACGTTGGGGCGAAAGCCGTCAGCGTCGATCACGGACGTCACCTTGTAGAATCCAGTATTGAAACCATTGTTCCACAGTGCAGTGAAGCGCATCAATACGACATCCGGGCCAATCCCACGCGCGGGACGGCTTGTCGCCCGAGGTCCTCGGACGCTCGAAGCCAACATCAGCATCTGCCATACTCCACGGCTTTTGACCCTGTCCGCTGCCATTAGGCACTTAATACACTCACAATGGGGAGTCGCCGTGAGCCTGGCCATCTTCGACCTGGACAACACACTGCTGTCGATCGACAGCGACCACGCCTGGGGAGAGTTCCTGCTCGAGCAGGGCG
>CAYWBG010000297.1:0-2484 GCA_964456005.1 uncultured Halomonas sp.
TTTCTCGCCGCCCGATCACCGCCTTGGGGGTATAGGGCAGTTCTTTCATGTTCATTCCGGTGTCCCCGCTTGCCTTGTCAGTTCCGCCAGCCGCTGGCCGACCGTCGAGTCTGCCCTGGCCTCGCGCAGTGCCATCAGCACCGGCAGGCGCAGCCTGGGCACCAGCGCCAGGTCGCGGACCACATTGATGAAGTCGACACCCTGGCACTGGGCGAGGCGCTCCAGGAAGCGTGGTAGCCGCTCGGCGTCCTCCAGGTGGCGCCAGCCGCGGCCGGCGATGGCCGCGAGCAGGTCGGGGCCGCAGGCGTTGGGGTCCGCGAGCAGCGCATCGAACCAAGGGCCGGTGAGCGCGCCATCGGCGCCGGCCATGGCACGAACGCAGGCGCAGAAGCTCTCCACGTCACCCGCTGCGGCCGCTGCCTCTCCCCGTGCTCGCAGGGAGTTGGCCAGGGCGTCGTCGATCTCCACATGTTCCAGACAGTAGCACAGCGAATTGAGCACTTCGCCGGGCAGTGCGGGCAGGCGATCGGCGAGCTGACGACTCGCCTGTGCGTCCATGCGCACCGCATGGTCGGCCAGTCCCTGAAGCCCCAATGCCTGCCAGTCGATATCTTGCTGGGAGCTGAGGTAGGCCTCCACCGGCTCCAGATGCGGGCTGGCCGGCAGGTCCAGGTCGCGGGTGGCGCGGGCATGCAGCACGGCCTGGAAGGGCAGGGAAGGGGTGAAGGCTAGGGGGTTGTCCTTCATCAGGTTGTCCACGGCCTCGCCATCTTCACGCCCGACGCTGGCGACGCTGCGCCCGAGGGTCTCGAGCAGACGCTGAACGAAGGCGTCGCGGGGAGCCGGATCCAGTTGGCTCTGCTCATCCAGCGGCAGGGCCAGAAACCAGATCAGAGGGTCACGCATCTCGCCTAGCCGGAAGACCAGGCCGAGGCGCGCCTGATTCTGCCAAGGCGCCGGCCAAGGTTGCTGCCCACTCTCGAAGGCCGCCAGTGTTTCCAGGCTGCAAGGCTCGACGCGCCTCCCAAGGTGGTAGAGCCACACCTCGGCCCCGCTGCGAACGAAGAAGTCGTGAAGGCTGTGAATGGGTTGCATGGCGTCTCCCGGTTGCGAAGCGTGCACTCTACCGTGGCCATTCCGCGCTGTCAGCAGGTGACGATCCCTCGAGAATCCACGGCGCTGATCAGAAATTGATCGAAGTGCCGCAGGCCCCGTCAGGCCTGGCCGACAGCCGCCTTTCCAGAGATTATCCACAGGCCCGTTCAAGAAAACTGTGAACCATACACAACGCGGACATTGGCGCCCCCACGGGTGTGGAAAAATCGGCCGGGCTGTTCAGGGATGGGGGTATGTGGGGATAATGGCAGCTCATGCAAGAGAGGACTTCCCCATGAGCGTTCATCAGGAGCTGGCCGAGGCTCTGCGCGAACTCGAGGCGAGCATGCGTGCCACCGGGCATTGGCGCACGGAGCCTCCTGAACCGCGCGCCTTCGACAGCGTAGCGCCCTTCTGCGTCGATACCATGTCGTTGCCCCAGTGGCTGCGCTTCGTGTTCATTGCGCGTCTCGAGACGCTGGTGGAGGCCCGGGCGCCGCTGCCGGCAAAGTGTGAGGTAGCCCCGGCCGTCGAGGCCTGGCTGGCACAGGACGGGGCGCGGACAAGTGAGAGGCTGATGATGACGCGGTCGGTGGAGAAGATTGACCGGCTGGTCACCGAGAACTGAGGTCGCCATGCCCTACTATTTTGCCTATGGCAGCAACATGAACCCGGCCCGTGTCGAGGCACGCATCGGTGCCACGCGGCGCGTGCTGCCTGGCGTCCTGCACGACTATGCGCTGCGCTTCGACAAGGCCTCCCGTGTGGCTGGGGTTGCCCACGCCAATGTGGCGCCGGTGCCTGGCGAGCGGGTGGAGGGGGCGCTCTTCGAACTCGTGATGCCTGATCAGATACGGCAAATGGATCCCTTCGAGGGCTATCCCCACGATTATGAGCGCCATCGCTTACGGGTGGCCACCGAGGAGGGGAGCATCGAGTCCTGGGTCTATATCGCCGCCCCCGGCACGACCGCCGAGGCCCTGCGCCCCGCCCGGGAGTACCTGGCGCATCTGCTGGCCGGAGAAGCCTTCCTCAGCCCCGGTTACCATGCCAGCCTGGCCGCGATGGAGGCGGTTGGCGGGCTGGATGAGGCCACACTCGCTGCGCTGGGGCTTTCTCGCCATTCACCGCGCTAGCGCTCCTTACTCTCCTTTCGACGCAACGAGGCCCGCCAATGGCGGGCCTCGTCACGACGGAGTGGCGCTCAGAACCGGTAGCTGATACCGGCCATCACCACCCAGGGGTCGATCTCGACGGTACCGATGTCGTCGCCGTTGAGGGTCGCATCGGTATCGATATCGATATACCAGGCGGCGGCGTTGAGGGCCCAGTTATCGTCGATCAGCAGATCCACACCCACCTGGCCGGCGGCGCCCCATGAACTGTCAA
>CAYWBG010000298.1:0-2483 GCA_964456005.1 uncultured Halomonas sp.
CGCCATGCCTCGGCGTTGTCATGCAGCCAGGCCATGGCCTGCTGCAGGTCGTGTAGCTGCGCCGGGAAGCGATATTCCGGCGCGAAGCGGTGTTCGACGTTGACCGTCACGAAGCCACGGGCCGCCAGCTGCTCGGCGATACCGGTCATGTCCTCCAGGCCGCGGTTCTGCCAGCCCCCGCCATGCACCAGCAGTGCGGCGGGTCGCAGGGCGCTGCCTGACGTCTCGGGCAGGTTCACCTCGGCGGTGAGAGGCTCTGGCCAGTCGGGCGGCGTGTAGGTCTGGCGAGGCAGCGAGCCAAAGCGGGTCTCGCTGGTCTGAGGCGTCAGGCCGTGAGCGCCCTCGGTGGTGAGGTGGGTCGAGCCGCAGCCGGCCAGCAGCAGGACAAGGCCCATCACCAGGGCGCTCGTCAGGCCCTTCGTGGCGCCCCTCGCCTGGGGCGCCGCGGGTTTCCAGGCCGGCGGCTCAGGCGCCGTCGGCAAGGGATTCGCTCGCGGCATCGGCATTCAGGTGACCCAGTCTGGTGACCATGGCCTCGATCATCTTCGAGGAGTGCAGGGCGGCAACCTCCAGGAACGCCTCGAAGGAGAGGTGGTTGTCGCCACCGCCGGCGATGTCGGAGAGGGCGCGGATCACCACGAAGGGGCAGTCATAGAGATGGCAGGTCTGGGCGATGGCGGCGGCCTCCATCTCGGCGGCAAGCATGGTGGGGAAGCGCGAACGCGTCTGGGCCACCAGATTGGGGCAGGCCATGAAGACGTCGCCGGTGGCGATCAGGCCTTCCGTCACCCTTACCTCGCCGAGGGATTCCACGCACTCTCGGGCGATGGTGACCAGCCGTGGGTCCGGCCGATACGCGGCGGGCATGTCGGGCACCTGCCCGTGCTCGTAGCCGAATACCACGGCATCCACGTCGTGGTGCCGCACCTCGCTGGAGACCACGATGTCACCGATCTCCAGTCCCTTGCCGAATCCGCCGGCGGAGCCGGTGTTGATGACGGCGTCGGGTCGGTAGATATCCAGCAGCAGGGTAGTGCCCACGGCGGCGTTGACCTTGCCGATGCCCGACTGCAGGATCACCACCTCGACACCGTGCAGCCGCCCGCTATGGAAGGTGGAGCCGACATGGGTGCGAGTCTGGCGCTCCTCTAGCAGCGAGGCCAGGCGCGCCACCTCCTGGGACATGGCACCGATGATCCCGATGCGCCTCATGCGCAGGCCCCGGTCCATGCTTGCCGCCCCTTTACCCTGGTGAGGTCAGGGTGGAAGCTCTCGACGTTCATCGTCTTGTCGCTCATGCGAATCTCCGTGGTCGGGGTCAGGCCCTAAAGGGGAGTTAAGGGTCTGACTCCAAGGTATCGTTAGATGGGGTCGTGAATGTCGGCGGCCTGCAGGGTGTTTTCGAGCAGGGTGGCGACGGTCATGGGGCCGACGCCGCCGGGGACGGGGGTGATCCAGCCGGCCCGCTCGGCGGCGCTGTCGAAGTCCAGATCGCCGCGCAGCCGGCCATCCGGCTGACGGTTGATGCCCACGTCGATGACGATGGCGCCTTCGCGGATCCATTCACTCTCGACCAGGCCGGGTTTGCCCACGGCGACCACCAGCAGGTCGGCGCGGCGAACATGCGCTTCCAGGTTGCGGGTGAAGCGATGGCAGACCGTCGTGGTGGCGCCGGCGAGCATCAGCTCCAGGGCCATGGGGCGACCGACGATGTTGGAGGCGCCGACCACGGTGGCGTCCAGGCCGCGCACCGGTAGATCGCTCTGTTCTAGCAGGGTCATCACGCCCTTGGGAGTGCAGGGGCGCAGCAGCGGCAGGCGCTGGGCCAGGCGACCGAGATTGTAGGGGTGGAAGCCGTCCACGTCCTTGTCGGTGCGGATGCGTTCGAGGATGGGACGGGCGTCCAGATGCTCGGGCAGCGGCAGTTGCACCAGGATGCCGTCGACGGTGGGATCGGCGTTGAGCTGATCCACCAGGGATTCGAGTTGTGCCTGGGTGGTCTCGGCCGGCAGCTGGTGCTCGAAAGATTCGATGCCGGCCTTGACGCAGGCGTTGTGCTTGTTGCGCACATAGACAGTGGATGCGGGATCCTCGCCCACCAGGACCACGGCTAATCCGGGCGCGCGGGCTCCGCTGTCGCGACGTGCCTGAACCTGGCGGGCGACCTGTTGGCGGACTCGGGCGGCGATGGACTTGCCATCGATCAGTTGGGCGGTCATCGAGGATCCTCTGGTGGTAGGGTGGGCGTTGCCGGGGCTGACGGCCGCCGACATGATGAGAGAGCGTGATTTTCGCACGCCAAGGCGTCGAAACAAAGCGCTCCGCCTGCCGCATGGCGGCGATAGCTATTGACCCTGGGGGAAAGTCACGTAGAATACGCAGCGCTCGACGAGGCCCCTGCGGTGGCGTCAGGCACGTCATATTGCTGGCGGAGTGTAGCGCAGCCTGGTAGCGCGCCTGCTTTGGGAGCAGGATGTCGGGGG
>CAYWBG010000299.1:0-2472 GCA_964456005.1 uncultured Halomonas sp.
TGGCCAGCCAGCGCCTGGAGGAGGCCGGTGTCGAGGTCAGCGATGCCCTGGTCGATTCCCTGCAGCGTCTCTATCAGTCTCGCCGGGAACTGGTGGACCGCCTGGAGCAGACCTACGGCAGCCTGCTCAGCTCGGCCATCGAGCTGCAGCTCAACCAGCAGCAGCTGCTGAGGATTTCAAGGGAGCTTCGCGCGACCATCGACGAGCAGCTCTTCTGGGTTGCCAACACGCGTCCGCTGGACCTGGCCTGGTTGCGACAGCTGCCCATCAACCTCGCGCTGGAATGGCAGGAGGGCGAGTGGCGGCAGGTGCTGCCGGGGAACTGGCAACTGCCGACGATCGGTGCCCTGGCGGGCGTGCCTCTGCTACTGGGGGGTATCGGGCTGCTGTGGAGTCGCCGGCAGATCAAAACGAGGCTGGCGGTCCTGCATGAGCAGGTGGGTCGGCTGCGTAGCGATACCCAGCTGCATACCCCCCGGGCAGTGCTGTTGAATATCCCCCTGGCACTGCCCGGGCCCTTGACCCTGGCGGCCGCAGGCAGCGCCCTGCTGGCCGGCGGCGGGGGGATTGCCCACGGCCTGGGCCTGGCCATCCTGCAGCTCTCGCTGGCCTGGGCAGTGATCGCCTGGGGGCGTCGCCTGCTGGTGCCGGACGGCGTGGCCACCAAGCACTTCTACTGGCCGGCGGACTATGCCGCGCGGCTGCGCTGGCTGCTTGGCTGGCTGGGACTGGCCCTGGTGCCGGTACTGATGATCGCTAGCCTGGCGCGCGACGCCGATTTCGGGCTTAGTCACCGTCCGGTGGCCCTCGTGCTGCTAGTGGCTGGTCTGCTGGCGATGAGCTTCCTGCTGGCGCGCCTGATCCTGGCCCATGCGCCCTTCTTCGGCGTTCGACTGCTTCGCCTGGTGCTGGGGCTGGCCATGGCCGCGGTGCCCCTGGTGCTGGTCGGGCTGATCGTAGCCGGTTATGAATACACGGCGCTGAGTCTGGTCGAGCGCTTCGTGATCACCCTCTACCTGCTCGGGCTATGGATCCTGGTGGAGGCCTCGGTGGTGCGTGGCCTGGCGGTGGCGGCACGCCGGTTGGCCTTCAAGCGCGCCCTGGCTCGGCGCAGGGCCCATGCCCAGGAGGGAGCCGACGGGGGGCTGGAGGTGGTGGAAGAGCCGCCGCTGGACATGGAGAAGATCAACCAGCAGTCGCTGCGCCTCTCCAAGCTGATTCTACTGATCGGTTTCGTGTTCCTGCTCTATCTGGTCTGGTCGGACCTGCTGACGGTGCTGGGCTACCTGGATCAGGTGGCCATCTGGGAAACGGATGACATCGAGAGCGGCGACCTGGTCGGCAGCACGCTGTCGGTGGCCGATATCTTCACCGCCTTGCTGATCATCGGGCTGACCATGATCATGGCCCGCAATCTGCCTGGTCTGCTCGAAGTGAGCCTCCTGTCGCGCCTGGAGCTGAAGCAGGGCAGCGCCTATGCCATCACCTCGCTGCTTTCCTACACCATTGTCGGTGCCGGCCTGGTGGCAGCGCTGGGCACTCTCGGTGTCTCCTGGGACAAGCTGCAGTGGCTGGTGGCCGCGTTGGGGGTGGGGCTCGGTTTCGGTCTTCAGGAAATCTTTGCCAACTTCGTCTCTGGCCTGATTATCCTTTTCGAACGTCCGGTGCGTATCGGCGATACCGTGACCCTGGGCAACCTGACAGGCACGGTGAGCAAGATCCGTATTCGTGCCACCACGGTCACCGACTTCGATCGCAAGGAGATCATCATTCCCAACAAGACCTTCGTCACCGATCAGCTGATCAACTGGTCGTTGTCGGATACGGTCACCCGAGTGGTGCTGACCTTCGGCGTGGCCTACGGGTCGGATCACCGACTGGTGCATCGCCTGCTGCATCAGGCCGCCGACGAGAACGTCCGGGTGCTGGCTGACCCCGAGCCCCAGGTGTTCTTCATGGACTACGGCGATAGCACCCTGAACTTCGAGCTGCGGGTCTTCGTCAACGCCCTGGGCGATCGCCTCTATGCCACCGACGAGATCAACTGCCGGGTGGGTGAGCTATTTGCCGAGCATGGGGTCGATATCGCCTTCAACCAGCTCGACGTCTGGCTGCATCGCCCCGGCGGTCAGGCAGTGCGCGTCCAACAGGCGGTGCCCTCCAGCGAGCCCCCCACGGACCACCCACCTCCCGGCACCCATGGCGACCCCGGTGACGTCGACCTCGGTGACGGTGGCGGGGGTGCTGGCGATGGTGGCGGTGGAGAGGGCGGGCGCTAAGTCGTTGGGCTCTTTCTACTTTTTTCGTAAATTGCCTGCTGAGAGATGCCATGTTGACCCTCAAGCCTCCACGAGGCTTAAGACGACGGGTGGGAGGTCGGCTCCGCCGAGCGAATGGCGTGGAGCAGGAACTCACGATTGCCATCGCCGCCGAGCAGGGGACTCGCCTGCCAGTGGCGGATCGCCAGGCCCA
>CAYWBG010000300.1:0-2446 GCA_964456005.1 uncultured Halomonas sp.
GTGTGCCGGACGCTGGCAGGAAGCCTTCGCCGCCGGGCAGGCCCCGCGAGTTGTCTTGCAGGGGACCGACCAGGCAGCGCTGGAGCATTGCCGCCTGGAGGATCTCAAACGCTGTGCGATAGACCTGAACTAATTCCGCACACGCGGACATGCGGACACGCCGACCGCCGGGCGCGGCGTCGCGGTCTCAGGACCGGGGGGGAGGGGACAGCGAGATCGTCAGCGTGTCCTGTGCCTCGCAGGGCTTGCCGTGACGCACGGTCAGGCGCCGCTCGCTGAGGTTCATGACGACCCCGAACAGGGTCTCCATGCGCTCCTCGGCGGGCTGGGCGGGGTTGAAGTGGCGGCAGATCGACAGCGGCTCGCCGTGGTGGTCGCTGAGAATCTCGAACAGCGCCGCCTCGTCCACCGCGGCGTTTGCCGGCAGTGCTTCGCGCAGCAGCGTATCCAGCCGTGCCAGGCGCGGCTGGGAGTCGGCCCGCGGGAAGTCTTCCACTCGGCAGGTGGCGGCGGGGGCGTAGAGGTGATTGGTATGGGTGACCACACCACCCTCGGCCTCGAGACGTCCCGGCTCGCCGGGATGGACCTCCAGACCTACCGCTTGCCCCTTCGGGTCGGCCACCAGGAAATGGGCCGGGGAACAGACCCGGTCGCGGCTGGCCACGGCTACCGCGCTTTCCAGCTCGGGGCGCTCGAGAATCTTGCGCAGTGCCACATGGATCGGCAGCCCCTCGCCGCAGGTCTGCGAACGAATGGCATTCAGGCAGACGCCGATGCCGTGAGCGTTCATGCCGATCTTGGCGACCATGCCGGCCTCGCCGATGCTGACCAGTGGGGCGTGGTCCTGCCCGGTGATCTTCAGCGCCACCACGTTGTGCAGCTGGTCGGTGCGCCAGTCCCAGTTCTGGGCGAGCCACTGGGTGCCGCCCCGGGCCAGGGCGAAGGCGGAGCAGCCGCCGCTGGCGCGGGTCAGCGAGATCTCGCTGCGACAGTTGAGGGTCAGGATGTCGGCGGGTTCCACGCCGGCGCCCTCGGCGATGCCGGCCATCTCCTCGAGTATCTCGGGGAAACCCCGCTCGATCATGGCCCCGAAGCGCTGCGCCTCCCAGCGTGCCTCCGTCCAGCCGATGCCCACGAAGTCGTGAAACAAGCGGTCGTAGACCTCCAGGCTGCGCTGGATGAGCAGGGCGTGGGCGCGGCCGTGGGCGTGGCCGACTTCGTGGCGGCTGCCGCTGAGCTCGGTGAGCGTGAGGAGTTCCTGTTGCATGCCTAAAGGGCCTCCTCCCGCCGGTCGAGGAAGGCGACCCAGCGCGTCTCGGCGTGGGTCAGGGTAGCGGGGCGCAGTGGGCGCATGGCAACTCCTCTTGCGGGGCGGGGTCTTCAGTATAGGCGGTGGGGGCGTGCCTCCCGCCAGTTCCCGTCCGCCGGGTTGAGGGAAAGCGCCTCAGCGTTGGCAGGCGGGGCTTGAGTTTTCCGCGCGTGCCTTCCAGATTGAAGGGGGAAATTTCGCCACAACCTTTCGCCACAACCATCAGGAACACAACATGAAAAAGAGCATATTGTCGATGGCGGTAGCGGCCTCCGCCCTGGCACTGACCGGTGCGGCTCAGGCCGAGGTGAAGCTGGGCTTTCTCGGTGGCTTTACCGGGGGAATCGAGAGCCTGACGCCGCCGATCTATGATGGCGCCCAGCTGGCCGTTCAGCAGGTCAACGAACAGGGCGGCATTCTCGGTGGCCAGACACTGGTCATCCCCAGCGCCGACACGACCTGCTCGGATGCCTCCGCGGCCTCCAATGCGGCCGATCGCATGGTCAACACCGAGAATGTCACCGCGATCGTCGGCGCCCTGTGCACCGGGGCGACCATCGCCGCGGCCAATAACGCCGCCATTCCCGGTGGTGTGGTGATGGTCTCGCCCGCCTCCACGGCGCCGGCGGTGAGCGAGCTGGACGACAACGGCCTGGTCTTCCGCACCGTGCCTTCCGATGCCTTCCAGGGCGAGCTGCTGGCCAAGTTGCTCCTCGATAAGGGCATCGACTTCGTGGCGGTGACCTATGTGAACAACGACTATGGCCGCGGCCTGTCGGATGCCTTCAGCGAGGCCTTCGTGGAGGGCGGCGGTACCGTGGCCGATAACCTGGCCCACGAGGACAACCGCGCCGACTATCGTTCCGAGCTGGGATCTCTGTCAGCCAGCGGAGCCGACACCCTGGTGGTGCTGGCCTACGCCGACACCTCCGGCCAGACGGTCATTCGTCAGGCTTACGAGAGCGGCATGTTCACCCAGTATGTGGGTGCAGACGGCATGGTCGGCGACAGCCTGGTAGAGGCGATCGGTGCCGACGTGCTGGAGGGCATGATCGCCACCCGCCCGGGCAGCCCGGATCTGCCGGGCACCGATATCTTCAACCAGGCGGCCGAGGCGGCTGGCTTCGACCCCAGCGC
>CAYWBG010000301.1:0-2438 GCA_964456005.1 uncultured Halomonas sp.
AGTATCACCGCCCCCTTGATGCCGCGTCGCCCGCACTCGGCGATCAGCCCCGGCACCGAGGCCGCCGGGGTACAGATCAACGCCAGCTCCGGGTTACCGGGGATGGCGGTAACCGAGGGCCAGGCCTTGACACCAAGGATCATGTCGGCCTTGGGGTTTACCGGGTAGATGTCACCCCGATAGCCGTCCTTGATCAGGCCGACCATCGCCTTGTAGCCACGCTTGGTCGGATCGGACGAGGCCCCCACCACCGCGATGCCGGTAGGGGCCAGGATGTCGTGGAGCGGGCTGCGAGTGGGAAGGTGTCCTTCGATGGGGTTCATAGGAGTCTGACCTTGACCGCTGGGGTCTCTTAAAGGGAGTCAAAGGCCCGGCCGATGACCGGGCGTTTCGCTGAGATTCGAGGGGTGGGGGTAAGGCTACTGACCCCGGAACCGTGGAGCGCGCTTCTCGGCGAAGGCGTCGACCCCCTCCTGCCAATCCCCGGTGGTGCCGACAAAGGTCATGCCCTCGAGCTCGGCGATCAGGCACGCGTCCAGTGTACGCTCGGCCGACATGGTGAGCTGCTCCTTGGCCAGGGCCATGGAGAGCGGGGCCTTGCTGGCGACGTTTTCTGCGAAGGCTAGGGCAGCCTCGAAGAAACCCTCGTCGGCATGGCAACGGTTGGCCAGGCCGATGCGAACCGCCTCGGCGCCGTCGATGCGCTCCCCCAGGAACGCCAGCTCGCGAGCCTTGGCCAGCCCCACCAGTCGAGGCAACAGCCAGGTGACGCCGCCACCCAGGAAGTTGCCGATAGAGACTTCAGGCAGGCCGATCTGGGCACTCTCGGCCATGAGCAGGAAGTCCGCGGCGATGGCGAGTTCCGCCCCGGCGCCCAGGGCATAGCCGTTCACCGCGGCGATCACCGGGGTCTGCATCTGCATCAGGCGCTTGCAGACGATCTGCTCGCCCTGCAGATATTGGCGGCGGTCGAAGGCAGTGCGCCCGACCTTGTGTTCCTTGAGATCGGCACCCACGCAGAAGGCGCGGCCTTCCCCGGTGATCATCACGACGCGAATCTCGCCGTCGGCCTCGGCTTGGGTCAGGGCATCATTGAGCTCGTCATATAGCACCTGGGTCACGGCGTTCAGGCGATGGGGTCGATTGAGGCGTATCTCCTGTACCTGGCCATGGCGGCGGGTGATCAGGGTCTCGTAGTCGGGGTGGCTCATGAAGGAAGGGGCTCTCCGGGGCGCTGGCTGAAACACTCGATAACGGGCAGGAGGCGTTTCCGGCCCAAAGTACAAACGTGCCACTATCGCTATAGTGACAAAACGCTTGTTCTGCGCGCATCCTAGCCAGCGGCCTCGAACAAGTCAACACGGTCGTATCGAAATCTCTTTTTATGAGGAACGATTGTATCATTCATGAGGATCGCTCATCGGTTACAATGTTCCGCCCCGCCACCCATGCAGGAGATCACCTTGCTGGAACACGACGTGCAGGAAGTCGGTTCGCCGGCACCGGAAGCCGGCGGCACCACACGACTGGATACGGTCAACCAGCAGCTGGCCGAGGCCTATCCGGAGCTCAGCCCTCAGCTCAAGCTGGCCGCCGGCTATGTGCTAGAGCACCCGGTGGAGATCGCCTTCCAGTCGATTCGCAAGTCAGCCGGCGCCGCCGAGGTCACCGCCTCGACGCTGGTCCGCCTGGCCAAGCGCCTGGGTTTCGAGAGCTTTGACCAATTTCGCGAAGTGTTCCAGTCGGCGGTACAGGCCGGCCCCGTGGAACTCTCGGGGCGTGCCAGCCACCTGCGCACCCTGGCCAGCCAGACCCACGACCAGGTGTTCCTCGACGTGGGAGACGCCGCCTTCGACAACATCGGTCGGCTGTTCACTACCGACAACCAGGCACGAGTGCGCGATGCGGCCCGGCTGTTGCTGGCCGCCGAGAAAATCGCGGTGGTGGGGTTTCGTGACACATTCGCCTGCGCTTACCACTTTGCCTATGTGGGGCGCATCGCCATGCCCAATATCCAGCTGGTCCGTGGTCAGGAGGGTGGCCTGCTGACCGAACTGGCGCCCTTCGGCGAGGGCGACGTGGTGATCGCCTTCGGCTTCGAGCCCTACTGCGCCGAGACCATGCGGTCCTTAGAGATCACCCGTGCGGCGGGCGTCAACGCTATAGTGGTCACCGACACCATGCGCTCTCCGCTGGTGCCTGGAGCGAGCATCACCTTTAACGTGGCCAATGCCACGCCGCACTTCTTCCCCTCGATTCTTTCGGCGATCACCCTGATCGAAGTGCTGCTGGCGGAATGCGTCGCCTTCGGTCCCGACGACCTGGTGGACAACGTAGCGGGTTTCGAGTCGCGAATGCGCCGGATGGGTGCGTATGTGGAGAATTCCTGAGCGCCGAGCGCCGAGCGCCGAGCGCCGAGCGCCGAGCGCCGAGCGCCG
>CAYWBG010000302.1:0-2435 GCA_964456005.1 uncultured Halomonas sp.
GTTCTGGGTCATCTCGTAGGCTCATCGTTCTTGGTGTCACCGGGGCTGATCCGGCACCCCGGGGCCCCTAGGTCTTTGGTGTCGTCAGGCCGAGAGCGGTTCGCAGCTCGGTCGGGGCAAGGCCGCGCTGATCCGTTCGCTTGGTGTCTCCCATCATGGGCAGCAGCTCGGCCAGGGTGGCCAGGGCGATGGCGTAGGGGGTCTTGTCGCCTCCGGTACCTCCCGCCGCCATGCCGATGGGGCAGCGCACCTGGTCGAGCGCCGCGTCGTTGTGGCCGGCATCACGCAGCCGCGACCGGAAACTGGCCCACTTGCTTTTCGAGCCGATCAGTCCGATGGAGGCGCACGCTTTGTCCCGGCGCAACAGCGCATCCACCAGGGCGCGGTCCTCGGCATGGTCGTGGGTCAGCACCAGGACGTGCGCGCCGGCAGGCAGCTCGTCCACGGCGACGGCCGGGTCGGGGGCCGAACGGCATTCGAGGCGCGGCTGGCTTGCCGCCCAGTCCGGGAAGATCGCCTCGCGGCTGTCGTGCCACAGCACCCGCCAGGGGAGCGGGGCGGCCAGGCCCACGATGTCCTGGCCTACATGGCCCGCACCGAAGATCGCCAGGGTGGTCTCGCTGCCGGGGAAGACCTCGAGTAGCACATTGACGAAGCCGCCACAGCACTGGCCGCTGCGCCCGCCCAGCGAGAAGGCCTCGAGGCTCATCCCGGCGTCGACTTTTCCGTCAGGGCCCGTCAGGCGGCGTCGGGCCGCCTCGATCACCTGAAATTCGAAGGTGCCGCCGCCCAGGGTGTCATGGACGGCGTCCGCGGTAATCACCATTCGCGCCCCGGGCTCGCGGGGCGTGGAGCCGGCGCTGGTCACCTGGGTGGCCAGGGCGTGGGGCAGGCCCTCGCGCTGCAGGCGATGCAGGGCAGCGTGCCAGCTCTCGGGGCGATGAGCGCTTGCGGAGATCACGGTGCCGGCTCCCCGAAGGTTGGCGGCCAGTCACTCTGGCGTGAGCGTAGCGCCTCGGCGGCCAGCAGTACCCGCTCCGGGGTGGCCGGGGTGTCGAGCCGCGGCGCCTCGCGATAGTCGGCGAGGCTCGCCAGGGCATCGCGCAGCGCCGACCATACCGAGATACCCAGCATGAAGGGCGGCTCGCCCACGGCCTTGGAGCGGTAGATGCTGGCCATGGAGTTGGGGTGGCCTTCCATCAGTTCGACGTTGAAGATCGGCGGAAGATCGCCGTAGGTGGGGATCTTGTAGGTGGCCGGCCCATCCGAGATCAGCCGGCCGGCGTCATTCCACTTGAGCTCCTCGCTGGTCAGCCAGCCCATGCCCTGGATGAAGCCGCCCTCCACCTGGCCGATGTCGATGGCCGGATTCAGGGAGTCGCCGACATCATGAAGGATGTCGACCCGGTCCACCTGGTATTCGCCGCTCAGGGTGTCGACGCTGACCTCGGCGACCGCGGCCCCGAAGGCGAAGTAGTAGAAGGGACGCCCCTGGCCGATGCCGCGGTCGTAATGAATCAGCGGGGTGGCGTAGAAGCCCTTCTCGGAGAGCGAGACACGCCCCAGGTAGGCCGACTGCACCAGTTCGCCCCAGGGGATTCGCCGCTCGCTCTCGCCTTCTCCCGCCACCAGGTGGCCGGCCTCCAGGCGCATCGCCTCGCGATCCAGCGCGTAGTGTTCGGCGGCAAAGTCGAACAGCCGCGCCTTGAGGGTCAGGCAGGCGTCGCGGGCGGCCATGCCGTTGAGGTCCGCGCCGCTGGAGGCGGCAGTGGGCGAGGTGTTGGGCACCTTGTCGGTGCGGGTAGCGGTGATGCGAACCGCCTCGAGGTCCAGCGCCAACTCCCGGGCCACCACCTGGCAGATCTTGGTGTGCAGGCCCTGGCCCATCTCGGTGCCGCCGTGATTGATCTGCACGCTGCCGTCGGTATAGACGTGCAGCAGGGCACCGGCCTGGTTGAGATGCTTGGCGGTGAAGGAGATGCCGAACTTCACCGGCGTCAGCGCCAGCCCCTTCTTGATGATGGGGTTCCGCGCATTGAACTCAGTGATCGATTGGCGCCGTGCCCAGTAGTCGCTGCTCACTTCCAACTGATCGATCAGCTCATGCAGCAGGCCGACCTGTTCCACGGTCTGGCCATAGTGGGTGATGTCGCGACCCTGACGATAGAGGTTGCGCTTGCGCACCGTCAGCGGATCCTCGTCCACCCGGCGGGCGATGTCGTCCATGGCCGCCTCGATCACCATCATCCCCTGGGGGCCGCCGAAACCGCGGAACGCCGTGTTGGAGGCGGTGTGGGTCCGGGCGCGCTGGCCGGTCACGCGGGCGTCGCCCAGCGAATAGGCGTTGTCCGAGTGGAACATGGCGCGGTCGACGATGGCGTCCGACAGGTCCGGCGAGTAGCCGCAGTCGCCGATGACGGTGATCTCGCCGCCCT
>CAYWBG010000303.1:0-2434 GCA_964456005.1 uncultured Halomonas sp.
ATCGAAGAAGGCCCGATGACGAAAGCGACCCGGCTCCACCGACGCCCCCAGCTCCTGGCGCATGCGTTCCAGCAGGTTGAGATTGAAGGCCGCCGTCACACCGGCGGCATCGTTGTAGGCCGCCTCGAGAACCGCCGTGTCCTTGACCAGATCGACGCCAATCAGCACCCCGCTGCCGGACGGAAGTGCCTGGCGCAGCCTCGCGAGGAAGACCTCGGCCTCGGCCGGCGAGAAGTTGCCGATGCTCGACCCGGGAAAGAAGGCCACCACCCGTCGCCCCTCGACACCCGACGGCAAGCGCAGCCGCGCCGAAAAGTCCGCCCAGGCGGCATGCACCTCGAGCCAGGGATAGTCGGCCGCCAGGTGGCGAGTGCTCTGGAGCAGGAAATCCCGGGAGATATCCACTCCCAGATAGCGGCTCGGGCGCATCGCCTCGAGCAGTAGTCTCACCTTGCGGCTGGCCCCGCTGCCTAGCTCAACCAGCAGCGACTCGGGCCCGACCAGCGCCGCGATCTCCTCGGCGGCCCCGGCCAGGATCCCCTCCTCGGTACGAGTCAGGTAGTACTCGGGCTGGCGGCAGATCGATTCGAACAGCCGGGAGCCCCGCTCATCGTAGAAATACTTGGGCGACAAGACCTTGGGAGAGCGGCCAAGCCCGGCGATCACATCATCGCGAAACGACGGCCCCGTCTCCTCGACGTGCTGGTCGTGAAAACGCACTGCAGTGGACATCGCGTAGCCTCGTTGGCGAACGGTTCAGGCAGGATTCGACAACGTGCCGACCCGCGGGATGGCGTCGTCCCATCGATTTGCCTTTAGACTGTGGCATTCATGAGGACGTCTCACCAATCTAGAGCGAGCCTGACCATGCAGCAACCGCAGCAGTCCATGGGGTTACCCGCGTTACGGGATATCGTCCTCGTTGGCGGTGGGCACACCCACGTGGGGGTGCTGAAGCGCTTCGCCATGAAACCCGAGCCCGGCGTCAGGCTTACCGTAATCTGTCGCGACACCCATACCCCCTACTCGGGCATGCTGCCGGGCTATGTGGCCGGGCACTACACCTACGACGAGGTGCATATCGACCTGCGCCGGCTGGCGGAATACGCCGGGGCACGCTTCTTCCGTGACGACGCCATCGGCATCGACCACGAGGCGCAGCACGTTCTCTGCCGCTCGCGCCCGCCGGTGCCCTACGACTGGATGTCGATCAATATCGGCTCGACCCCCGACGTGAATTCGATCAGCGGTGCCGGCCAGCATGCGGTGCCGGTCAAGCCGATCCATCAGTTCAACGACCGCTGGCAGAGGCTGCTCGAGCGTCTCACGCACCCACACACCGGGCAGCACCCTGGCCAGACCCGTGTCGCGGTGGTCGGCGGTGGCGCCGGCGGCGTCGAACTGCTGCTAGCCATGCAGTACCGGCTGAACAACGAACTCAGGGCCCAGTCCCGCGATCCGAACGAGCTGCGGTTCTCCCTTTTCACCCGTGGCGCGCAAATCCTGCCGACCCACAATCCCCAGGTGCGCGCCCGCTTCCAGGTCACCCTCAAGCAGCGCGGCGTCGAGGTGCACACCGCTACCGACGTGGTCGGTGTCGAGGCGGGCCGGCTGCAGACTGCCGATGGCAGCTGGCACGCCGCCGACGAGATCGTCTGGGTCACCAATGCTGGCGGCGCTGCCTGGCTGCGCGATACCCGCCTGGCACTCGACGATGCCGGCTTCATCCAGGTCGGCGACACCCTGCAGTCGCTCTCCGACCCGCGCATCTTCGCCGCGGGCGATATCGCCAGCCAGGTCAATCATCCTCGCGAGAAGGCCGGGGTCTTCGCCGTGCGGCAAGGCCGCCCGCTAGCCGACAACCTGCGCGCCGTCGTGACCGGCCGCCCCCTCAAGCCCTACCGCCCCCAGGCGAGATGGCTGGCGCTGATCAGCACCGGCGACCGCCACGCCGTGGCCTCCCGCGGCGGCCTCTGTCTTGCCGGCGACTGGGTGTGGCGCTGGAAGGACCGCATCGACCGGCGCTTCATGGCCAAGTTCAACGACCTGCCGCCGATGAAAGAAGGCAGCATGCGGGCGCCCCGGGCCAGCCGCGTGGCGCTGGACGCGGACGAGAATGCCCAGGCGATCTCGGCCCTTGCCATGCGCTGCGGCGGCTGTGGCGCCAAGGTCGGCGCCTCGGCGCTCTCCCGGGCGCTGGCCACCCTGCAGCCGGTTGAGCGCGACGAGGTGCTGGTAGGGCTTCACGCCCCGGACGATGCCGCCGTGGTGCGGATCCCGCCGGGCAAGGATGCGGTGCACACCATCGACTTCTTCCGTGCCTTCATCGACGACCCCTATGTGTTCGGCAAGGTCGCCGCCAATCACGCCCTGGGCGACATCTTCGCCATGGGCGCCGAGGCCCAGACCGCCACCGCCGTGGCCACGGTGCCCC
>CAYWBG010000304.1:0-2422 GCA_964456005.1 uncultured Halomonas sp.
TTCGTCCTGGCCTGCTTCGTGGGCTTCCAGGTGATCTGGAACGTCAGCCACTCGCTGCATACGCCGCTGATGGCGCTGACCAATGCCATCTCCGGGATCATCATTCTCGGCGCCGTGCTGCAGATCGGTTCGGGGAACTGGCTCGTCATGCTGTTGGCAGGTATCTCGGTGCTGATCGCTACCATCAATATCGTGGGCGGCTTCCTGGTGACACGCCGGATGCTGGCCATGTTCCAGAAATCGTGAGCGGCGGAGAGATTACATGCTGAGTCAAGGATTTGTATCAGCCGCAGCGATTGCGGCAAGTGTGCTCTTCATCCTCTCCCTGGGGGGGCTGAGCAATCAGGAGAAGGCCAAGCGGGCGGTGTGGTACGGCATCATCGGCATGGCGTTGGCGGTGTTCTTCACCGCCCTGGGGCCCGGTATCGGTGCCCACTGGCTGATGATTCCCCTGATCATCATCGGCGCGGCGATCGGCTGGGTCGTGGCCAAGCGGGTCGCCATGACCGAGATGCCCCAGCTGGTAGCGGCACTGCACAGTTTCGTGGGTCTGGCCGCGGTCTTCGTGGCCTGGAACGCCGACCTCGAGCGCCGCCGGGTGCTGGCCGTCCAGGCCGTGGAAGGAGCCACCGAGCAGTTCTCTGCCTTCGCCGCTCTGGTGGCTACCAAGGCGCCCGACGAGCTGACCTTCCTGCAGATCGAAGTAGTATTTGCCATCTTCATCGGTGCAGTGACCTTCACCGGCTCGGTGATCGCCTTCGGCAAGCTGGCCGGCAAGGTCGACGGCAAGGCCAAGCAGCTGCCTGGAGGGCATAAGCTCAACGCCGGCGCCGCAGTGATTTCGCTGCTGCTGGCCATTTTCTACCTCAACGGCGCTGGCTTCTGGACCCTGCTGGTGCTCGCTGCCCTGGCGTTCTTCATCGGCTACCACCTGATCATGGGCATCGGCGGGGCCGACATGCCGGTGGTGGTGTCAATGCTCAACAGCTACTCGGGTTGGGCGGCGGCAGCCATCGGCTTCACCCTTTCCAATGATCTGCTGATCGTTACCGGGGCCCTGGTGGGCTCCAGCGGTGCCATCCTCTCCTACATCATGTGTAAGGCGATGAACCGCAACTTCGTCAGCGTGATTCTCGGCGGCTTCGGTGGCACCACGGGACCGGCGGCGGAGATCGAGGGTGAGCAGGTGGCCATCGATGCCGCCGGTGTGGCGGCGACCCTCAACAACGCCGACAGCGTGGTCATCGTGCCGGGCTACGGTATGGCGGTGGCTCAGGCCCAGAATGCGGTCAGCGAGCTGGTGCGCAAGCTGCGCGCTGCGGGAAAGGAGGTGCGCTTCGCCATCCACCCCGTGGCCGGCCGGCTGCCCGGGCACATGAACGTGCTGCTGGCGGAGGCACGAGTGCCCTATGACATCGTGATGGAGATGGACGAGATCAACGATGACTTTCCGAGCACCGACGTGGCGATTGTTATCGGCTCCAATGACATCGTCAATCCGGCTGCTCAGGATGACCCCAACAGCCCCATCGCCGGCATGCCGGTCCTCGAGGTGTGGAAGTCACGGGTCGTCTTCGTCTGCAAGCGGGGTCAGGGTGCCGGCTATTCGGGCATCGAGAACCCACTGTTCTACAAGGAAAACACCCGCATGCTCTACGGCGATGCCCGGGAGAGCATCGACTCCCTGCTGTCCCATATCGACTAGCGAACAGGACATCGACCGGTCGCGTTGGCCGGTCGACAGGGCGTTCCCCGGGGCCCGAATCGGCTGACGATTCGGGCCCCTTTTTCGCTACAATCGAAACGTGATTCCCCCGATACCCACCATCCCGAATTCATCAAAACAGGCGGGGCCGACCATGGCAGAGGAACAGATGAAAGTGGCGGTGCTTGGCGGTGGCAGCTTCGGCACCGCCCTGGCCAGCATTGCGGCCGACAATGGCTCACGGGTGCGCCAGTGGCTGCGCGATCCCGACCTGGCCGCCCAGATCAATCGTGACCACCGCAATGGCCGCTACTTGCCCGACTATGCGATCAACCCTTCGGTAGTGGCCTCCACCGACATGGCCGAGGTGCTTGAGGACGCAGGCCTGGTGCTGGTCGCCATTCCCTCCAAGGCGTTCCGCGAGGTGGTTCGCCAAGCGTACCCCTGGCTGCATGCCGACCAAATCCTGGTTACCACCACCAAGGGTATCCAGGAGGAGGGCTTCAAGCTGATGAGCCAGATCCTGGAGGAGGAGACCGGCTTCCCCCATATCGGCGTGATCTCCGGGCCGAACCTGGCCTCGGAGGTGGCCCAGAAGCAGCTGACCGCCACGGTGGTCGCCAGCGACGATGCTGAGACCCGGACCCGGGTGCAGACGGCGCTGGGCTGCGATTACTTCCGTGTCTATGCCAGCAACGACCGCCACGGCGTAGAGCT
>CAYWBG010000305.1:0-2418 GCA_964456005.1 uncultured Halomonas sp.
GCGGCGTAGTCGAGCAGCCCCATGTCGGCCAGGATCAGGGCGTCGACGCCCAGCTCGGCGGCCTGATCCACGGCGCGGGTCCACATGCCCCAGCCGTCCGGCTGCGGGTAGGTGTTGATGGCGCAGAAGACCCGCTTGCCGCGGGCCTGGGCATAGTCGATGCCCTCTCGGGCGCGCTTGTCGGTGAAGTTGAGTCCGGCGAACTGGCGGGCGTTGGTGCTGTTCTGGAAGCCGAAGTAGACGGCATCGGCCCCTTCGTCCACGGCGCGCTTCAGGGCGGGCAGGTTGCCGGCGGGACAGACGAGCTCCATGGCGAGCCTCCTCTCGATGAAAACCCGACCATGCTAGTCGACTATCCCCCGCGGCCATTTGACTGGCGTCATGGGGAGGAGGTTTTCGGGGAGGTTGTGTCCATGCGTCTGGCCTAGTCTGGAGAAAAGGTAGACTCATCATGCGGGACGGTCATGGACATTGAACGTCTATTCGATGCGAGCTACATGCGGGTACTGAGCCGGGAGGTCGAGGGACAGGTGTTCTTCGAGGCCTTCTATGAGCGCTTCCTCGCGGCCTCCCCGGAGATCGCGAAGAAGTTTCGCCAGACCGACATGGCGCGACAGCGGGCCATGCTGAAGAAGGCCTTCTACCGTCTTCTGTCGTTCTACGTGTCTAGCCATGCCGACTACTACCTGAAGGAGGTGGCGATCAGCCACAGTCGCGCCCACCTCGACATCCCCCCGAAGCTCTATGACTTCTGGCTAGAGACACTGATCGACACGGTTCGCGCCTTCGACGAGCAGTTCGATGATGAGGTGGAGCTGGCCTGGCGGCTGGTGATGACGCCGGGCATCGTCTTCATGACGTTCCACTACGACCGGGGCGACGATCCCGGCAGATGAGCCTGTTACCTAGATAACCATCTGGGACGACGATGGCTACCTACCGTGGCTCGACGCCACCACCGTTGAGGAACTGGGCCGCACACCCATGAAGCGTCCCTTCGGCAAGGTCAACGTCTGGAACAAGATTCAGTACAAGGAGGACACCAGCCAATGATGGCGTGCATAAGAAGCATTATTGATGCTTGTCATAGTCGCGGCGCCTTCGGGGGAGGCACAATGGCGAAAGCCTGACTGAAGCCATCAGCCTAACCACCGAGATTATTGCCATGCAGCCAACCCACCCTGAGCCGGCCGGCATGCCCGTCGCCCGGCTCGCCTTTCGCCCCTTCTTCCTGCTGGCCTCCCTGTTCAGCGTGCTCTCCCTGGCGGTCTGGTTCGCCTTCTGGCATGGCGATATCCTGCTGCGCCCTCACGGTGGCCTGATGTGGTGGCATCAGCACGAGATGGTCTTCGGCTTTGGCGCCGCCGTGGTGGTGGGCTTTCTGCTCACCGCGGCCCAGAACTGGACCGGTCAGCTGAGCCTGCGCGGGGCGCCGCTTTTGGGCCTGGTCGGGGTCTGGCTGCTGGCACGGCTGCTGATCGCCTTCCCCATGGGACTGCCGCCGGTCCTGTTGATCGCCATCGATATGGCCTTCCTGCCCCTGGCGGCGCTGGCGCTGGCGCGGATGGTGGTGGCGGCTCGCCAGTGGCGCAACCTGGTCTTCGTGCCCATCCTGCTGCTGATGGTGGTGGCCAATCTGGCCATGCACCTGGGGGTGATGCGCGGCCAGCTGCTGCCGATCCGCGAGGGTGGCTACCTGGGGGTGCTGCTGATCGCCACCCTGATGGTACTGCTGGGTGGCCGGGTGATTCCCTTCTTCACCTCGCGCAAGCTGGGGCGCCCCAAGCCTGCCGACTGGCCGATGCTCGAGCGCCTCTCGCTGGGGTCCATCTACGCCGTGGTGCTGCTGCAGCTGTCGATATTGCTCACGGTCGAGCTGCCCCCCGGCCTGCTGGGCTGGGCCATGCTGGTGGCCGCGGGTGCCAACGCCGTTCGCCTGGCCCGCTGGGAGGGATGGCGCACCCTGGGTGAGCCGCTGCTGTGGGGGCTACATCTCAGCTACGCCTTCATCGTGGTGGGACTGGTGATGTGGGCGCTGGCGCAGACCGGAGCCTTCCGGGTGGAGCTGGCCCTGCACGCCCTGGCCATCGGCGGCATCGCCGCCATGATGCTGGCGATGATGGCCCGGGTGGCGCTGGGCCATACCGGCCGGGAGATTCGCACCCTGCCGGGCATCGGGATGGGCCTGGCGCTGATGTTCGCCGGGGCGCTGCTGCGCTCCCCCATCCTGGCGATGTTCCCCCAGATTACCCACTGGACCTACAACCTCAGCATCCTGTTCTGGTGCATCGCCTATCTGGTTTTCCTGTTCCACTATACGGTGCCGCTGCTGACAACCCGCGCGGACGGCAAGGACGGCTAGTGAGCTTCGTGATGATCGAGCACGACTTCCTGGTCAGGCGCGGTGGTCCTGGCGAC
>CAYWBG010000306.1:0-2412 GCA_964456005.1 uncultured Halomonas sp.
AGGTCATGCGGCTCGAAGCCTTGTGGGTAATCTCGATGCGCTCGCCTTCGGTGGCAAACATCACGGTGTGTTCGCCGACGATGTCGCCGGCACGCACCGTGGCGAAGCCGATCTCCTTGTCGGTGCGCGGCCCGCACTGCCCCACCCGCTCGAAGACGCCATGCTCCTTGAGGGTGCGGCCCAGGCTCTCGGCCACCACCTCGCCCATCTTCAGGGCGGTGCCGGAAGGGGCATCCACCTTGTGGCGGTGGTGTGCCTCGATCACCTCGATGTCGAAGCCCTCGTCGCCCAGCGCCTTCGCTGCGGTTTCCAACAGTTTCAGCGTCAGATTGACGCCGACGCTCATGTTGGGCGCAAAGACCATCGGCAGCTTCTCGCCGTAGCCGTCCAATTCGGCCAGCTCGGCGTTGTCGAGGCCGGTGGTACCGATCACCATGCGCTTGCCGTGCGCCGCGCAGAAGGCCAGGTTGGAAAGCGTGACCTGAGGCGCGGTAAAGTCGATCAGCACGTCGAAGTCGTCGACGATGGCGTCCAAAGAGTCCACGGCGGCCACGCCCAGCTTGCCGACCCCGGCCAGTTCACCGATATCGGCGCCGACAAGCGAGCTGCCAGGCTCGACGATGCCGCCGGCCAGGGTGGCGCCGTCATCCTGCTGAGCGGCTTTGACCAGGGTGCGGCCCATGCGGCCGGCGACACCGACGATGGCAATACGGGTCATGTGGACTCCTGTGGAAGCACTAGCGGTTCAAGAATGGGCGTCAGTATACCAGAGGCGCCCCGCCCACCATCAGCCGCTCTATGATCGGCTGCCACGCATCAGCAGCGCCATGGCCAACAGCACCAGCACGCTTCCCGGCAACCAGACCCAGTCGACGCTTTCCGGGGACTGCACGAACAGCAGCAGCATGGAAACGAAGGGCACCAGATAGCCGTAGGCGGTGACCATCCCCGGCGTCAGTGCCGCGGTGGCCCGCTGCATCAGCCAGAAGGTCAGGGCGCTGGAACAGAGCCCCAGGTAGATCAGCAGCGCCAGGTCCGCGGTGGTCATAGCCACCAGGCGCTCCACCGGCTCGGCGACCAGCCCCACCAGGCCGATCAGCACGCCACCCAGCCCCAGGCTCCAGAAGGTACGCACCGCCGCCGCGCCGGGCAGCCGCCCCGTGGCCAGCCCCCACTTGCTGAGCACCGGATAGAGCGCCGCGGAGAAGCACCCCAGGAAAAACACCGCCTCTCCGGCCCCGAAGCGCAGCCGCCCGCCTTGCTGCCACGCCTCGGCGACGGCCAGCCCAAGAGCCCCCAAGGCCCCCACTGCCAGTATCGCCGGCAGCCGCCAGCCCGGGCGCTCCACGCGAAGCCCCAGCCCCAGCAGGAAGGCCAGCAGCGGGACGCTGACGTAAAGGGTCGCCATGGAGAGAGCCGTGGCGTGGTGGGCCGCCCAGAACATGGCGCCGAAGAAGCCGGCCAGACAGAAACCCATGAGGGCGTAGAGGGGAAGCAGCTGCCAGGAGGGCAAAAAGTCTGGCGAACGGCGCGCCAGCCACCACAGGCCCGCACAGGCGATCGCGAAACGCAGGGCGGTAAGCGAGAGCGGGGGCAGCTCACTCATCAGCCCCACGGCGGGAAACGACAGCCCCACCAGGCCCGCCCAAAGCAGCATGCCCAGGTGGGCAGCCGCAGGCGTAACAGGGGCGGTCACGCCTCCCAGACAATATCCAGCTCGACGCCCTTCAAGGCATCCAGGGCGGCGTCTACCTCCCACTCCAGGCGGTCGTGGGCACCGTCCTCGACGGCTTCCACCACCACCATCAACCTGTCGGGCTCGGCCAACAGATAGCAGCTGCCGGTATCGAAATGCACCTCGACCTGCTCGTCACTTCGCGTCACCTCATGATCGGCAGACCAGCGCTCGCACAGTTGATCGATCAGCGCCGCGGCATCCTCGGCGGGCAATTCGGCTCGTGAAATCGGCATGGCAGCCTCCTCCTGCAGGACAATCGGGCTACCAGACTATGACGACTCAGCCATCGCCGCCAAGCGGGGGTTTCAACAGAACGAAGTGTTCGATCAGCCGGATCATCAACTCTTTCTGGGCCGGTAGGCTCTCGGCCACCAGCAGTGCCAGGGCCACCAGCGTATTATCATTGACCATTCGCTCCACGGGACGGGCCAGCAGTGGCTGGTTGAGGCGCAGGTACCAGAGGAAGAGGAAGGAGCCGGTACGCTTGTTGCCATCCGCAAACGGGTGATTTTTGATCACGAAATAGAGCAGATGTGCCGCCCGGCTGGCCACGTTCGGGTAGAAAAACTCGTCGCCGAAGCCTTGCTCGATGGTCGCCAGTGCCGAGGCCAGGCCATCACCGCGCAGGGACTTGACCCGATAGCCGACCGAGATGATCACATCGAGATTGTAGT
>CAYWBG010000307.1:0-2403 GCA_964456005.1 uncultured Halomonas sp.
CCACCTGGCGGTCGAAGCGACCCGGGCGCATCAGCGCCGGATCCAGCACGTCGGGACGGTTGGTGGCGGCGATGACGATGATGCCCTCATTGGCCTCGAAGCCATCCATCTCAACCAGCAGCTGGTTGAGGGTCTGCTCGCGCTCGTCGTTGCCACCCCCCATGCCGACCCCGCGAGAGCGGCCAACGGCGTCAATCTCGTCGATGAAGATGATACAGGGCGCCTGCTTCTTGGCCTGCTCGAACATGTCGCGCACCCGCGATGCACCGACACCCACGAACATCTCGACGAAATCGGAGCCGGAAATCGAGAAGAAAGGCACCTTGGCCTCACCGGCAATCGACTTGGCAAGCAATGTCTTGCCGGTACCCGGCGGGCCCACCATCAATACACCACGGGGGATGGTACCGCCCAGGCGCTGAAACTTGGTGGGGTCGCGCAGGAAGTCGACCAGTTCCTCGACCTCCTCCTTGGCCTCGTCGCAGCCCGCCACATCGGAGAAGGTGGTCTTGATCTGGTCCTGGGAGAGCAGCTTTGCCTTGGACTTGCCGAAGCTCATCGGCCCGCCCTTGCCGGCGCCACCGCCCTGCATCTGGCGCATGAAGAACATGAAGATGGCCAGTATCAGCAGGATCGGGAAGCTGGCTATCAACAGCCGCGCCCAGATGCTCTGCTCTTCAGGCTCCTTGCCCACCACGGTCACGTCATTGCTTAGCAGGTCATCGATGAGCTTGGGGTCTTCGGCAGCAGGCCGAATGGTCTGGAACTGCGAACCATCCGTGCGCTCCCCGCTGATGCGGTAACCGTCGATGGTCACGCTGCGCACCTGCTGGTTCTGCACCTGCTGGACGAACTGTGAATAGTTCATCGCCTGGGGAGAGGTGTCGACGCTAAAGTTGTTGAACACCGTCAGCAGCACCGCCGCGATGACCAACCACAGGATCAGGTTCTTCGCCATGTCGTTCAAGGGACTACCCTCAATATCAATAATCTGTCGGCGGTATGCGCCTGGCACGTTGGACACTACATGAGCACGCCGCGTTCAGCCACCGTCGGACGTTCCGGCCCGGACGGTCTGCCTATGGCGTTACTGTGACACAGTCGCGGCGCGCTGTCCGGTAATCGCCACCTTAGGCCATGGCTATCATTCAGCCGCGAAAGCCTTCGGCCAGCAGGTAGACCTCACGGGAGCGTGCCCGTGAGGCACCCGGCTTGCGGGTCACCACCCGCGTGAAGCGCTCGCGTAACGCCTTGAGAAATTCGTCGAAGCCCTCGCCCTGGAACACCTTAGCCAAGAAGGTGCCGCCGGGGCGAAGGGTCTGACCGCCAAGGTCCAGCGCCAGTTCCACCAGGTACATCGCCTGGGGCTGGTCGATGGCGGCCATGCCGCTCATGTTGGGGGCCATGTCGGACATCACCAGGTCCACCGGGCGTTCGCCGAGGGCGGCGAGGATCGCCTCGAGCACAGGTGCCTCGGTGAAGTCCCCCTGAACGAAGTCAACGTCCGCCAGGGCGTCCATCTCGAGGATGTCGGAGGCGATCACCAACCCCTCTGGCCCCACCTTCTCGGCGGCTACCTGGCTCCAGCCGCCGGGAGCCGCCCCCAAATCGATCACGGTCATGCCGGGCCTGAGGAGCTTGTCCTTGTCATCGATCTCGAGCAGCTTATAGCTGGCCCGGGAGCGGTAACCGTCCTGCCAGGAGCGCTGCACATACTGGTCGTCGAAATGCTCCTTCATCCAGCCTTTACTGGTCTTGCTGACAGGGCTCTTGCTGGCTGAGCGCTTGTCGGCAGCGGGGGATGTTGTGCGAGTACGAGCCACGGCATCACCAAGGGTAGAGGGTAACGGACAGGCGCTGGAGCGAGATGTGGGGGGTATCAGACGCTGCGACTTGGCACCGGCGACCCGCCGCAACAGGGCCGGACCCGAGGTCGCGCAGCGCGACATTTCGCCAAGCCCATTTTCGGCATAGCAATTTACGCGTACTATGACCCGCTGCGCGCAAACAGGAAGACGCAAGATACCATGAGCTTGTCACAGGCACAAAAGAAGGCATTTCGCAGCATCGGCCACCACCTTAACCCGGTGGTGACGGTCTCCGAGAACGGCATCTCCGAAGGGGTCCAGGCGGAGCTGGAACGGGCACTGGCCGACCATGAGCTGATCAAGGTCAAGCTAGCCCTGCCTGATCGCGACGACCGCGCCGCCATGCTTGAGACGCTGACCGCTTCCAGCGGCGCGGAGCTGGTGCAGACCATCGGCAAGATGGCGCTGCTCTACCGGCGCAACCCACAGGCGAACCCGAAGCTCTCCAACGTCAAGCGCTTCGAGGGGCACCACGGGCGGCACTGAGCGCCGAGCGCCGAGCGCCGAGCGCCGAGCGCCGAGCGCCGAGCGCCGA
>CAYWBG010000308.1:0-2395 GCA_964456005.1 uncultured Halomonas sp.
CGTTGAGGTGCCGAACAGATGACGCTGCTGATGGCGCTCTACCTGCCGGCGAGCCTGGTGGCAGTGCTCCTCTATGGCGTCGACAAGGCGGCGGCGCGGCGGGACCGGCGGCGCATCCGCGAATCGACCCTGCACCTGGTGGCCCTGGGAGGCGGCTGGCCGGGGGCGCTGCTGGCGCGGCGCGCCTTTCGCCACAAGACCCGCAAGCAGCCCTTCGGCGCGATCCTGTGGGGCTGCGTGGCGGTGCATACCGGCCTGCTGGCGTGGCTGGCCATGGCGGACGCCGCTACGGGCCTGCGCCAGCTGGTGGCCCTGGAGTAGGGCAGTTGACGAATCATGGCCCCGCGCAGGGGGACGGTATCACTCGATCCGGGTTTATCCTGACCCGACACTGGGAGGAGACGCCCCGGGGTACCGAGGTCACCCTGTGGCTGGCCACCGACGAGGGGCCGCTTCGGGTGCGCCTGCCGGTGCAGCCCGCGGTGGCCTTCCTGCCCGCCGAACAGCGCAAGGCCGCCGAGGCGCTGCTGGCCGGCGAAGCGGGGATCACCCTGCGCGCGCTCGAGCTTCGCGACTTCCATCGCCGCCCGGTGGTCGGGCTCTACTGCGAACAGTACCGCCAGCTGCTCCGGCTCGAGCGGCGCCTGGGCGAGGCCGGCCTCGCGCTCTACGAGGCCGATATCCGCCCCCCGGAGCGCTACCTGATGGAGCGCTTTATCACTGCGCCGGTGGCGGTGACCGGAACGCCGGACGGGGAGGGCGGCCTGGTGGCGGCCCGCCTGCGCCCGACCCCGGTCTACCGCCCGCCGTTGCGCACGGTGTCGCTGGATATCGAGACCAGCGGCCGGGGCGAGCTCTACTCCATCGCCCTGGAGGGGTGCGGCCAGCGCTGCGTCTTCATGCTGGGGCCGGCCAACGGCGGGGAAGGCGAGTACAACTTCGCGTTGGACTACTGCGACAGCCGTGCCGAACTGCTCCGGCGCCTCAACGCCTGGTTCGCCGAGTTCGATCCCGACGCCATCATCGGCTGGAACCTGGTGCAGTTCGACCTGCGGGTGCTGCGCGATCACGCCGAGCGGCTGGGCGTGCCGCTCAGGCTCGGGCGCGGCGGCACCGAGCTCGAGTGGCGCGCCCACGGCCATCAGCCCAACCACTTCTTTGCCGCCGCCGCCGGGCGGCTGATCATCGACGGCATCGAGGCGCTGCGCTCGGCCACCTGGCACTTTCCCTCCTTCAGCCTGGAGAGCGTGGCCCGTGAACTGCTCGGCGAGGGGAAGGCGATCGACAACCCCTACCAGCGCCTGGACGAGATCCTGCGCCTATTCGCCGAGGACAAGCCGGCGCTGGCCCGCTACAACCTCAAGGACTGCGAGCTGGTCACGCGGATCTTCGCCAAGGCCGAGCTGCTGGACTTCCTGCTCGAGCGGGCCACGGTGACCGGCCTGCCCGCCGATCGCAGCGGCGGCTCAGTGGCGGCCTTCACCCACCTCTACCTGCCGCGCCTGCACCGGCTGGGCCTGGTGGCGCCGAGCCTCGGCGAGGGGGAGGACGCCGAGAGCCCCGGCGGCTTCGTCATGGACTCCCGCCCCGGCCTCTACGACTCGGTGCTGGTGCTCGACTTCAAGAGCCTCTACCCCTCGATCATCCGCACCTTCCTGATCGACCCGGCGGGGCTGGTGGAGGGGCTCGCCGAGCCTTCGGACGCCGCCTCGGTGCCGGGCTTTCGCGGCGCGCGCTTCTCGCGCACCCGCCACGCCCTGCCGGCCATCGTCGAGGGGGTGTGGGCCGGGCGCGAGGCCGCCAAGCGCGCCGGCAATGCGCCGCTCTCCCAGGCGCTGAAGATCATCATGAACAGCTTCTACGGGGTGCTGGGCGCCAAGGGCTGCCGTTTCTTCGATGCGCGCCTCGCCTCCTCGATCACCCTGCGCGGTCACGCCATCATGCACCGCACCCGGGAGCTGATCGAGGCCGAAGGGGTTGCCGTCATCTACGGCGACACCGACTCCACCTTCGTCTGGCTGGGGCGCCCCTGCGAGGAAGAGGAGGCCGCGGCGATCGGCCGGCGGATGGTGGCGCGGGTCAACGCCTGGTGGCGCGAGCACCTGGCGGAGGCGTATGGCCTGGAGAGCGCCCTGGAGCTGCAGTTCGAGACCCACTACCGACGCTTCCTGCTGCCCACCATCCGCGGCGCCGAGGCGGGCAGCAAGAAGCGCTATGCAGGGCTGGTGCGGGACGCGGATGGCCAGGAGCGGCTAGTGTTCAAGGGGCTAGAGACGGTGCGCACCGACTGGACGGAGCTCGCCAAGGCGTTCCAGCAGGAGCTCTACCGGCGGGTCTTCACCGGCGAGCCCTGGCGCGACTACGTGCGCGGTTATGTGCAGGCCTTCCTGGCGCG
>CAYWBG010000309.1:0-2362 GCA_964456005.1 uncultured Halomonas sp.
CGAGGATTTCACCCTTGAAGACCCAAACCTTGACACCGATGATGCCGTAGGTGGTTTTTGCCTCAAAAGCGGCGTAGTCGATGTCCGCACGCAGGGTATGCAGCGGCACACGGCCTTCGCGGTACCATTCTGTACGCGCGATCTCGGCGCCACCCAGGCGACCTGACAGCATCACCTTGATACCACCTGCACCCAGCCGCATGGCATTCTGAACGGAGCGCTTCATGGCACGGCGGAACATGACGCGGCGCTCTAGCTGGCCGGCAATGTTCTGGGCCACGAGCATGGCGTCCAGTTCAGGCTTGCGGACTTCCTCGATGTTGACGTGCACAGGCACGCCCATCATCGCGGTGACGTCACGACGCAGGCGATCGACGTCTTCGCCCTTCTTGCCAATCACGATGCCCGGACGGGCAGTGTGAATGGTGATGCGCGCGTTATTGGCCGGACGCTCGATAGTGATGCGGCTTACGGAAGCGTTCTTGAGACGCTCCACGAGAAAGCTGCGCACTGCGAGGTCGCTGTTGAGCTTATCGGCATAGGCGCCGCGCTCGGCGTACCAGACAGAGGTATGGTCTTTGACGATACCCAGTCGGATGCCTGTCGGATGTACTTTCTGACCCATCTGGTCGACTCCTACTTCTCGGCTACCTTGACGGTGATGTGGCAGGTGCGCTTCAAGATACGATCCGCGCGCCCCTTGGCACGCGGCTTGATACGCTTGAGCGTCATGCCCTCATCGACGCAGATGGTCGAGACACGCAGCTCGTCGATATCCATGCCGTTGTTTTCTTCCGCATTCGCGATGGCGGACTGCAGCACCTTCTTGACCAGCTTGGCAGCCTTCTTCGGTGAGAAGGTCAGCAGGTCGAGCGCCTCGGCGACCGGTTTACCGCGCACCTGGTCAGCCACCAAACGGGCCTTCTGGGCGGATAAACGAGCGCCACGCAGCTTAGCTGTGACTTCCATCTCTCAATCCTCTCTGGCTTACCGTTTGGCTTTCTTGTCCGCCACATGACCGCGATAGGTGCGGGTAGCAGCGAATTCGCCCAGCTTGTGGCCAACCATTTCCTCGGAGACATGCACCGGGACGTGCTGGCGACCGTTATGGACTGCAATGGTGAGCCCGACCATGTTGGGCAGGATCATGGAGCGACGCGACCAGGTCTTGATCGGTTTGCGGTCGCTCTTCTCCACTGCAGCCTCAACCTTCTTCAGCAGATGAAGGTCAATGAAGGGACCTTTCTTCAGTGAACGTGGCACAGCCGTTACCTCTTAAAGTCTTGGCGTATTCAATCAGTTCCGGGCCTTGCGGCGACGGACGATCAGCTTGTCGGTGCGCTTGTTCTTGCGGGTCTTGTGGCCCTTGGTGGGGATACCCCACGGGGAGACCGGGTGACGACCACCGCTGGTGCGGCCTTCGCCGCCGCCGTGCGGGTGATCCACCGGGTTCATGGCCACGCCGCGAACGGTCGGGCGCACACCTCTCCAGCGCTTCGCACCGGCCTTGCCAAGCTGACGCAGGCTGTGCTCGGAGTTGCTCACTTCCCCCAGGGTCGCACGGCACTCGGCCAGCACCTTGCGCATCTCGCCGGAGCGCAGACGCAGGGTGGCATAGTTGCCTTCACGGGCGACCAACTGGGCGCTGGTCCCGGCGCTGCGAGCGATCTGGGCGCCCTTGCCGGGCTTGAGCTCGATGCAGTGCACGGTGGAACCCAGCGGGATATTGCGCAGCGGCAGGGCATTGCCCTTGCGGATCGGCGCATTCACGCCGGACTCGAGACGGTCACCAGCGCGCACACCCTTGGGGGCGATGACGTAGCGACGCTCGCCGTCCAGGTACTTGAGCAGCGCGATATGAGCGCTACGGTTCGGATCGTACTCCAGGCGCTCGACGGTGGCGGGAATGCCATCCTTGGTGCGCTTGAAATCGATGATCCGGTAGTGCTGACGGTGACCACCGCCCACGTGACGGGTGGTGATGCGGCCGTAGTTGTTGCGGCCACCACTGCGCGACTGCTTCTCGAGCAGGGGCGCATGGGGCTTGCCCTTGTGCAGGTCTTCGCCAACGATCTTGACCAGATGGCGACGACCGGCAGATGTGGGTTTGGTCTTGACGATTGCCATTATCCGTACTCCTGCCCTTATTCGGCGCCAGAGAAGTCTTCAAGAGTCTCGCCAGCGGCCAGTGTGACGTAGGCCTTGCGATACCCCTTGCGATGACCCAGACCCTGCGCGGTGCGCTTGGTCTTGCCCTTCATGTTCAGCGTCTGGACGCGGTCGACCTTCTTGCCGAACAGGACCTCGACGGCCTTCTTGATCTCGGGCTTGGTCGCGTCGCTGGCCACCTTGAACACGTACT
>CAYWBG010000310.1:0-2344 GCA_964456005.1 uncultured Halomonas sp.
GTGACGCAGCCGTTGCACTCGATGCAGCGTTCCGCGTCGCACATGAATTTCATCTGAGCCATGGGAATCTCCTAGTGGGCGAGCGCAATCAGCTGGCTTTCTCGATACGACACAGAGTGCACTTGGTTTCCTGCATCTGTGTCACGGTG
Source organism: uncultured Halomonas sp. (assembly GCA_964456005.1). Classification (GTDB taxonomy): domain Bacteria; phylum Pseudomonadota; class Gammaproteobacteria; order Pseudomonadales; family Halomonadaceae; genus Halomonas. The sequence continues at coordinate 150 of CAYWBG010000310.1, forward strand.
TCATAGCCGTAGGTCGTGGCGGTATTGGCCGCCTCGCCGAGCACATAGGGTGCCGAGCCTTCCGGGTAGCGGTCGTGCAGGCTCTCGCCCTGAAAGATGCCGCCGAAGTGGAAGGGCATGAACACCACGTCACGGGCGACGCGGGGGGTCACCAGGGCCTGGACGCGGACGCGCCCGCCCTCGGCCCCCTCGACCCAGACCATGTCGCCGTCGGACACGGCCAGGTCGTTGGCCAGCGCCGGGTTGATCTCGACGAACATCTGCTGCTGCAGTTCGGCGAGCCAGGACATGGAGCGGGTCTCCTCGCCGCCGCCTTCGTACTCCACCAGGCGCCCGGAGGTGAGGATGATCGGATAACGGTCGGAGTTGTCGTTCTCCTGGATGCTCTTGTAGAGCGTCGGTAGCCGGTAGTGGGAGGCGACATCGTCCCAGGTGGGGTAGTCCTGAACCAGGTCACGGCGACTGGTATAGAGGGGCTCACGGTGCATGGGAATGGGGTCGGGGAAGGTCCAGACATTACAGCGCGCCTTGGCATTGCCGAAGGGGGCACACTCGTGGGCGATCGCGACTCGCTGGATACCGCCTGACAGGTCGGTCTTCCAGTTCTTGCCCTCCGCCTCGGCCTGCTCTTCCGGTGTGAGATCGTCCCACCAGCCCAGGTCCTTGAGCATGGTATCGGTGAACTCGGGATAGCCGTCGTCGAGCTCGGAGCCCTCACTGAAAACGCCGTCGGCCAGGAGATTCTCGCCGTTGCGCTCGATGCCGAAACGAGCCCGGAAGGTCAGGCCACCCTCTGAGACGGGCTTGCTGGTGTCATAGAGGATCGGGGTGCCGGGATGCCCCATCTCGGCGGTGCCCCAGCAGGGCCAGGGCAGGCCGTAGTAGTCGCCGTCGGCGGGCCCGCCCTCGGCCTGCAGGTTACGGAAACTGAAGGTGTGCCAGTTCTTCTGGTGGGCCTTGAGCCGCTCGGGGCTCTGGCCGGTGTAACCCACCGTCCACATGCCGGCATTGAACTCACGGGTGATGTCTTCGATCAGCGGCTCGGTGCCGTTCATCTGGAAGTTTTTGACTAGCTCATCACCGAAACCCAGCTTGTTTGCCAGCAGATACATGATCTCGTGATCGGGCTTGGCCTCGAACAGCGGTTCGATCACCTTGTCGCGCCACTGGATGGAGCGGTTGGTGGCGGTGACACTGCCAGTGGTCTCGAACTGGGTGGCGGCCGGCAGCAGGAAGACACCGTCCTGACGACCATGCATGACCCCCGCGACGGTGGGGTAGGGGTCGACGATGACCATCATCTCGAGCTGCTGCATGGCCTTCTGCATCTCGGGGCCGCGAGTCTGGGAGTTGACCGCATGGCCCCAGTAGAACATCGCCTTGAGGCGGCTGCGCTGGGAGATCGCGTCTTCCTCCTCCAGCACGCCATCGACCCAGCGCGACACGGTGATGCCGTTGCTGTACATCGGCTGGCCGTCGGCGTACTCGGTCTGGTCGAAGCGGCTCTTGAGCCAGTCCAGGTCGAGGTCCCAGACCCTCGCCCAGTGCGCCCAGGCGCCCTCGGCCAGGCCGTAGTAGCCGGGCAGAGAGTGGGACATTAGCCCCAGATCGGTGGCTCCCTGGACGTTGTCGTGACCGCGGAAGATGTTGGCGCCGCCGCCTGACTTGCCGATGTTACCCAGCGCCAGCTCAAGGATGCAGTAGGCACGGGTATTGTTGTTGCCGGTGGTGTGCTGGGTGCCGCCCATGCACCAGACGATACAGCCAGGGCGGTTCTCGGCCAGGCGGCGGGCAGTGTCGTACATCTGCGCCTCGGGCACCCCGGTAACGCGCTCCACCTCTGAGGGCGGGAACTTGGCCACTTCCAGGCGGACTTCGTCCATGGCGTAGACGCGCTGGTCGATGTACTGCTGATCCTCCCAGCCGTTCTCGAAGATATGCCACAGCAGGCCCCAGATGAAGGCCACGTCGGAGCCGGGACGCAGGCGCACAAAGCTGTCCGCCTTGGCGGCGGTGCGAGTGAAACGCGGGTCGACGACGATGATCTGGGCGCCGCTGCGCTCCTTGGCCAGCAGGATATGCTGCATGGCGACCGGGTGCGCCTCGCTGGGATTGGAGCCGATGAACATGATCGACTTGCTGTTCTGCATGTCGTTGAGCGAATTGGTCATCGCTCCGTAGCCCCAGGTGTTGGC
>CAYWBG010000311.1:0-2323 GCA_964456005.1 uncultured Halomonas sp.
TCAGCTGCAGGAAGTCGGGCACCCGGGCGAGTCCCTTGGGGTGCATCAGGGAACGATCCATCTCTACCTCACGAAAGTCGGCATGCGAAGAGCCTAGCGCGAAGGCAGGCCCAGGTCATCCGCCATGGCATCCAGGAACCACTCCTGCACCAGCACCCGAAAGTCGCCGTGGCGAAACACCGAGCGCCGGCCCCAGGGGCCGCGGGCGGCGTGAAATCTGGCCGGAGCGGTCGTCACCTCGATCTCGCCACGCTCGAGATTCGGCTGGCGGAAGAGCCAGGAGCCCAGGGAGCGTTCGCCGAGCCGGCCCAACTCGTGCTCGGGCAGGCCTGCCAGCGGCGCCACCGAGCGGGCCACCACCCAGGGGCGCTCATCCAGGCAGAGCGCCACCTCGCGCAGCCAGGCGCGCTGGCCGGGGGCGATATCCAGCGCCCGGGCCTCGTCCAGGCGCGGGGTGCCGAGGCGCTGGTCGAGCAGCTGAACGCGGAAGGAGCGGGGGGCGCCGGCCTCGGTGAGACGCAGGGTGAGAGAGTCCCGGGAAGCGACCCACCGCCACCAGGCGGTCGTCATGGCGGGACGTGCCGCGGCGAGGGGAATCCAGTGCGCCGGGGCGCGGGTGTCGGAAGGTGGCAGGTCGGACACCGTCGGGCTCCGCGTCGATCCAGGGGCGGGTAGTGTAACATGCGGTGTCATTCCCACCCTGACCGAGGAGTTCCATGAGCCCTCCGCTGACCATCATCGGCTCCGGCATGGCAGGTATCGGCCTGCTCCGCCAGCTGCGTGCCCTGGACGCCGAACGCCCCATCACCCTGATTACCGCCGACGATGGCGACGACTATTCCAAGCCTTTGCTCTCCACCGGCTTTGCCAAGGGGTTGCCGCCCGAACGGCTGTCAGCTCGCAGCGCCCTGCAGGTCGCAAAGGAACTGGGAGCCGTCGTGCGCAACCGCACCCGGGTCGATGAGATCGACCTTGCGGACAGAACGCTGCGTATCGGTGCCGAGAGGCTGCCCTGGGGCGAACTGGTGCTGGCGACAGGAGCCGCGCCGGCGGTGCCCTTCCTGGTGCCTGATGCTGTTGCCGATAGGGTCTTCAGCGTCAACGATCTGGATGACTACCGCGCCTTTCATGCGGCGCTGGAGTCGTTGGGCCGGCCGGCGCGGGTCGTCATTATCGGCGCCGGGCTGGTGGGCTGCGAGTTCGCGAATGACTTGCTCGCCGGGGGCCACGGGGTGAGCCTGGTGGCCCCCGAGGCCGCTCCGTTGCCGCGGCTGCTGCCGGGTCCCTTGGGCAGGGCCCTGGGCGAGGCCTTCGCGGAGGCCGGCATGCGGCTGGCGCTGGGCACCGGCCTGGAGCGCCTGGAGGGGGCGGGCGCCGACGTGGGCGTCGCGCTGGACGATGGCAATCGCCTCGAGGCGGACCTGGTGCTGGTGGCGACGGGACTCAGGCCGTGCACGGCCCTGGCCGAGGCGGCGGGTCTCCAGGTTAGCGCCGCCGGGGTCCACACCGACCGCCTCCTGGCCGCCTCGGCGCCCGGCGTCTACGCCTTGGGAGACGTGGCGTGCGTCGACGGCGTGAACGCCATGTACGTTCAGCCCCTGCAGGCCAGCGCCAAGGCGCTGGCGCGCACCCTCACCGGCACCCCGACCCGGGTCAGCTACGGCCCCTGGCCGGTGATGGTCAAGACGCCGCTACTGCCGGTGGTCGCCCTGCCACCGGTGAGCCCGCCTGCTCGCTGGCGAATCTCGGGGGAATCGAGTGACATGACGGCCCTGGCCGAAGACGAGGACGGACGTTTGACCGGGTTTGCGTTGACCGGGGCCTGTGTCCGTCGGAAAGTCGAACTGGCGCGGGCCGCACCGCCGTTGCTAGGCTAGGTCATCGATGTGGTCGCGGGATGTCCGGCGCTCTCATCGGGATTCTCCGGTGTCATTCGCATGCCGTCTTGCCGTCTTGCAAGGCGGTATGCGAGTGACACGGAACGCTAACCCATCATCACAACAAGAGGTCTCCGGCACACCGCTGGCCGGGGGCGTGAGCCAATATCAGGAGGGCTATATGCGTAAGCCAGAACTCGCCGCGGCGATTGCCGAGCGTGCCGATCTTTCCAAGGACAAGGCAAGCCAGGTGCTCAACGTCATTCTCGACGAGATCACCGGTAGCGTGTCCGAGGGGCAGGATGTCTCGCTGATCGGTTTCGGCACCTTTACCGTGCGAGAGCGCGCCGAGCGCACCGGCAAGAATCCCCAGACCGGCCAGCCGCTTAAAATTCCGGCCAGCAAGACCGTGGCCTTCAAGCCGGGCAAGGGCCTCAAGGATGCCG
>CAYWBG010000312.1:0-2315 GCA_964456005.1 uncultured Halomonas sp.
GCCTTCTCGATCTCGTCGAGCAGCAGCACGCAGTGCGGATGCTTGGTGATCGCCTCGGTGAGCAGGCCGCCCTGGTCATAGCCTACATAGCCTGGGGGGGCGCCGATCAGCCGCGACACCGTATGGCGCTCCATGTACTCGGACATGTCGAAGCGCACCAGCTCGATACCCATGATATGAGAGAGCTGGCGAGCCACCTCGGTCTTGCCTACCCCGGTGGGTCCGGCGAACAGGAAGCTGCCCACCGGCTTGTCGGGTGACTTGAGCCCGGCTCGTGAGAGCTTGATGGCCGCCGACAGGCCGTCGATGGCCTCGTCCTGCCCGAACACCAGCATCTTGAGGTCGCGGTCGAGGTTCTCGAGCAGCTTGCGGTCGGAGCTCGAGACACTCTTCGGCGGGATGCGGGCGATGGACGCCACCACGGCCTCGACCTGACCGGTATCGATGGTGTCGACTCGGACCTCCGGCGGCAGCAGGCGCTGATGAGCACCGGCCTCGTCGATCACATCGATGGCCTTGTCGGGCAGGTGACGATCGTTGATGTAGCGATCGGCCAGGCGCGCCGCGCTCTCAAGTGCACCATCCGTGTACTTCAGCCGGTGGTGCTCCTCGAAACGCGAGCGCAGCCCCTTGAGGATGCGGACGGTATCATCGACCGAGGGCGCCGGCACATCGACCTTCTGGAAACGGCGCGCCAGGGCACGATCCTTCTCGAAGATGCCGCGGTATTCCTGAAAGGTGGTGGAACCGATGCAGCGCAGTTCGCCCGATGAAAGCAGCGGCTTGAGCAGATTGGAGGCATCCATCACTCCCCCAGAGGCTGCCCCGGCGCCTATCACGGTGTGGATCTCGTCGATAAAGAGGATGGAATGGGGCTGTTTGCGCAGCTCGGCGAGCAGGCCCTTGAGGCGCTTCTCGAAGTCCCCGCGGTACTTGGTGCCGGCAAGCAGAGCGCCCATATCCAGGGAGTAGACCACGGCGTCGCCGATCACCTCGGGCACGTCTTCCTCGACAACGCGCTTGGCCAGCCCCTCGGCGATGGCGGTCTTGCCAACGCCGGCCTCACCCACCAGCAGCGGGTTGTTCTTGCGCCGCCGGGCAAGGATCTGCACCACACGCTCGAGTTCATGCTCACGCCCGATCAGCGGATCGATCTTCCCAAGACGGGCCTGTTCGTTGAGGTTGGTAGCATAGCTGGTAAGCGGGTTGCTGCCGCCCTCGGCACTCCCCTCCTCAGCATCCTCGGCATCCGGTGACGGTGAGGATGAGGGGTTGTTGCCGTGACCCGACACCTTGGAGATGCCGTGGGCGATATAGTTGACGGCATCGACCCGGGCTACGTTCTGTTGCTTGAGGAAGTAGACCGCCTGACTCTCCTGCTCGGAGAAGATCGCCACGAGCACGTTGGCTCCGGTGACTTCACTCTTGCCTGAAGATTGTACATGGAAGACGGCGCGCTGCAGAACACGCTGGAACCCCAGGGTCGGCTGGGTCTCGCGATCGCTCTGATCCTCGGGAATCAGCGGCGTGGTGGAGTTGATAAAGTCCTGCAGGTCGGACCGCAGCTTGTCGAGATTGGCCCCGCAGGCCCGCAGGACATCTGCCGCTGAGGCGTTGTCGAGCAGAGCCAGCAGCAGATGCTCCACGGTCATGAATTCGTGCCGCTTCGAGCGCGCCACGGTGAAGGCCGTGTTAAGGGTCAGTTCAAGTTCTTTGCTCAGCATGGCAGTCCCCTTCTTGCCGCCCAGGGCATTGCGTCGGATCTTTCATTGTCCGGCATCATCAACATCGGGCACAAACGCCACCGTTGCAAGCCCTCTTGCCAACGGCTGCTCGTATGACACCCATCGCGACCATGTCCGGGGAATCAGTCCGCCGCCTCGATATCCGACAGCAGCGGATGTTGACACTCTCTTGCGTATTGATTGACCTGATGGCTTTTGGTTTCCGCGATGTCCCGAGTAAAGATGCCGCAGGTGGCCTTGCCCTGAGTATGAACGGTCAGCATCACCTGCATCGCGGTCTCGCTATCCATGTGGAAGAACGTCTGCAGCACCTCCACCACGAACTCCATGGGGGTGAAGTCATCGTTATGCAATACCACCTTGTACAACGGCGGGCGGGCCAGCTCCGGCTCGCTACTCTGCACCGCCAGGCCATCGTCCTGATCCTCATCGGGCGCCGGAGGGCGAGTCATGCCGCACACCACTATTTCATTGAACATAAAAGCCACTATCCATCCAGACAAGCCGGCCATCATAGATCATCTCAACCGTAATTGGACGTCACGCGGCCGGCAGGGTTCACTGCTATCC
>CAYWBG010000313.1:0-2299 GCA_964456005.1 uncultured Halomonas sp.
CCATAAGTCATGAAGCAAGACAAGAAGAACGAGATAGGCATCCAGGGAGATTGAGCCATGCAGGGCATTCAGGTCGAGCCGCACAAGTTCGAGTTTCTGTTCGGGCTTTTCGCTGACTTCGTGGAGCGAAAGTCGGGCCAGATGGTTACAGGGTTTCAGGATAACGAGTACCTCGAGAGGGAGGAGGGCTACAAGCAGGATCTCCACGATGAGGGGAGACGAGTGCTGGATGCTCAGTCATGGAAGGAGTCGGATATAGGCAGTGGCCAGATCGTTCGCTCGACCATTTTGGCCATAGAGCTTCCCGACAACAATACCGTGCCCTGGCAAGCGCGCTATGGGGAAGAAGTGCGCCCTCACCATGGTCTCTACCTTGCCATGGATGACAAGGCGCTTCGGGAAGAGGTCGAGCGTGCTCTCTACAACCTATACAGGCAGGAAAGGGATGGCGCATGCTTTGACGAGCTGGTGAGGCTTCTCGGCAGGAAGTACTCGCTTCTCGCCTACCTCATGTTCCTCAAGGACTCGAGCTGTTACCTTCCCATCGCAACTCGAAGTTTCGACCAGGCGTTTGAACTGCTGGGTGTGGACCACAAGACCAGCTTCAAGTGCTCATGGGAGAATTACGTAGCCTTTCTCGATGTGATCAACCAGGTGCGGTTGCTGCTGGAAGGGCGGTTGGGCAACCCGGTAAGACTGCTGGATGCCCATTCCTTCGTCTGGATGCTGGTGGCGCAGATGAGCCAGGAAAACCTTGAAGGAAGCATGGAAGACCTCAACCGTCGCGAGAAGACAGAAAGGGAGTCAATCGTCAGGTCTCGCATCGGCCAGGGTGCCTTCCGGAAGAGCCTGCTGGATTATTGGGGTAATGCCTGCGCCGTCACAAGCTGCGGCAACGCAAGCCTGCTTGTGGCCTCTCATATCAAGCCATGGGCGAGGTGCGACAACGACGAACGCCTGGACCCCAGCAACGGCCTGCTGTTGTCACCCACGCTGGATGCCTGTTTCGATGCCGGTTACATCACCTTCGCCGATGACCGATCCATCATCATCTCCGAATCGCTCAGCCCCGAAGATGCAGCCAGTCTGGGTGTCGATGCTGGCTTGAAGCTGTCGAGAGTCACTCCGCAGCATTGCCAATATCTTCAGCATCATCGCGAGCATGTCTTCAAGTGCGCAGGCGTAGTAGGTGGGAGGAACTGATGCCGCTCCAAAACCGGGTCGACCCTTGGGGGCAGGTCCTGGCTTCGCCTGCGCGAGGCACCTTGATGGGCAATCGTGGGATTCTTCACGATGACTTGCGGAATGTGAAGAAGACCCATGCCCATCAGAACTGGGTGATCTGTGTTCTTGAATTCAAGGGAAACCGCCGCTCGCTCATGGCCCCGGGGCGCTACACGGAGCTCTTCTTCCTCGACGAGGCGACGGCCCTGGCGGCGGGCCACCGCCCCTGCATGGAGTGCCAGCGTCAGCGGGCACTCGAGTTCAAGCACTGTTGGGTGCTGGCCAACCGCTCTGATGACCCAGGTGGTGTGCGCACGCCCGAGATGGACCGGCATTTGCACCGTGAACGGATAGCTCGACGGCGAAAGGTAACTTGGCACAGCTCGGTTGATACACTGCCGGATGGTGCCTTCTTCGAGCATGATGGCCAGGCGTATCTCGTCTGGGAGAGCCGGCACTGGCGCTGGGCCTTCGAGGGTTATGAACAGGCTGAGCCCTGCCGATCAGGCGAGGTGGTTGAGGTTTTGACGCCGGAATCCACGGTCAAGGCGTTGCTGACTGGCTTCAGGACGGAAGTTCAGCTTCCTCTGACCTCTTCTGCGACCTGAGTGACAGGGTCGCATAGCATAGATAGGAGAGCTCCATGCTCAACCGTTCCGCCCTGCTTCTGCGCTACAAGGCCCCGGCCGTGCAGTGGATCAACGACGCCGATCCCGCGCCGGGTGGCACGCCGATCACTGCCGAGGAGGTCAACCGCGACCGCACCGTCTATCTGGTAAGCGATGCGGTCGCGGAGTCGCCGGCTGAGGTGAGGCGCTGGGTCAAGGTCAACTGGCGCAACCTCTTCGAGTCGGAGTTGGAGGAGTGGTACACCGACCCGGCGCTATGGCCGAAGTTCACCCTGAAGCGCTTCGATGAGTGGTTCGAGGTCGAATGCCATAGCGTGTTGATCGATACGCTGGGTACGCCCATCGAGGATGATGAGGCGTCAGACTGACCGGGAGATTTCATGAAGCCATTCTCCATCCTGCTGATCCGAGTGCTGGGTCTCTATCTCTTCCTGAAGACGCTGTTC
>CAYWBG010000314.1:0-2298 GCA_964456005.1 uncultured Halomonas sp.
CTTGTATGTTGAAGGGGCTCACCCTCAGCTGAGCATCACGCCAGTCTGCGTAGAACCATAAATTTGGTGGATTTATCCATGAAATAGGCGGCGCAGGCATGGATAATGCCAGGCTAGTACTCCGCTGCTCCAGGATCTGCCATGGCCCGGCCGCTGATCGCCGATATCGACCTCGAGGCGCTACGTCATAATTACCGTCTCGCCTGTTCACTCGCCCCCCATAGCCAAGCCGTCGCCGTGCTCAAGGCGGACGCCTATGGCCACGGGCTCGTCGCCTGTGCCCGGGCCCTGACGGGCATCGCCCCGGCCTTCGCGGTGGCCTGCCTCGAGGAGGCCGTGACCCTGCGCGAGGCGGGTATCGCCACGCCCATCGTGCTGCTGGAAGGCATCTTCGAGGCCGCCGAGCTCGAGCAGGTGGAGTCGCTGGGGCTGTGGATGGCGGTACATAGCGACTGGCAGCTGGAGGCGCTGCTGGCCCGGCGCCCGGTTCAGCCCATCCCGGTATGGCTCAAGGTGGACTCCGGCATGCACCGCCTGGGCTTCCCCCCCGAGCGGGCCGCGGCGGTATGGCAGCGCCTGGTCGCGGCACCGGGGCACGCCTGCGACCTGCAGCTGATGAGCCACTTCGCCACCGCGGACCGGGTCGAGACCGGCTATTTCGACGATCAGATGACCAGGCTCGAGGCCCTCGCCGTGCGCTTGGGGGCACCGCTCTGTCTGGCCAACTCGCCCGCCACTCTGGCCCGGCCCCAGGCTCATGGTGCCTGGAACCGGCCCGGCGTGATGCTCTATGGCAGCGATCCGCTGGAGCGTGCCAACGAGGCGAGTCGGCGCCTGGCACCGGTAATGACACTGCGCTCGGCGATCATCGCCGTGCGTGAACTGCCCGAGGGTGAGCCGGTGGGCTACGGCGGCCGCTGGGTGACCCCGCGGCCCTCGCGCATCGGTGTGGTGGCCTGCGGCTACGGTGACGGCTACGACCGCCACGCCGTGGACGGCACCCCGGTGCTGGTGGCGGGCCGGCGCACCGCCATTGCCGGCAAGGTCTCCATGGACATGCTCACCGTGGATCTCACCGACATTCCCGAGGCCGATATCGGCAGCGAGGTGGTGCTCTGGGGGCGGGCGGCGAACGGCGAGGTGCTCTCGGTGGACGACGTCGCCCGCGACTGCGGCACCATCAGCTACACCCTGCTCACCGGGGTGCTGCCCCGGGTGCCGAGGCGCTATCATGAGGGCCCTTGTGGTCAAGGAGGGGCTACCCCCCAATGAGCCGGAAACACTACCCCGACTCCTTCGCGCACCCCCGCTTCTGGCCCACCTGGCTGGCCATCGGCGCCATGTATGCCGCGGCATGGCTGCCCTGGCGGCTCAAGCTGTGGGTCGGCAGCGGCCTCGGCCTGCTGGTGTACCGCCTGGTCAAGCGCCGCCGGCACATCGTCGAGACCAACCTGTGGCTCTGCTTCCCGGAACTGGATGAGCAGCAGCATCGCCGCCTGGTGCGCGAGACCTTCATCGCCAACGGTATCGGCGTGCTGGAAACCGCCACCGGCTGGTGCCGCGACCCCGAGCACCTTCGCCACCGGGTGACGTTCAAGGGGCAGGAGCACATGGCCAGGGTGCAGGCAGAGGGCCAGGGGGCGCTGGTCATCGGCGTGCACTTCTCGACCCTGGACCTGGGTGGGGCTCTGCATTCGCTGTTCTTCAGCGCCGATGTCGTCTATCGCCCGCATAACAACCCGCTCTTCGAGCGCTTCATGACGCGGTCCCGCTCACGCATCTTCGGCACCGCCATCGACCGGCGCGACCTGCGCGGCGCCGTGCGGCGTATCCGCGAAGGGCGTGCGGTCTGGTACTCCCCCGACCAGGACTTCGGGCGCCGCGCCAGCGTCTTCGCCCCCTTCTTCGGCATCGAGGCATCGAGCGTCAAGCTGACCGCCAAGATCGCCCGCATGACCGGGGCACCGGTGATGCCGCTGATCTTTCACCGCAACCCGGATAACCGCACCTATACCCTGGAGTATCTCCCCCCTCTGGAGAACTTCCCCAGCGGCGACGAGGTGGCCGATGCGGCCTGCGTCAACGCCGTCATCGAAGACGCCATCCGCAAGCATCCGGAGCAGTACCTGTGGCTGCACCGGCGCTTCAAGACCCGGCCGGAGGGGGAGCCGGGCTTCTACTGAAGCGGACCACCAATAAATCGGGCTCCCACCGGTAGTGGTCGGCTCCAGTGGCTTGGCATGGCGGCTGAGGAGGCGGCGTCTGGTGGGAGCCCGGGTTCCCCGGGCGATTGGCGGT
>CAYWBG010000315.1:0-2280 GCA_964456005.1 uncultured Halomonas sp.
CCCATGGCGGCGAGGATCACGATCAGCACCAGCACCACGGCGGTGAGCACGTTGTTGAGCAGCTCGTCGAGCATCTGCTCCACCATCTCGGACTGGTCCATGATGGTAGTGACCTCGAGGGCCTCGGGGATCAGCCCCGAGGCCTCCTCGAGCAGGCCATGCACCTGGGCGATGGTGGCGATGATGTTGGCCCCGGCGCGCTTGGAGATCTCCAGCACCAGCGCCGGCTGGCCGTCGATGCGGGCGAAGCCGTCGGGATCCTTGAAGGTGGGGCGAATCCAGGCCACGTCGCCGAAGGTCACCACCCGGTCGCCATCGACCTTCACCGGCATGGCCATGACGTCCTCGAGGCGCTCGATCACCCCGGGCACCTTCAGGGCCATGCGCCCGGCGCCGGTGTCCAGGCTGCCGGCGGCCACCAGGCGGTTGTTGCGGCTGACCAAGGTGAACAGCTGGTCGAAATCGACCCCGTAGCTGTCCAGTACCAGGGGGTCGACGACGATCTCCAGCAGGTCCTCGCGGTCGCCGCCGATATCCGCTTCCAGTACCTCGGCGATGCCCTCGATCTCCTCCTGGAGGCGGCGCACCACGGCCAGGCGCTGCGACTCCTCCAACTGGCCCGACACCCCGATGGTGAGGACCGGGAAGAGCCCCACGTTGACCTCCATGACCCGCGGCTCGTCGGCCTCGGCGGGCAGGTCGCTGCGGGCGATGTCGACCTTCTCGCGCACGTCAGAGAGCGCCTGGTCCGGGTCGAAGCCGGCGTCGAACTCCAGAGTCACCGCGGCGTGGCCTTCGCTGGCCTGGGAGGTCAGCTTGCGCACCCCCTCGATGCTGCGCAGCTCCTGCTCCATGGGGCGCACCAGCAGCCGCTCGCCATCCTCCGGGCTCACCCCCTCCAGCGACAGCGAGACGTAGATGATGGGGATGGTGACGTCGGGATTGGCCTCCTTGGGCACCACCTGCCAGGCGGCCAGCCCCGCCACCAGCAGGGCGCCCAGCAGCAGCAGAGTGGTGCGCGCGCGCCCCAGCGCCGCCTCGATCAGGGGTCGCATCTCAGCGAGGCTCCTCCGCCTCGAGGGGAGAGACCGCCAGTGCGGCGCCGCCGTGGGCCTCGTCGGTGGCGACCGGCACTGGGCTTACCCTCTCGCCGGGCGCCACGAAGCCGCCCCCCAGGGTGATCAGCCGGACCCGTTCGGGCAGGCCGGCCACCCTTGCCTCCCGGGCGTCCACCTCCACCAGCGCCACCGGGGTCTCGACGACCCGGTCATCGTCATCCAGGTGCTTCACCGCCAGCCGGCCCTCGGCATCCAGGACGAGCAGGGCCGGGGAGAAACGGTGCACCGGCCGTTCCGGCAGGCGGATGCGCAGGGTGGCGCTGGCGCCGGCCAGACGGCGCCGCTCGGGATTGTCCAGGGTGACCTCCACCGCGAAGCTGCGGGTGGCATCATCGGCGCGGCTGGCCACATGGGTGAGCTCGCCGTCGAGTCGCGAGCCGTCCAGCAGGCGCAGCTCCACGGGCAGGCCCGGGGTCAAGTCGTGGGCCTCCCGTTGGGGCGCCCGGGCGGTGGCGACCAGGCGCGAGTCATCGATCAATCGGCCCCAGGGTTCGCCGACCTGGATCAGGTCGCCGACGTCCACGTCCAGCCGGTCGAGGACAGCGTCGAAGGGGGCAGTGGGGCGCGTGTCATCCAGCTGGCGGCGCAGGCCGGCGACCTCGGCCACGCCCCGGGAGACACCGCTCTGCAGGCGCAGGTAGTCGGTGCGTGAGATCAGCTCGCGGCGGCGCAGGTCGTCGGCACCGGCCAATTCGGCCCGGGCTAGGGTCAGCTCTGCCTCGGCCTGCTCGAGCCGTGCCGGCAGCGCGTCCTGTTCGAGCTCGAGCAGCACCTCGCCCTGCACGACACGGCCGCCCAGCATTATGGGAAGCGACGCCACCCGGCCGGTCTGGCGGGCGCGCAGCTCGAGCTCCCGGTAGGCCTCCAGCTGGCCCTGCAGCACCAGAGTGGGGGCATGGGGCTCGGCCGTCAGGGTCGCGACCTCGACCCGGGGCGGTGCGGTTTCCTCGGTCTCCCCGGCTGCCGGCGGAGCGTCACGGAAGCGGTCCAGGTCGCCCAACGCAAGCCACAGCAGCAGCAAGAGGGTCAGGCCGATGGCCAGCAGTGGCGGCAGGGGAGGGAGGCGGTGGCGCGTCATGCGGTGTGATCCGTCAGCAGGCATGCAGAGGGCAGCATACTACCCCAAGGCTTTCCCCTCATACTGGTGCTTGCCCCTTGCCCC
>CAYWBG010000316.1:0-2269 GCA_964456005.1 uncultured Halomonas sp.
ACAGTATTCGAAAGCGAACAGAATTGGGGTCACGGGCTCAGGAGGGTCGTAATGTCAGAGATGACCGTTAAAGATTTTGCAGCGAAGGTGGGGCGCGACGTGCCTCGTCTGCTGGAACAGATGAAAGAAGCTGGCCTTGGTCAGAAGTCCGAAGGCGATGTGGTGTCCGAGGAGGACAAGCGTCAGCTGCTGGATTATCTCACCAAGAGTCACGGGGGCGACACGAGTGCCGCGGCGCCGAAGAATCGCATCACCCTGACGCGCAAGACGCGCAGCCGCATCAAGACCGGTGAGCGCGGCAAGACCATCGAGGTTCAGGTGCGCAAGAAGCGTACCTACGTGAAGCGCGCTGAGGAAGAGGTCAAGCCGGAACCGGTGGAAGACGCGGGGCCGCGCCAACTGGTTGGCGACATGGCCGACTCGCAGCAGGCCCGTGTCGAGCAGGAGGCCCGCGACGCCGAGGCCGCCAAGGCGCAAGCCGCCGAAAAGGCCGCAGAGCAGGCCGCCCAGGAGGCCGCCAGCAAGCTGGAGTCCGAGAAGGCCGCCGAGGTCCCGGAGGTCCCGGAGGTTCCGGTGCCCGAGCTCGAGACTCCGGCGCCCGCCGATGAGCCGCCGGCGCCGCCCAAGGAAGGTCGCAGCGATCGTCGCACCGCGCCGCCCAAGAAGGCCGCCGCCAAGAAAGGGCGTCACGACCGTGACGACGATCGCGGTGATCGCGATGAACGCCGTCGCGGTGGCAAGAAGGCCAAGCGCGCCGAGCGTCGCGGTGGTCGCCGCAGTGGTGGAACCCAGGGTGGCGGCAAGCACGGCTTCCAGAAGCCGACCCAGCCGATCGTCCGCGAAGTCTCGATCCCCGAGTCGATCAGCGTCGCCGAACTGGCCGACAAGATGTCGATCAAGGCCAACGAAGTCATCAAGACCATGTTCACCATGGGCGCGGCGGTGACCATCAATCAGACCATCGACCAGGATACCGCGGCCATCGTGGTCGAGGAGATGGGCCACAAGCCCAAGCTGGTCAAGGATGATGCGCTGGAAGAAGAGGTGCTCGAGAGCATCTCCTATGAGGGCGAAGAGGTCACCCGCGACCCGGTCGTCACTGTGATGGGCCACGTCGATCACGGCAAGACATCGTTGCTCGACTTCATTCGCCAGGCCAAGGTGGCCACCGGCGAGGCTGGTGGTATTACCCAGCACATCGGCGCCTATCATGTTCGCGGCGAAAAGATCCGGGGCGATCTCGGCGTGACCTTCCTGGATACGCCGGGGCACGCGGCGTTCACTGCCATGCGCGCCCGTGGTGCCAAGGCCACCGATGTGGTCATCCTGGTGGTGGCAGCCGATGATGGCGTCATGCCTCAGACGGTCGAGGCGATCGAGCACTCGAAAGCCGCCGAAGTGCCCATGGTGGTGGCGATCAACAAGATCGACAAGCAGGGCATCGACCTCGATCGGATCAAGAACGAGCTATCCCAGCACGGCGTTATCTCCGAGGAGTGGGGCGGCGACACCCAGTTCGTGCACGTCTCCGCGCATACCGGCGAAGGCATTGACGACCTGCTGGAAGCCGTGCTGCTGGTCTCCGAGGTGCTCGAGCTCAAGGCCGTTCCCGAAGCGCCCGGCAAGGGCGTGGTGGTCGAGTCGCGGCTGGACAAGGGCCGCGGCCCCGTGGCCACCGTGCTGGTCCAAAACGGCACCCTGAAGAAGGGTGATATCGTGCTGGCCGGCCTGCACTACGGCCGTGTGCGCGCCCTGACCAACGAGCTGGGCAAGCAGGTCGATGAGGTGGGTCCCGCCATGCCGGTGGAGATCCAGGGCCTCGACGGCACGCCGGAGGCGGGGGACGACTTCATGGTCGTCGCCGACGAGAAGAAGGCTCGCGAAGTGGCCAACTTCCGCCAGGGCAAGTACCGCGAGGTGCGCCTGGCACGCCAGCAGAAGTCCAAGCTGGAGAACATGTTCAGCCAGATGGGTCAGGAAGAGGCCGCCAAGCTCAACATCGTGCTCAAGGCGGACGTCCAGGGCTCCCTGGAGGCCATCAAAGGCGCTCTGGAAGAGCTCTCCACCGACGAGGTGCAGGTGGCCGTGGTCTCCTCCGGCGTGGGTGGCATCACCGGTACCGACGCCAACCTGGCGCTGGCCAGTGACGCTATCGTGGTCGGCTTCAACGTGCGTGCCGATGCCGCCGCCCGCGAGATCATCGAACGCGAAGGTCTGGATCTGCGCTACTACAGCGTCATCTACCAGCTGATCGACGAGGTCAAGCAGG
>CAYWBG010000317.1:0-2267 GCA_964456005.1 uncultured Halomonas sp.
GCGCTGTGCACCATGTGCATCGGCGTGGGTCAGGGCATCGCCCTGATCATCGAGCGCCTCTGAAACAGCGCGCATCAACCCCCTGCGACCGGAGATTCCCAATGAACCAGACCGTGAAGCGTATCGACACCGCCAGCCTCGACCCCCTGGAGACCGCCAGCCTCGACGAGCTGCGCGCCACCCAGGTCTCGCGCCTGCAGTGGAGCCTCAAGCACGCCTACGACAACGTGCCCTTCTACCGCCAATCCTTTGACCAGGCCGGCGTGCACCCCGAGGACATCAAGAGCCTCGAGGACCTCGCGAAGCTTCCCTTCACCACCAAGGCCGACCTGCGCAATAACTACCCCTTCGGCATGTTCGCCACGCCGATGAGCGAGGTCGTGCGCGTCCACGCCTCCAGCGGCACCACCGGCCAGCCCACCGTGGTCGGCTACACCCAGAATGACATCGATATCTGGGCCGACGTGGTGGCCCGCTCCATCCGAGCCGCCGGCGGCACGCGCAATGATAAGGTTCACGTAGCCTACGGCTATGGCCTGTTTACCGGCGGCCTGGGTGCCCACTACGGTGCCGAGCGCCTGGGCTGCACGGTGATCCCCATGTCCGGCGGCCAGACCGAGAAGCAGGTCCAGCTCATCCGCGACTTCCAGCCCGACATCATCATGGTCACCCCCTCCTACATGCTCAACATCGCCGACGAGATGGAGCGCCAGGGCGTCGACCCGCATACGCTGCCGCTGCGCGCCGGCATCTTCGGCGCCGAGCCCTGGACCGGCAGCATGCGCACCGCCCTGGAGCAGCGTCTGGGAATCGACGCCCTGGACATCTACGGCCTCTCCGAGGTGATGGGCCCGGGCGTGGGCATGGAGTGCCTGGAGACCAAGGATGGCCCGACCATCTGGGAGGATCACTTCTACCCCGAGATCATCGACCCGGTCACTGGCGAAGTGCTGCCGGACGGCGAATACGGCGAGCTGGTGTTCACCACCCTCACCAAGGAGGCGCTGCCGGTGATCCGCTACCGGACCCGCGACCTTACCCGCCTGCTGCCGGGCACCGCTCGCCCCATGCGCCGCATCGACAAGATCACCGGGCGCAGCGACGACATGCTGATCATCCGCGGGGTCAACGTCTTCCCGACTCAGATCGAGGAGCAACTGCTCAAGATCGAACAGCTCTCACCCCACTACGAGATCGAGATCACCCGCCAGGGCAACATGGACATGGTGCGCGTACGGGTCGAAGCCTGCAGCAACGACGTCGCCCGCGACCCGGTGTCGTGCGAACAGCTGGGCCGTGAGCTGCAGCACGCTATCAAGACCTACATCGGCATCAGCACCCAGGTGGATGTCTGCGGCGTGGAGGAGGTCATGCGCTCCGCCGGCAAGGCCAAGCGAGTCAAGGATCTGCGTTGATAGGCCAGACAGAACCGTGTGGCCCCCAAGGCCACAAATAGAGATACGGAAATATAGGAAAGGATGGTTTTTTTGTATCGTTTCTAGCATCCCTCTGCTATCCTGAAGTACACAGGACAAGCAGCACAGGCTTAACCCATAGCTGGAGAGCGTAACCATGTCTTTTGAACAACAGGTTTCCCGTCAAGAACAGAAATTCATGGACAAGATCGAGGCGGAAGAGAAGATCGAGCCCAAGGACTGGATGCCCGAGAAGTATCGCAAGAACTTGATTCGTCAGATTTCCCAGCATGCGCACTCGGAAGTCATCGGCATGCAGCCGGAAGGTAACTTCCTGACCCGCGCGCCGTCCTTGCGCCGCAAGGCCATCCTGCTATCGAAGATCCAGGACGAGGCTGGCCACGGGCTCTATCTCTACAGCGCCGCCGAAACGCTGGGGGTCACCCGAGATGAAATGATCGAGGCGCTGCAGAGCGGCAAGGCCAAGTACGCCTCCATCTTCAACTACCCTGCCCTCACCTGGGGCGACATGGGGGCGATCGGCTGGCTGGTGGATGGTGCGGCCATCGTCAATCAGGTGTCCCTGCAGCGCACCTCCTATGGCCCCTACTCCCGCGGCATGATTCGTATCTGCAAGGAAGAGAGTTTCCACCAGCGTCAGGGCTACGACATCATGTTGACGCTGGCCAAGGGTACGTCGGAACAGAAAGCCATGGCGCAGGACTCCCTGAACCGATTCTACTGGCCAGCGCTGATGATGTTCGGTCCACACGACTCCGAGTCCGCACACTCCGCAAAATCCATGGAGTGGAAGATCAAGCGCGAGACCAACGACGACCTGCGCCAGAAGTT
>CAYWBG010000318.1:0-2252 GCA_964456005.1 uncultured Halomonas sp.
GAGTCCTGGGGCGTTAAAGGGCCCGGTCGAGCCCCATCTGCCAGAAGTCGATCTCGAGGCGCGTGGCGTCGCGAAATACCGTGCAGAGCTCTTCGAAGCGCGCCGGGGTGACATCGGCCAGGCGGGCGTCGAGCCAGGCCTCCTCGGCGCGGCGGGCGGCCTGGAACTCTACGCTCTCGTACATGGCGATCCAGGCATCATAGGGGTTGGCGTCGCCGCGCTGAGTGGAGGGGCGGGCGTTGATCCAGTCGGCGATCACGCCGTAGCCCACCAGGCAGGGGGCCAGGGCCACGTGCAGATCGAGCAGGTCGCCGCGGTTGCCGGTATCGAGCACATAGCGGGTATAGGCCATGGTGGCCCGCGCCTCGGGCAGGGCGGCGAGGTCGGCCTCGCTGATGCCCCACTCCTCGCAGAAGCTGACGTGCAGGCCCAGCTCCAGGTCGACGATAGCCTTGAGGCCCTCATGGGCCTGGCGCAGGTCGGCCAGGGTGCGGCTCTTGTAAGCGGCCAGGGCGTAGGCCCGGGCGAAGTGGATCAGGAAGAGGTAGTCCTGCTTCAGGTAGTGACGAAAGGCGCCCTCGTCGAGGGTGCCATCGCCCAGGCCGCACACGAAGTCGTGCTCGATATAGGCGCGCCAGTCGTCCTGGCAGGCGTGAGTAAGATCGCTGAAGCGGTAGCCCATCTTGCCTCCGATGTCGGTTGACGATCCGGAGCGTGGGCGAGGGAGGGAGAGGGGCCGGGAGGGAGAAGGGACTGTCCTGGCCACCGCTTGATTCCTACGCCGGTACTAACCGGATCAGGTTCAACGGGACCAGTGCTTGGGTACTGTCCATCTCTGGAGAGCCCCCTGCGCCATCTCAGCCGGAATTCACCGGCACCCCGTCAAGCGAATCCTTACTCTAGCAGTCTCGGTGGTATTTGCCAGCCTTGGGGCACTCACCATTGGCGATACAGCCAGCGCACATCCACGGCGAAGGAGACGGCGAGTCCCGCCAGGGCGGTGGCCGCCAGCCAGGTCGCCAGGATGTCGGGCATGGTCGGCAGCAGGGCGAGCATCAGCGCCGCGACCTGCCATACGCAGACCGCCTTGCGTCGGAAGCTCTCGGGGAGGTCGTCCGCGAGCCAGGGCCAGCGCCAGCTCGCCGCCACGAAGGCGTAGCGCATGGTGCCGATAGCCAGCACCCAGGGCCCGACGCGATCCAGCAGCAGGAGTGCCAGGCAGAGCACCAGGATGAAGAAGGCGTCGAGCTCCATGTCGAAGCGTGCCCCCAGGGCGCTGGTGCTGGCGGTGCGCCGGGCCACCCAGCCGTCCACGCCGTCCAGGGACAGGGCGACCAGGGCCAGGGCGAAGAGCCACTTCCCGTGGCCGGCCAGCAGTACCGGGTCAGCCAGGGTGCCGGCGAGCAGGGCCACCAGCACGCCCCGTGTCAGGGTGACCCGGTTGGCGGCGCCGAGGCCGCCCTGACACCGCGGGCAACGCCTCAACGCACGCCACAGCAGGGCGGCCATGACCAGGTAGATCGCGACGGAAAGCCCCGCCACCCAAGGAGTGGCTCCAGTGCCCACTATCAGCAGGGCCAGCAGCCCCAGCAGGGCGATCCCCCCCAGGTAGAGCTCCTTTCTCACCCGGATCGGGCGAGCCAAGGCGTTGGAACCCTCGGCGAGATCCTGGTTCGAGATGAGAGGGGGCATGTGGACTCCGGGTCATTGTCGCCGTGTTGTAGCGTTATGGCTCATGATATGAACCTTGGCATCCGGCCGCCAGGGGCCCACCGGGATCGAAAGAGTTGTTCAGGATATGGTATATGTACCATTATTGTAGAGGAATTTTGCTTCCGCTGGAGTCTTCATGTCCATCGACGCTGCTACCGCCTTCTGGACCCTATCCCCGGGCCACGGCGCAATTTGCGAAGAGTCGCTGCCCTTACCCGGCGTGGGGGAGGTGCGGGTCAGGTCGCTGTTCGGTGGTATCAGCCGCGGCACCGAAGCGCTGGTCTTTCAGGGTAAGGTGCCAGAGAGCGAGTGGCAGCGCATGCGCGCCCCCTTTCAGGCCGGCGACTTCCCCTGGCCGGTGAAGTACGGCTATGTCAGCGTGGGACTGGTCGAGGCCGGTCCCGACGAACTGCTGGGCCGGGAGGTGTTCTGCTTGTATCCCCATCAGGATCGCTACGTGGTGCCCGCCGCCGCGGTCACGCCTCTGCCGGTCGGCCTGCCGGCGGCCCGGGCGGTGCTCGCCGCCAACATGGAGACCG
>CAYWBG010000319.1:0-2238 GCA_964456005.1 uncultured Halomonas sp.
CGCTGGCCTCCAAGGCCACCGGCTTCCCCATCGCCAAGATCGCCGCCAAGCTGGCGGTGGGCTACACCCTGGATGAGCTGCAGAACGACATCACCGGCGGGCGTACCCCGGCCTCCTTCGAGCCCTCCATCGACTACGTGGTCACCAAGATCCCGCGCTTCACCTTCGAGAAGTTCCCCCAGGCCAACGACCGCCTGACCACCCAGATGAAGTCGGTGGGTGAGGTGATGGCCATCGGGCGCACCTTCCAGGAGTCGCTGCAGAAGGCGCTGCGCGGCCTAGAGACCGGCAATGACGGCCTCGATCCGAAGGTCACGGAGTTCAGCGGCGAGGCCATGGCGCGCATCAAGGGCGAACTGCAGGCCGCCGGCGCCGAGCGTATCTTCTTCATCGCCGATGCCATGCGCGCCGGCATGAGCCGCGACGAGGTCTTTGCGCTGACCCGGATCGACCCCTGGTTCCTGGTCCAGCTCGAGGACCTGGTGGCCACCGAGGACCAGGTGGCCAAGCGCTCTCTCTCCGAGCTCGACGCCCGGGAGCTGTTCCGCCTCAAGCGCAAGGGCTTCAGCGACGCCCGCCTGGCCAGGCTGCTGGGTGTCTCCGAGAAGGAGTTTCGCAAGACGCGCCAGAAGGCCGGGATCCGCCCGGTCTACAAGCGCGTGGACACCTGCGCGGCCGAGTTCGCCTCCGATACCGCCTACATGTATTCCACCTACGAGGAGGAGTGTGAGGCGGAGGTCTCCGATCGCCAGAAGATCATGGTGCTGGGCGGCGGGCCCAACCGTATCGGCCAGGGCATCGAGTTCGACTACTGCTGTGTCCACGCCGCCTTCGCCATGCACGACGACGGCTATGAGACCATCATGGTCAACTGCAACCCGGAGACCGTCTCCACCGACTACGACACCAGTGATCGCCTCTACTTCGAGCCGGTGACCCTGGAGGACGTGCTGGAGATCGCCGACAAGGAGCAGCCGGTCGGGGTGATCGTGCAGTTCGGCGGCCAGACCCCGCTGAAGCTGGCCCGGGAGCTGGAGGCCGCCGGCGTGCCGATCAT
This sequence comes from uncultured Halomonas sp., assembly GCA_964456005.1. GTDB lineage: Bacteria > Pseudomonadota > Gammaproteobacteria > Pseudomonadales > Halomonadaceae > Halomonas. The sequence goes on from CAYWBG010000319.1 coordinate 1,058, forward strand.
CGGCACCACGCCGGACGCCATCGACCGCGCCGAGGACCGTGAGCGTTTCCAGCAGATGATCGACAAGCTGGGCCTCAAGCAGCCGCCCAACGCCACCGCGCGCAGCTTCGAGGAGGCCTTCGCCAAGGCCGAGGGCATTGGCTATCCGCTGGTGGTGCGTCCCAGCTACGTGCTGGGTGGCCGCGCCATGGAGATCGTCTACGATGCCTCGGAGCTGGAGAACTACATGACCCATGCGGTCAAGGTCTCCAACGACTCCCCGGTGCTGCTCGACCACTTCCTGAATGCCGCCATCGAGATCGACATCGACGCGGTCAGCGACGGCCAGCAGGTAGTGATCGGTGGCATCATGCAGCATATCGAGCAGGCCGGCGTGCACTCCGGTGACTCCGCCTGCTCGCTGCCGCCCTACTCGCTGCCCGCCGAGGTGCAGGACGCGATGCGCGACCAGGTCAGGCAGATGGCCGTGGAGCTGGGCGTCAAGGGCCTGATGAACGTGCAGCTGGCCTGGCAGGACGGCGAGATCTACATCATCGAGGTCAACCCGCGTGCCTCGCGCACCGTGCCCTTCGTCTCCAAGTGCATCGGCACCTCCCTGGCCCAGATCGCCGCGCGCTGCATGGCCGGTACCAGCCTCGAGGCGCAGGGCTTCACCCGCGAGATCGTGCCGCACTTCTTCAGCGTCAAGGAGGCGGTCTTCCCGTTCAACAAGTTCCCGGGCGTCGATCCGATACTCTCGCCGGAGATGAAGTCCACCGGCGAGGTGATGGGGAGCGGCGATACCTTCGCCGAGGCCTTCTACAAGGCTCAGCTGGGCGCCGGTGAGGCGATTCCGCCCATCGATGGCGACCGAAAGGCCTTTCTCTCAGTACGCGAGCCGGACAAGGCCGGCGTTATCGAGGTGGGGCGTTCTCTGGTAACATTGGGGTTCACGCTGTGCGCGACCCGTGGAACCGCCGCTGCCCTCGAGGCCGCCGGTCTCGACGTCGAGGTCGTGAACAAGGTCTTCGAAGGCCGGCCGCATATCGTTGATCTACTCAAGAACGATGAGGTCGCCTATATCGTCAATACCACCGAGGGTCGTCAAGCGATCCAGGACTCCTCGGTGATCCGCCGCACCGCGCTCGCCCGCAAGGTCCCCTACGCCACCACCCTGGCGGGGGCCAGTGCCGTTTGCCTGG
>CAYWBG010000320.1:0-2215 GCA_964456005.1 uncultured Halomonas sp.
TCTTCGATGCCAACAACCAGCGTATCTTCGTCGGCCTGCAGGAACCCGGCACCACGGCAAGCGTCGAAGGCGAACCGCCCTTCCGCCTGACCGTGGGCAACGCCACCGGCGTGGAACTGATCTGGGCCGGCGACAGCGTCGACCTCGGCGCTCGCGCCGGCGCCAATAACGTCGCCCGTTTCACCTTGGGAGATTGAACCGCCATCATGCACGCCCCATCCCCCATCGTTCGTCGCAAGTCTCGCCAGATCCATGTCGGCCAGGTACCGGTCGGGGGCGACGCCCCCATCTCGGTGCAGAGCATGACCAACACCGACACCCTGGACGTGGCCGCCACCGTGGCGCAGATTCGCCAGCTCGAGGAGGCCGGCGCCGACATCGTGCGCGTCTCGGTGCCCGACATGGACGCCGCCGAGGCCTTCGGCAAGATCAAGCGTGAGGTATCGGTCCCCCTGGTGGCCGACATCCACTTCGACTACAAGATCGCCCTGCGCGTCGCCGAGCTCGGCGTCGACTGCCTGCGCATCAACCCCGGCAATATCGGCCGCGAGGACCGGGTACGCGCCGTGGTCTCGGCCGCCCGGGACAACGGCATTCCGATCCGCATCGGCGTCAACGCGGGTTCGCTCGAGAAGGACCTGCAGAAGAAATACGGCGAGCCCACCCCGGACGCCCTGGTCGAGTCCGCCATGCGCCATATCGACCACCTCGACCGCCTCGATTTCCAGGAGTACAAGGTCAGCGTCAAGGCCTCCGATGTGTTCATGGCGGTGGCCGCCTACCGCAAGCTGGCCGGCCTGATCGAACAGCCCCTGCATCTCGGGATCACCGAGGCGGGCGGGCTGCGCTCCGGCACCGTCAAGTCTTCCATCGGCCTCGGCCTTTTGCTGATGGATGGCATCGGCGACACCATCCGCGTGTCGCTGGCCGCCGACCCGGTCGAGGAGATCAAGGTCGGCTTCGACATGCTCAAGAGCCTGCGCCTGCGCGCCAAGGGCATCAATTTCATCGCCTGTCCCAGCTGCTCACGTCAGAACTTCGATGTTATCGGTACCATGAACGCCCTGGAGGAGCGCCTCGAGGACATCATGACGCCGCTCGACGTCTCGGTGATCGGTTGCGTGGTCAACGGCCCCGGCGAAGCCAAGGAGAGCGATATCGGCCTCACCGGCGGCTCGCCGGCCAACCTGGTCTATATCGATGGCAAGCCCGCCTCCAAGCTGCGCAATGACCACCTGGTCGACGACCTGGAGCGGCTGATCCGCGACAAGGTCCGCGAGAAGGAGCAGGCCGAACAGGACGTGATCGCCCGCGGGGCCTGATCCCCTGAATAGCCCCCGGCGATTTATCAAGGAGCAAGCGTTGAGCAAGAAGAAGATCCAGGCCATCCGTGGCATGAATGACCTGCTGCCCGGGCAGTCCGTGCTATGGCAATATTTCGAGAGACAGGTACAGGCGCTGATGGAGCGCTATGGTTATGCCGAGATCCGCACCCCCGTGGTGGAGCAGACCGCGCTGTTCAAGCGCTCCATCGGCGAAGTCACCGACATCGTCGAGAAGGAGATGTACACCTTCGACGACCGCAACGGCGACAGCCTGACCCTGCGCCCGGAAGGCACCGCAAGCTGCGTACGCGCCGCCATGGAGCATGGCCTGCTGCACAACCAGACCCAGCGGCTCTGGTACCAGGGCCCGATGTTCCGCCATGAGCGCCCCCAGAAGGGCCGCTATCGCCAGTTTCATCAGGTGGGCGTGGAGGCCTTCGGCCTGGAGGGCCCGGACATCGACGCCGAGGTGATCCTGCTCTCCGCCAGGCTGTGGCGTGAGCTCGGCCTGATGGAGCACGTCACCCTGGAGCTCAATTCGCTGGGCTCCTCCGAGGCCCGCGCCGCCTATCGCGATACCCTGGTGGCCTACTTCGACCAGCATCATGACCGGCTCGACGAGGACTCCCGGCGGCGCCTTTCCAGCAACCCGCTGCGCATCCTGGATTCCAAGAATCCCGAGATGGCAGCGATGCTTGCCGAGGCGCCGAAGCTGATCGACCACCTGGACGACGAGTCCCGGGCGCACTTCGAGGCGCTCTGCGCCATGCTCGACGCCGCCGGCATCGCCTATGTGATCAACCCGCGGCTGGTGCGCGGCCTGGACTACTACGGACGCACCGTCTTCGAATGGACCACCACGGCGCTGGGCAGCCAGGGCACGGTATGCG
>CAYWBG010000321.1:0-2196 GCA_964456005.1 uncultured Halomonas sp.
GCCACTACGTCTCGGTGTTTCACGACATCGCCGAGCGCAAGCGCATCGAGCAGACCCTGACCCGAGAGGCGAGCCGCGACCACCTGACCGGCGCTGCCAACCGCCGCACCTTCGACCGCGCCCTGATCAGCCTGGTCAGGAACGCCCAGACCAGCGGCGGCGAGCTGTCGGTGATGCTGTTCGATATCGACCACTTCAAGGCGGTCAACGACAATCACGGCCACGAGGTCGGGGACGCGGTGCTGCACACCCTCACCCACCTGGTACAGCAGCGTCTGCGCAAGACCGACCTGCTGGCGCGCTGGGGGGGCGATGAGTTCACCCTGCTGCTCCCCGACACGCCGCTGCAGGGGGCCTGCCAGCTTGCCGAGCGGCTGCGCGCCGACGTGGCGGGTGCCGACATGCCCGGCCCGGGCGTGACCATCAGCATCGGCCTGGTCGCCTTCAAGGAGGGCGACACGGCGCGCGACCTGCTGCTGCGCGTCGATGCCGCCCTCTATCGCGCCAAGCACGCCGGCCGCAATCGGGTGGGGCTCGATTCCGCAGCGCGCGATGCGCTCGGCGCCTCCATCGCGAGGGAGGCGCTGATGCCAGAGGCGCCCCGCTATATCGATGAATACCGCGGGGAATCCCGGCGCGCCCAGCTGAACCGCCTGCTCGAGGACGCCGTGCTCCTGGCCGGCCGCCGCAACGGCACGCTGACGGTCTGCGCCCTGGATGTGGATCATTTCAAACGCGTCAATGAGCGCCTGGGGAACAGGCTGGCCGACCGGCTGATGGTGACACTCGCCCAGCGCCTCAACGGGCGGCTCGGCCGTGAGGACCTGGTCGTGCGCACGGGCGGCGACGAATTCGTGTTGTTGATGCACGATATCGCCGACGCCAGCGTGTTCGAGCAACTGCTAGAGGATATCCGCAGGCCCTTCAGGCTGGGGGGGCATTCGCTGGTGATTTCGGCGAGCCTCGGCGTGGCGAACTTCCCCGTCGACGAAATCGAAGCCGATGTGCTGCTGCGACATGCCCAGCAGGCCATGTACCGTGCCAAGCAGAACGGTCGCAATACCCTGATCCGCTTCGACCCCGGCCAGGACCGTCACCTGCGCCGCTGTCAGACCCAGCGTCGGCGCATCGAACAGGCCATCGTGGATAACGAGCTCTGCCTGCACTACCAGCCCCAGGTGGATATGGCCACGGCCCAGGTAGTCGGCTTCGAGGCGCTGGTGCGTTGGCAACACCCCGAGAAGGGGTTGCTGGCGCCTGGCGAGTTCCTGCCGGTGATCGAGGGCACCTGGCTGGAAGCCGTGCTGGGAGAGTGGGTGCTCAAGACGGCGCTGGAACAGCTGGCGTGCTGGAAGGACGAGGGTGGCAGCCTGCCGGTGAGCGTGAATATCAGCCCCTCGCACCTGCTCTCGCCGGACTTCGTGACCCATTTGTCGGGGCTTCTGGCCACCATGCCCGCTATCCTGCCCGCGCGGCTCAAGATCGAGGTGGTGGAAACGGCCGCCCTGCACGACACCGCCGCCGCCATCGCGGTGATCTCCCAGTGCCAGGCCATGGGGGTGCAGGTCGCCATCGACGACTTCGGCACCGGCTTCTCCTCGCTCACCTACCTGCGTCAGCTCCCCGTGGACCTGATCAAGGTCGACAAGAGCTTCGTGAGCGACATGCTCTGCGACGAAAGCGACCGCGCCATCGTCGAGAGCGTCATCTACATGGCCAGGCGCTTCGACCGCGAACTGCTGGCCGAGGGCGTGGAAAGCGTCGAGCACGCCAGCGAGCTGCTCGGGCTGGGCTGCCGCCTCGCCCAGGGTTACGGCATCGCCCGCCCCATGCCCGCCGAGGCCCTGCCCAGCTGGCTCGCCGAGTGGCCCCGGCGCCGCGAATGGACGGCCCTGTCCCTGCCGTCGGGCACCGGCTCGCCGTGAAGCGGGCGACGCGCCCCGCCTTCGCCGAGGGTCACGCCAGTCGGCGATGACCCTAAAGGTTTCCCGCTTCCCGCCGACCCTCTGATACCAGAGACACCACATTCACCGGCCACAGGCACTTCTTATGGCTAGCATCACCTCCCTCGGCATCGGCTCCGGGCTCGACCTCAATGGCCTGCTTGGCCAGCTCAACGAGGCCGAGCGCGCCAAGCTGGAACCCATCGAGCAGCAGATCGAATCCCAGCAGGTGCAGATCTCCGCCTACGGCGAG
>CAYWBG010000322.1:0-2191 GCA_964456005.1 uncultured Halomonas sp.
CGACCGTGCGCTGGTGATCCTGACCAGCGATTCCCTGCACACCCAGGGCATGGCGATGATCCTCTCCAATGCCATGCAGCAGCAGGGCACCGACCTGCACATCCTGCTCTGCGACGCCGCCGCGGATCTGGCCCTCGATGGCTACGAGAGCGCCGAGGCCATCAACACGCCCCCCGAGAACCCGGCGGGACAGGTCAAGCCGGAAGGCATCATGGGCATGTTGATGGGCAACGGGGCCAGCGTGGATGTCTGCGCCATCTACCTGCCCAATAACGACCATGATGAGAGCGACCTGCGCGAAGGCGTGGGCGTGGCCGCACCGGGCCCCATGGCCGAGATGATGCGCGATCCCAGTATCCCGACCTACAGCTTCTGAACCCGTTCGCCACGCGGCGATGCCGGCTGCCCCAAGGGCAGCCGGTGCGCTGCCTTGAGGCGATGAGAGGAGAGTCATCATGAACATGAAAACCAACGTGGGCGGTCCCGACAAGATTGCCCGCATCGTGATCGGCGCCCTGTTGATCCTGCTGGCCCTGACCGGCGTGATCGGCGCCTGGGGCTGGATCGGCGTGCTGCCGCTGGCCACTGGCTTGTTCAACTTCTGCCCGGCCTACAGCCTGCTGGGGGTCAATACCTGCAAGACGAAGAAATAGCGCCAGCCGGACCCGATCCCGACAGCCCCTCCTGACGCCCGCGACCCTTCAGTCGTGGGCGTCTTGGGTTTGGGGGCTGGCTATCGTCGCCATGAGGTGGCTCAATCGTCATATAGAGCATAATGTGATAAGCTTATTCCAAATATAGCAATATGTCGCCTGGCTCACCTTGGCGTCATCAGGAGGAAAGCTCATGAACACCTTTGCCTTGTCTCGTAGTACCGGCGCCGGCCGCCCCGATGTGGCGGGCTTCTTCGATCCGCGCACCTTCTCCGTTCAGTACGTGGTCAGCGACCCGGCAACGAAGCAGTGTGCGATCATCGACCCGGTGCACGACTTCGACGAGAAGTCCGGCGCCACCGGGACCCATCACGCCGATGAACTGCTCGCCTACGTCGAGGAGCAGGGGCTCGACGTGGCGTGGGTCCTGGATACCCATCCCCATGCCGACCACTTCTCGGCGGCGCGCTACCTGAGCGAGAAGACCGGGGCGCCCACCGCCATCGGCGAGAAGGTGGTGGAGGTCCAGAAGCTCTGGAAGACGATCTATCACTGGCCGGACTTTCCCGCCGATGGCTCCCAGTGGGACCGCCTGTTCGCCGAGGGCGACACCTTTCGCATCGGCGAGCTGGAGGGGCGGGTGATGTTCTCGCCGGGCCACACCCTGGCCTCGATCACCTACGTGATCGGCGATGCCGCCTTCGTCCACGACACCCTCTTCCAGCCGGACTTCGGCTCCGCCCGCGCCGATTTCCCGGGGGGCGATGCCCACCAGCTGTGGCGCTCCATCCAGGCGATCCTGGCGCTGCCCGACGAGACCCGCCTGTTCACCGGCCATGACTACATGCCCGATGGCCGCGAGCCGCAGTGGGAGAGCACGGTGCGCGAGCAGCGCCAGAGCAACAAGCACCTGGCCGGTGGCGTCACCGAGCAAGACTACGTGGCGATGCGCGAGGCCCGCGACAGCGAGCTGCCCATGCCCAAGCTGATCCTGCACTCCCTGCAGATCAATACGCGCGGCGGGCGTCTCCCGGAACCCGAGGCCAACGGCAAGCGCTACCTGAAGATTCCCCTGGATGCCCTGGAGGGGGCGGCCTGGGAGTAGCGCCCCGGCAGGCCCGTCGTCCGCCCTTGCCGGGGGTGGTCGACGGGCAGTTGCCCGTCTCAAGGGGCGACACGGGCAGGGTCTGTTATAGCAAAACAAACTATGCTTAGAACAGATTCTAGGCTATGCTGTCACTATCCCCGGAAGCCATGACACCGACGGAGGCCGCTTCCCATGTCAAATCCCATCGTGACCCACTTCTTCGACGAGCCGACCAACACCTTCAGCTATGTGGTGCAGGATCCGGACAGCCAGTCCTGTGCGATCCTCGATTCGGTGCTCGACTTCGACTACGCCGCCGGGCGCACCGACGTGCGCTCCGCCGACGAGATCATCGCCTTCGTGCGCGACCATGACCTGCAGGTGGAGTGGATCCTGGAGACCCACGTGCATGCCGACCACCTCTCGGCGGCGCCCTACCTGCACGAAACGC
>CAYWBG010000323.1:0-2189 GCA_964456005.1 uncultured Halomonas sp.
TGGGCGGAGCCCAGGCGGTGCAGCAGGTGCGCAAAGGCCGGGTAGTGTTCGGCGAGCAGTGGCTCGAGTCGGGCATAGGTGACGGCGCCGCCGATCCACCAGCCCTCGCGGCCGTCCTCGAGGGTGGCCTCGTCGAGGGCGTTGAGTTCGGCGACCCGCTTCACATCCACCACGCGTTCGAAGCGGGCCAGGCGCTGGGTAACGTCCAGCCACAGGTCGGTGGCGCCGGCGACGACCGGTGCCTTCGGATGATGGCGGCGCTCCTCGATCAGTTCGGCCAGGCTGGTGGGCTGAACGAAGGCGTTGTCGGCGGCGCGCTCGGGCTTCGGTAAGGCGGCATCCACGCTCAGGTCCCGCCAGTCGGGGCGCTGCTCGGGATAGTCGCTCATGGTCAGTGCCGCATCGCGGATCGGCCGATAGCCGGTGCAGCGACAGAGGTTGCCGCCCAGCGCCGCCTCCAGGCGCTCCGGCGTCAGCGGTGCCTGGAGCGCTGTCACGCTGTCATGCTGCGCTTCGTAAAGCGTGAACAGCGACATCACGATGCCTGGGGTGCAGAAACCGCACTGGCTGGCGTGACAGCCGACCATGGCGGCCTGGGCCGGATGCAAGGCCCCATCCTGGGCGAGGCCCTCCACGGTGATCAGCGCTTGGCCGTTGAGCTGGTGGGCCGGGGTGATGCAGGCATTGGCGGCTTGGTAGCGCACCCGGCCCTCGTCGCCGGCCTCGCCGATGGCGACGGTGCAGGCACCGCAGTCCCCTGTGGCGCAGCCCTCCTTGGTGCCGGTCTGGCCGAGCGTCTCGCGCAGCAATTCGAGTACGCTGGTGTCGGGCGAGGCCAGGCAGCGGCGGGGCTGCCCGTTGAGCAGAAAGTGGATCATCGCCTTGTCTCTGTTGTTGGCTCACTCACAGGTTGACCAAGTGGTCAGGATATTATCAGCTTGGCCAACCGTGGCCGATTTTGCAAGGTCGGGATGTCAGTCTGACGCTTCCAGCGTTGTTGACCTGTCGGGTGGCGATTGCATGCCCTTCCGGGGTGCGGCACTCTCCTCGATAGATCATCAGGACAGGAAAGGGTCATGGCAGCAGGCGTGAGTACGGAGGCAAGAGGTCAAACGGTGGTGACAGGAGTGGCCGGTGGTGGGGCGCGTGTGCGCAATGAGCGCGAGATTCTGGCGGCCGCCGAGAAGGTGTTCGCGGCTCATGGCTACCGTGGTGCCAGCGTCCAGGCCATTGCCGAGGCGGCGGGCTTGCCCAAGTCCAACGTGCTCTACTACATGGGCAGCAAGCGCGGGCTCTACGTGCGCCTGCTGGAACGCATGATGGCGCGCTGGAACGCACTGCTCGACGATATCTCCGTTGACGACGACCCCGCGGAAGTCCTCGAGGCCTTCATCCGCAGCAAGATGCAGTTGTCTCGCCGCCACCCGGAAGGGTCACGACTCTTCGCTGCCGAGATCCTCGGCGGTGCGCCTTTCCTTCAGGAGTATCTCAGTGGTGAGCTGCGTGCCTGGGTGGAGGAGCGGGCGAAGATCTTTCGCCAGTGGGCCGAGCGCGGCCTGATGGATCCGGTGGACCCTGTCTGGCTGATCTTCCTGATCTGGTCGGCCACCCAGCACTATGCCGACTTCGAGGCCCAGGTGCTCGGCATCACCGGCCGGGACGAGCTCAGTGACGTCGATGTCGAGCAGATCACCACCTTCCTCACCCGGGTGATCCTCAAGGGGTGCGGGGTCACGCCTCCTTCGGCAGCGCCAGGCTGATCAGCACGGTGGCGACGAGCAGGGCGCTCGACACCCACAGGGTGGCGGTGAGCCCGCCGACCATATAGAGCCAGCCCGACAGCAGGGTGCCGATCAGGCGCCCCATGGCGTTGGCCATGTAGTAGAAGCCCACGTCCAGCGATACCCCGTCCGAGCGCGCCATGCGCACGATCAGGAAACTGTGCAGGCTGGAGTTGACCGCGAAGACCGCGCCGAACAGTAAAAGCCCGCCCAGCAACACCAGATGCGGGCTTACTTCAATAAACAGCGCGATCAACGCCGGCAATGCGGCCAGGGCCGCGGCCCAGGCGATGGCGGCACCGCGCCCCGCGGCGTGCCCGGTGATCCGTGGGGCGACCGCCTGCACCGCGCCATAGCCGATCACCCATAGCGCCAGAAATCCCCCGACCCGCCAGCTGTCCCAGCCGA
>CAYWBG010000324.1:0-2185 GCA_964456005.1 uncultured Halomonas sp.
CCGATGCCCAACTGGTCGAGCCGCAGCAGGGTCAGGGTGGTCTCGTAGATCTCGGAGCCATCGAAGGCGCCGCAGCCCGAGAGGATGACCGCCACCTGTTTGCTCATGCCTGTCTCCTTGAAGGTATTCGCCTGCCAACGGGCAGGACCGAAAATCGAATCCCTCACTCTAGAGCCAACGCACGGGGGCGACAAGGCAAGACTTTCGGCGCAGGAGGGCACTGATATACTCGAGAATTGCCAACATCGCTGTCACGCTACTGTCACCTTGCGCCGCCACACTGCCTCCGTGGCCGCGACCACCGCTGGAGACACCCATTGAGCTTCATGACCACACGCCAGTTTCCCACGACTCGCCTGCGCCGCATGCGCCGCGATGACTTCTCGCGGCGCCTGATGCGCGAGAACACCCTGACCCCCGGTGACCTCATCTGGCCGGTGTTCGTACTGGAGGGCGAGGGCCAGCGCGAGACGGTGACTTCCATGCCCGGTGTGGAGCGACTGTCGCTGGACCTGCTCATCGAGGAGGCCCGCGAGGCCTTCGAGCTGGGCATTCCGGCCCTGGCGCTCTTCCCTGTGATAGACGCCTCACAGAAGAGCGAACTGGCCGAGGAGGCCTACAACGCCTCAGGGCTGGTACAGCGCAGCGTACGCGCCCTCAAGCAGGCGCTGCCGGAACTCGGCATCATCACCGACGTGGCCCTGGACCCCTACACCCGCCATGGGCAGGACGGCATCCTCGACGACGCGGGCTACGTACAGAATGACCGCACCGTGGAGACCCTGCTCAAGCAGGCACTCTCCCACGCCGAGGCCGGCGCCGACGTGGTGGCCCCTTCGGACATGATGGACGGTCGCATCGGTGAGATCCGTCGCGTGCTCGAACAGGAGCACCTCGCCAACACGCGCATCATGGCTTACAGCGCCAAGTACGCCTCGCGCTACTACGGCCCCTTCCGCGATGCCGTGGGCTCCGCGGCGAACCTCGGGAAAGCCGACAAGAGCACCTACCAGATGGACCCGGCCAACGGCGACGAGGCGCTACACGAGGTGGCCCTGGACCTCTCTGAGGGCGCCGACATGGTGATGATCAAGCCGGGCATGCCCTATCTGGACGTGGTACGCCGGGTCAAGGACGAGCTCAGGGTGCCGACCTACGCTTATCAGGTCAGCGGCGAATACGCCATGCACATGGCCGCCTTCGAGAACGGCTGGCTGGAGGCCGACAGCGTGATCCTCGAGTCGCTGCTCTGCTTCAAGCGCGCCGGAGCGGATGGGGTGCTGACCTACTTCGCCAAGCGAGCGGCCCGCCTGCTCGCCCAGTGACGGAAGGGACGGCGTGCCCTTCCCCACCCTAATGAGAGCGTGACCATGGAAGACCGCAGTCCCCCACCCACCCCCGACCAGCCTTCCCCTACCCCGGGCGAGGCCACGCCGTCCGTCGCGGGGGAGGCGGCCGCGGCCGAGCTCCCAGCCCCGCGCCTCAACCAGACGCGCACCGGCATCAAGCCCAAGGCGCTGCCCGAGGCCGAGGCCGATCTCGCCGACCCGAGCCTCTACTTCAACCGCGAGCTGTCACACTTGCAGTTCAACATCCGGGTGCTGGAGCAGGCCCTGGACGAGGCGCATCCGCTGCTTAACCGGATGATGTTCCTGCTGATCTTTTCCTCCAACCTGGACGAGTTCTTCGAGATCCGGGTGGCCGGCCTGAAGCATCGGGTGGCCCTGGGCGACGATAGCACCGGATTCGATGGCCGCTCTCCAAGCTCGGTACTGGCCGAGATATCGCAGATCGCCCATGAGCAGATCGAGCGCCAGTACCGCATCCTCAACGAGATCCTGCTGCCGGCCCTAAAGGAGAAAGGGCTCCGCTTCCGGCGGCGCAGCGAGTGGACCGACGCCCAGCGCGACTGGGTGCGCGACTACTTCGACGACGAGATCATGCCGGTCATCAGCCCCATCGGGCTGGACCCCTCGCACCCCTTCCCGCGACTGGTCAACAAGAGCCTCAACTTCATCGTCCAACTCGAGGGCAAGGATGCTTTCGGCCGCGAAGGGGGGCTGGCCATTCTACCGGCGCCGCGCTCGCTTCCCCGGGTGATCGCCCTGCCCCCCGAACTGTGCGAGCCAGGCTTCGACGAGGCGGTTTTCCTCTCCTCGATGATTCACGCCCATGCCGAGGCGCT
>CAYWBG010000325.1:0-2182 GCA_964456005.1 uncultured Halomonas sp.
GCCATTGCCGCCACGCCGATACTGCTGCTCGCCCAGATCATGGCCCTGCCGGCCTATCTCTGGTGGTTCCTCGGCAACGACTGGTTACGGGTCGCCATGACGGGCCACCTGCTCACCGCCTTCACCGGCCTGATACTCGCGCCTCTGGTGCTGGCCTGGCTGACCGAGCGACTGGCCAGCAGCCATCTGAACGCCAGGCGCCTGGTGCATGGCCTGGGCTTTTTGCCCGTGCCGCTTCTCGCCGTGGTGGTGTTCGTGATCGCCGCCTCCCAGGTGAACCAGGTAGCCGGCATGACCGGGGTCCTGCTGCAGGTGCTGCTGATCTTCCTGGCCTATCTGCTATTTGCCGCGCTGCTCGGTCGAGCACTCGGGCGCTGGTTCGGACTGGACCCCGCCGCTGCCAGGACCCTGACCTTCAGCTTCGGCACTCGCAACTCCTTTGTGGTATTGCCCATCGCCCTGGCGCTACCCGAGGCCTGGCAGGTTGCCGTGGTGGTCATCGTCTTCCAGTCGCTGGTCGAGCTGTTCGGTATGGTCGCCTACTTGAAATGGGTGCCGGGCAGGCTGCTTCCCGATCGCGAGGATTGAATGGCGTTATTCAGTGGCTTGGGAGGGTGCGATGGGCATCACTTCGTACCTGCATGATCTTCAACGCCGCTACTCCCGTCTGTGTTGTTTCGATTGGAGTTGCGCCTCCACTTTGCCGATGATGTCCTGGCTCAGCTTGCGCAGCAGGGGCCTGGCAGCGAGGTCGACAGCCTTCTGGAGAGGGGGAAAGGGCAAGCGGTACTCCAGGGTGAGGTGGATTTGGGTGCCACCCTCGATGGGGGTCAGTCGGTAGGAGCCGTGGTTGGGCACGCCGGTCACAGAGCGCCAGGAGAAGCGCTCGGGGGGCGTGAACTCCGTGATCTCCACCTCGAAGCGCATCGGCAGGCCGGCCACGCGGACCTGCCAACGGTAGCGACGCTCATCCAGGCGAACTATGGTATCTATGGCGTCGCTGTAGTCGGCAAACGCTTCCACGTTACCCACGAGCGCAAAGACCTCCTCCGGGCTGGCAGCGATTTTGGCGTCGTGCTCGATGACAGACATGGCCGTCTCGCCTCTCTGAAAGACAACGCGGTGACACAGTAAGGTATGACAACGTTCGGGAAGAACAACATGCCGGCCGGCGAAGGGGAACCGGCTCGGTCGCCGATCAAGGTGCTGGTCATCCTGGGGCACCCGCGCACCGACAGTCTCTGCGGCGCCCTGGCGGATGCCTTCTGCGAGGGCGCCCAGGCGGCGGGCACGCAGCTGCACCGCCTGGATCTCGCGGAGCTGGAGTTTGATCCACATGTTCACACGCCGTCGCCCAACGATCAGCTCCTTGAAGCCGACCTGTCCCGGGCTCGGGAAATCGTCGCCTGGGCGGAACATCTGGTGTTCGTCTACCCCACCTGGTGGGGGTCGGTCCCCGCACTGCTCAAGGGGTTCCTCGACCGTGTCCTGGCCCCGGGGTTCGCGTTCAGGACCTGCGAGGGCGGGATCGGTTATCAGGGGTTGTTGAACGGTCGTTCGGCGCAGCTTATCACCACCATGGACACGCCGCCGCTGATCCACCGGCTGCTCTATCGCGAACCGGGCAAGAATGCCATGGCGAGGGCGACCCTGGGCTTCTGCGGCGTTCGCCCGGTGCGTGCCATCGCCTTCGGTTCGGTCAGGGGGGCCACCTCACCGCAACGCCAGGCCTGGCTCGAGCGCGCCAACCGCCTGGGGCGTCAGCTGGAGCGAGGCCGGATTACCCCGACGGAACGGTTCAAGCACAAGGCCGGCGCCTGGCTACGTGCCCTGCGCCTGCAATTCTATCCCATGACCTGGATCGCCTATGCGGTGGGCGGCCTGGCGGCCTCGCCGGGCGGGGGCGTGTTCGTCAATCCGGTGTTCTGGCTCGGTTACCTCTGCCTGTTCCTGCTGGAGGTGGCCACCGTGCTGATCAACGAGGTGATCGACCTGCGCACCGATCGCGCCAATCGCTTCTACAGCACCTTCACCGGTGGTTCGCGGGTGCTGGTGGAAGGCTCGCTGAACCTGCGTGAGGTGAAGGCCGGGATCGTCGTCGCCCTGCTGGGTTTTGTGGCGGGCACCGCCTGGCTGCTCGGCGTGGCACCGGTGGCCCCGGCGGCGGTGATCGCCGTGCTGG
>CAYWBG010000326.1:0-2177 GCA_964456005.1 uncultured Halomonas sp.
TGTCTTTCGAGCCGCGCTCACCGGCCACTGTAGAAAATCGCGCGAATATCGGAGTGATCTTGCCTTTCTCGGTGAAAGGGGCCGCGCGCGTGTACTGGCCGAGGGCTTCATAGGATTCGAAGTAACCGTGTGCTGCCGAGCCGCGCGCATGAACAATTCGCTCCGGAATACGTTCGTGATCGAAATGCGTGATCTTTTCCCTGAGGATGAAGTCTTCAAGTAGTGAAGGTCCACGTAACCCCGCTTTCAAGGTGTTCTGGTTATCGCCGATGGGAACGCCTTGATTGGTCGTCAACGGCTGGTCACTTGCATCAACCCGGAACCCCTCGATCGGAGCGATGGTCGCGTTCGTTCCGAGTCTTGCTGAGCCGCCGGTTTTCGCAGTCCCGTCGTCCTCAGTCGTCGTGCTGGCGGTCAACGCACTGGAGCTTGGCTCAACAGTGTCTCCGGTCGGTGGCGATAGGGCATTGTCATGACCATGCTCAAGCTCCTTGGTGGCGTTGTAGGGCATGGCGGCGATGAAGTCCTCGCTGGCACTGGCATGCTCCGCGACGATGTCGTTGGTCCTCAACACGCCGTCATGGTGATGCTTTCCCGAATCGGCGTGATCGCTCTTGCTGTTCACTCGCGACGACTGAGCGGGTCTCTTGTTGGTCGGCATGATATCTCTCCACAGGCTTTTGGCCTTCTACTCTTCATGGATCTTCATGCCCCTCGCCAGAGCCGTCTGTTCGATAGCGAACGCTGACGACACTCGGAACCTGCCCAGCCTTGCCATTGCCTGTTGCGCTCAGTGTGGCAACGCACTGACGCAACCATCGTCCCCGGGTGACGCTTCACGGCCAACACACCAGAGATGGATCGTCAGGAGTCGCCGGTGGACCTGAATAGCGGATATCCCTTCTGGGCGGTCAAGAATGGCCTGATGTATGCCTTTCCTCAGCTGGATACCGACCTGAGCTGTGATGTGGCGGTGGTGGGGGCTGGTATCACCGGCGCCCTGGTGGCGGATGAGCTGGCCGGCCATGGCCACGAGGTCGTCGTGCTCGACCGGCGCGATGTCTGTTGGGGAAGTACATCGGCCAGCACCGCCTTGCTGCAGTATGAGAACGATACGCATGCGATAGATCTCGCCCGGCGCTATGGTCAGGAATCGGCGCTGCTGGCGTATCAAGCCAGCTTGCACGCTATCGCCGAAATCGGAGAAGTCGCTCAGGCAGTCGGTGATGTCGATTACGCCCGATGCGAAAGCCTTTACTACGCCAGCATTCCTGCGGATCATCCGCGTCTGGCCGACGAATTTTCCTGGCGAAAGTCTCACAATTTTCCGGTGCGCTGGCTTAGTCATGCCACCCTAAAGGAGGAGTACGGGCTGGCGGCACCCGCCGCGATCCTCAGCTCGGTGGCTGCTCGGGTGGATCCCTACCGGCTCGCCTCGCGGCTGCTGCGCAGGATGCAGCGCAACGGCACGCAGGTGTTCGATCGTACCCAGGTGGCGTCCATCACAGCGAGTGAGCATTCGGTTCTGTTGGCCACCGACAGTGGGATGTCGGTCAGAGCGAAACATGTCGTGGTTGCCAGCGGCTATGAATCACAATACTGGCTGCGCCAGAGCGTCGCGACGAATCACAGCAGCTATGCCTATATCAGCGACCCCATCGATCCTGCCGAGTTGCGCTGGCTGGCGACCACCCTGCTGTGGGAGTCGGCACGGCCCTATCTCTATCTGCGCAGCACCGGGGATGGTCGTCTGTTGGTTGGTGGCGAAGACGACGACCGTGACATCCCGGCTCGGCGTGATCGGCTGGTCGATCGCAAGGCGGCGACCCTGGAGCGCAAGGTGTCTCACCTGTTCCCCCACCTTGATGCGCGACCGGCCTTTGCCTGGGCGGGAACCTTCGCTGAAACCAGCGACGGCCTGCCACTGTTCGGCCACCATCCGCAGTACGGCCCGCGCGTGCTGTTCGCGCTGGCCTACGGTGGCAACGGCATCACCTACAGCATGCTCGGTGCCGGGTTGCTGCGGGCACAGATCGAGCGCCGCCCCCATCCATTGACGACACTGTTCTCCTTTGAACGGTTGGAAGAACATTGGCGGTGAGCGGAAATCCCTATTCTGGGTTGCCAGTGCCAGTGCCAGTGCCAGTGCCAGTGCCAGTGCCAGTGCCAGTGCCAGT
>CAYWBG010000327.1:0-2164 GCA_964456005.1 uncultured Halomonas sp.
CACCGACATCCTCGGCCTGACCAACGTCTTCCCCTTCACCCGCTGAGCGGGGAGCTTCATGACATCACGCCAAATCCGGCACCCCTCGAACGCCCGCCCTGCGGGCGTTCTCACGTTGGTGCTGCTGATGCTCACCCTGGCCGGCTGCGCCAGTACCCCGCGCCTGGCCGAGACCACCGAGGAGCAGCTGCCCCGCCAGGCGCTCCTTGAGGACGTTCCCTTCCACGCCCAACGCGACTACCAGTGCGGCCCGGCATCGCTGGCCATGGTGCTCAACGACGGCGGAGTCAACGTGAACGTGGACACCCTGATTCCCCAGGTCTTCCTGCCCGGGCGCGAAGGCAGCGTTCAGCCGGAGATGCTGGCCACGGTTCGCCGCCACGGTCGGATCCCGTTCATTATCGAGGGGCGTCTCGACGCCCTGCTCACCGAGGTGGCATCGGGCCATCCCGTGGTCGTGATGCAGAACCTCGCGCTGCCCGCCTGGCCCATGTGGCACTACGCGGTGGCCATCGGCTTCGACCTCGACGGTGACGAGCTGATCCTGCACAGCGGCGAGGAGCCTCGGCGCGTCGAATCCTTCCGCCGCTTCGATGCCACCTGGGCTCGCAGCGAGCGCTGGGCCTTCGTTGCCCTGCCGCCGGGAGAACTACCCGAGGGGGCTCGGCCCGCCGCCGCCATGGATTCGATCAATGCCTTCGAACGCCTGCACGGGGCCGATGCCAGCCTCCCCGCATGGGCCTCCTTGGTCGAGCGCTTCCCGGAAAGCGGCATGGCGCAATTCGGCCTGGGCAATGCCCGGCATGCCAGCGGCGACAGCGACGCCGCCATCGGGGCCTTCGAACAAGCCGTCGCAGCACAGCCCGAACTCGCCGTGGCCTGGCTCAACCTGGGCCTAGCCAGACGGGGCCAGGGCGACATGGCCGGTGCCCGAGAGGCTCTCGAGCAGGCCGCATCGCTGCCCGGTCACTGGCAGCCCCATGCCCGAGGGGCGCTTGACGACCTGCAGGAACGATAGCCATGGCCTACGACATCGTGCTCAAGCGTATCTACCAACCCATCGACGACGATGATGGTGCCCGTGTGCTGGTGGACCGGCTGTGGCCCAGGGGCAAGCCCCGCGAGGCACTGGGACTCACCGACTGGTACTGTGACGCCTCGCCCAGCACCACCCTGCGTCGTCAGTACCATCAGCAGCAGATCAACTACTTCGTCTTCGCGGTCCGCTATCGCGGCGAGTTACGTGACTGTCCGGAAAATCTGATGCCGCTGATGCGCCATGCCCGCCTGGGGCGCCTGACCCTGCTCACCGCGGCACGCAATCTCGAGGACTCCCACCTGCCGGTCCTTAGCGAAGCACTTCTCAAGGCACTGCGAGACGAGGATGCGGCCGGTCTCGAGCCCGCTTCGCCTCCCTACTTTGGCGGCTAAGTCTCTCTTCGTAGACGGCTATCCATGTCCGCCTGACGTTCCTTCATAGCGTCGATGAACGGCCAGTGTTTTATCTGCCACCTCACTGCCACGAAGTGAGGCCCAGCAGGCAAGGCAAAGCCCCAGATAACCACTCAACCCCAGGGAGTCACGCAGCATCGACTGGCTGAGGCCGAAATCGATATAGGCCACGCAGACCATCATGCCGGCGCCGGCCATCAGCTGAGTCCCGGCGCTGCGGGCCGAACGCAAGCGGCGCCAGAAGCACCATAGCGGCACCCCATAGAGCACCAGCAGCGTCGCCACTCCCATCAGGCCACGGCGGGCAGCCGTATCAATGACATCGCTGTGCAACTGACGAAAGCGCCGAATGCTGGGGCTTATCTCACCGCTATCGATCAAGGCATGTAACCGCTCGGTCACGCCGCGTTCGCCCCAGCCCAGCAGCGGCCTCTCACTCCAGAGTTCCAGGCCGCCGCGCCACATTTCCAGACGCAGCCCCACCGACCCCCGGGCCTCGCCTGCCTGAAATTGCTGGGCCTCGGTGACTGCCGCGGCGAGCCGCGGCGTCACATTCGCGCTGGGCAGCCATAGCGCCACGATGAACACAACGGCCAACGAGGCAACTGCACTATATCGCCACGCCACAGGCAGCAAGCCCCGAGAGGAGCGAAACCAGAGTAGTAAAAGAAAGGGCAAGGCAACCCAGCCACCCCGGGTGCCTGACAGCAGC
>CAYWBG010000328.1:0-2158 GCA_964456005.1 uncultured Halomonas sp.
AACTCGCTGAAGTGCTCGCGCAGGGCCTCGGCCTTGCCGGCGTAGCGGCCATCGACGGGGGAGAGGGCGGTAAGGGCAGAGAGGGGCAGGGCTTGCATTGGCGTGTTCCGGTTCGGTGTGGAGTTGACGAAGGGGTCAGGAGAGCTGGTCCAGTGATTTCTTGAGCGCGCCTCGTTGGAAGATCAACTTCCAGCGCCGGCCGCCCTGCTGGTGCCACAGCAGGGCGAAGCGGATGCCGGCCAGCAGGATGGCCCGGACTCGCTCCGGCATCATGCGACTCTGCAGCAGCGAGGGGTCGCCCTGCACCATGATGCGTGTCTTGAGCGTCGAGAGGGTTTCCTGGTAGGCCTCGCCAAGGCTGGCAATGACGTTCTCATGGGTCTCGCCGAAATGTTCGGCCTGGCCCTGGATGCGAACCAGTCGGCTGCCGAGGTCGTCCATCATGGCGTCATTGCCGCGTAGCTGGTTCATCAGCAACAGCAGTGAGAAACCGTGGCGCAGCACCACCGGGTTGGCCTGCTTGCGACCTACCACGGCCTCGAGCACATCCAGGCCCAGGCGTAGGTTGTTGGGGTGCCCGCCGTAGATCGCCTCGAAGCTCTCCGGGTTGGTATCGAGGGTGGCCCGGATAAGCGTCTCCCAGGCGCGTTGATCCACCTGGCCGGTACGTGCCAGTTCGTCGACGAGGCTGGCGGCCTGGAAGACGCCGGCCAGGGCCAGAGCCTGGCGGGTGGTGGGGTCGTCCGGTATACGGTGGATCGGAGTCGAGGTACTCATGCCGTTACCTCCGCGGCATTCCAGGTATCGCGGATCACGCCGCCACCCAGGCAGATGTCGCCATCATAAAGCACCAGTGACTGACCCGGGGTGACCGCGCGCTGGGGCTCATCGAAGCTCACCTCCACCCCGCCATCTTCCCGCGTGTGGATCGTGCAGGGCACGTCGGCCTGACGGTAGCGGGTCTTGGCGGTGTAGCGGCCGGCGACGGACGCCTCGCCGGCGACCCAGTCCATGGTCTCGGTGGCCAGCGAATCCGTATACAGCAGCGGGTGATGCTTGCCCTGCACGGCAACAAGCACGTTGCGCTCGAGATCCTTGGCGGCCACATACCAGGGGTCCTCGGGGTGGTCGGCGAGCCCGCCGATGCCCAGGCCCTGGCGCTGGCCCAGGGTGTAGTACATCAGCCCCATGTGCTCGCCGATCACCTCGCCCTTCGGGGTCTCGATCACACCGGGCTGGGCAGGCAGGTACTGCTGGAGGAAGTCGCGAAAGCGGCGCTCGCCGATAAAACAGATCCCCGTGGAGTCCTTCTTCCTGGCAGTCACCAGGTCGTGGCGCTCGGCGAGGGCGCGCACCTGGGGTTTCTCCAGCTCGCCCACCGGGAACAGGGTACGGGCGATGGCGGATTCGGGCACGGCGTGCAGGAAGTAGCTCTGGTCCTTGTTGGCATCGAGGCCCTTGAGCAGCCGCGGTCGACCACCGCGGAGACCGCCTCGTACGTAGTGACCCGTGGCGATCTTCTCGGCGCCGAGCATCTCGGCGTATTCCAGGAACACCTTGAACTTGATCTCACGGTTGCAGAGGATATCCGGGTTGGGCGTGCGTCCCGCCCGATATTCGGCCAGGAAGTGCTCGAAGACGTTGTCCCAGTACTCGGCGGCGAAGTTGGCGGTATGCAGCCGGATGTCGAGTTTCTTGCAGACGGCCTCGGCGTCCGCCAGGTCGGCCTTGGCGGTGCAGTACTCGGTGCCGTCGTCCTCGTCCCAGTTCTTCATGAACAGGCCTTCGACCCGATAGCCCTGCTCCAGCAGCAGCAGGGCGGAGACGGAGGAGTCAACGCCGCCGGACATGCCGACGATCACCTTGCCTGGGGTGGCGGTCATGGGCGCCCTCGGAATCGGTGGATCATAAATGGTTGCGGATTATACATGATCTTAGCGCCAGGCGCCGAGAGGCCCTTCAGGCAGCGCCTAGCTACAAGCGCCTAGCGCCCAGCAGGTTGGCAACGGGCGGTAGGTGTTGAGGGAGAAAGTGAGAACCCCCGCCGGGTCGAATCCGGCGGGAGTTCTTGTAGACGCCTACCGGGCGTTAGGCAGCATCCTGCGGCGCTCGGCGCTTAACTTTCGTGAATCACGTCCATGGGGTAGAAGCGTCTTGC
>CAYWBG010000329.1:0-2156 GCA_964456005.1 uncultured Halomonas sp.
TGACCAAGCCCATCGGCACCGGCACCCTGTTTGCCGCCCATGCCCGGCTCGGCGCCCGGGGGCGCTGGATCGACGCCGCCCTGGCGAGCATGTGCCAGTCCAACCGCCAGGGAGCCAGCTGCCTGCGCGAACACGGCGCCACCGCCTGTACCGATCTCACCGGTTTCGGCCTGCTGGGCCACCTGGTCGAGATGACGCGCCCTTCCGGGGTGGATGCCGAGCTCGACCTGACGGCGCTGCCGCTGCTCGAAGGCGCCGAGGAGACCGTCGCCGCCGGCATCCTGAGCTCCCTGCAGCCCGCCAACGTGCGGCTGCGCCGGGCCATCCGCGACCAGGCGGCCTGGGTCGACCACCCCCGCTATCCGCTGCTGTTCGACCCCCAGACCGCCGGGGGCCTGCTGGCCAGCGTGCCCGCCGAGCGCGCCGAGGCCTGCCTCGCCGCCCTGCACGCCCTGGGCTACGCCCGGGCGGCCATCATCGGCCGCGTCCTCGCGCCCGGCGAGGCGCTGGAGCCCATCCACCTGACGGATGGCATTAAGGCGTGAGGCCGCAGGCGGCGATAACCCGTGCCAGCCCCTCCCGTTCGGCCTCGGGGCGAAACAGCGGCGCCCGCGCCAGCACCTGCCGGCGGAGCCGGTCGAGGAAGGCCGGCTCCGCCTCGGCGCGACGCAGCAGGTCCCGCAGGGCTGAGGTATCGGCCAGCGGGTAATAGCCGGCGTAGTCGTCGCCCAGCAGGCCGCGGTTGCCCGGAATAGCCGAGGCCAGCAGCGGCAGGCCAGCCACGCAGGCCTCGCTGACCACGTTGGCACCGCCTTCCATGCGCGAGCTGATCACCATCAGCCGGGCCCTTGCCATCCACTGGCGCACCCGCCAGTGCGGCAGGTCGCCGAGCCAGCGATAGCGCGGATTTACCGCCATCTCCTCGCGGGCGGCATCGGCCCAGCCAGGCGTATGCGCACCACCGAGCTGCACCACGCCCAGGCGCGATTCCGCAGGCAGCTCGCGCACCGCCAGGGCGGCACGCAGCGGATCCTTCTCCTCGCGCAGGTGGCCGGCGACCAGCACCTCGAACCCGCCTTGCCGAGGCCGCGGCGCCCGGGTTGGCAGGGGCAGCGCCGACTGGTGGACGATATGCAGCCGCGGCAGGAAACGCGGGGGAAGGTCCTCGGTCAGGCAGTCGTGCAGGCCGATAAGGGCATCCGCCGCGGCCAGGCTCTCCAGGCACTCCTCGGGATGGCTATGCTGGAAGCGGTAGACGTCGGTCCCGGTCAACACCACCACCAGCGGGCATTGCGGGAAGGCTCGGCGACAGTCGCGAATGGCGGCGTGGCTGCGCACGGCGTGCAGCGCCAGCACCAGATCCGGCGGCTGGCCGCCCAGGCGACAGCCGTCGGCGCCCGCGTCGGATTCCACGATGCGCGTGCGACAGCCCAGCTCACGCAGCCGCCCCGCCCAGCGGGTCGCCGTGGTGCGGTTGCCGGCGCGTGAGCCTCGACGCGCCGGCGTGATCAGCGCTACCTTCAACATGACTCATACTCCCTGGCACCCCACTCTCGGCGAGGTCGGCATGATCCAGACGCCTTCGACACCCCCGCAACCTGCCGATGCGCTGGCCGCAATGCTCACCGATGCGCGAACGCGCAGCCTGGCGCTGATGCAGGACACCCTGAAGGCCCGCGACCTCGGCCCGCGGCTGGCGATCGTCAACCCACCGCTGTGGGAGCTGGGCCACCTGGGTTTCTTCCACGACCATTTCGCCCTGCGCGGCCTCTTTGGCCTGCCCGACTACCAGCTTGCCGAGGCCGAGCGACTGTTCGATTCCAGCAGCATCGCCCATGACGACCGTTGGTCGCTACCGCTTCCGTCACGGGAGCAGACCCTGGACTACCTGGCCCGGGTCCAGCAGGCCATGCTCGCGCGCCTGCCCGACGGCGAGGCCAGCTCTGCCCAGAGCTATGTCTATCAGCTCACCACCCTGCACGAGGACATGCACGGCGAGGCCTTCCTCTATACCCGCCAGACCCTGGGCGACCCGTCGCCGGATCTGGGCACGCCACCACCGGGGTTCGCCACTGGCGAGCTCGCTGCCGGGGCACTGACCGGCGACGTCGCCATCCCCGGCGGACGCCATCTGCTGGGCTCCGACGAGAGCGTTC
>CAYWBG010000330.1:0-2146 GCA_964456005.1 uncultured Halomonas sp.
GCGTCCTCGCTCTGCACGGTGGCGATGGCGTTGCCGGCGTAGATCGGGCGCTTGAAGGTGTCCGGGGACTCGACGGCGATGATCTCGGAGATCTGCGAGACATCCTTGAGCGCCGCCACGCGGGGCAGCACGTTCTTGCCGGTGGTGGAGGCACAAGCCAGCACGTGACTGTAGTCGCCGGCCAGCTCAGCGATCAGCGCCGCGGTGGGCTCGGCCAGCAGGTGGGCGTAGGCGGCATTGTCGGCCACCCGCACCCTGGCCACGCCGTCAAGCTTGGCAGCGGCCTCGGCAATGGCGCCGACGCCTTCACCGGCCACCAGCACGTCGATATCGCCACCGATGGCCTGAGCGGCCGCCACCACGTGGGCGGTGGCGCCGGCCAGGGCGCCGTCGTGATGTTCCGCGAGTACCAGAATGCTCATGCGATCCGCTCCTTTCAAAGCACCTTGGCTTCGTTTTTCAGTTTGTCGACCAGCTCGTCCACCGAGCCCACCTTGACACCGCCCTGGCGCTCCGCCGGCGGTTCGACCTTGAGCAGCTTGATGCCACTGCCTACCGAGACGCCCAGATCCGCCGGGGTCTTGACGTCCATCGGCTTCTTCTTGGCCTTCATGATGTCGGGCAGCTTGGCGTAACGCGGCTCGTTCAGGCGCAGGTCGGTGGTCACGATGGCCGGCAGGGTCAGTTCAACTGCCTGCATGCCGCCGTCGACCTCGCGGGTCACGGCAACCTTGTCGCCATCCACGGCGACTTCCGAGGCGAAGGTGCCCTGGGGCAGGCCGGTCAGGGCGGCGAGCATCTGGCCGGTCTGGTTGTTGTCGGTGTCGATGGCCTGCTTGCCAAGGATGACCAGGCCGGGCTGCTCCTCCTCCACCAGCTTGGCCAGTGCCTTGGCGGCCCCCAGCGACTCCACGCGCTCGTCGGTCTCGACATGAATGGCGCGGTCGGCGCCCAGCGCCAGGGCGGTACGCAGCTGCTCCTGGGCGGCCTTGGGGCCGACGGTCACGGCGACCACCTCGGTGGCGACGCCTTTTTCCTTCAGGCGCACCGCCTCTTCCACGGCGATCTCGCAGAAGGGGTTCATGGCCATCTTGACGTTGGTGAGGTCGACGTCGGAGTGATCCGGCTTGACCCGGATCTTGACGTTGTAATCGGTGACACGTTTGACCGCGACGAGAATCTTCATGGCTTGCTCCTTGTTGCGACGGGCCATCTTTATTTTGCTTAGCGAAACTTGATTTCATTTATTTAATGATGCGGAACGGCCGCGCCACAGTCAAGGGCCAGATGTCGCGCTCAAAAGCGAGCTGCCAGGAACCACACCGCCAATAGCGGCATGGCGAGACAGAGAAAGAGGCCGTTCCAGCGATAGCCGATGCGCAGCGATGACACCCCCGTGAAACGGGAAAGAATCAGCATCGAGACGGTCATGGGGGATGACATGAGCGCCAGCGTCCACCCCACCAGCAGCGAGACCGCAAGCACGGGCAGCGACAGCCCCTCGATGCCCAGTGTCGGCAGGATGCCTGCCAGCAGGGTAACGCTGACGATGGGGTTGATGCCCACCTGAGCCAACACCGCCACCAGCAGCATGGCGATCACCGCCGTGCCGACCCCCAGCAACGACAGGAAGCCGAGACTCCCGGCCAGGGCCGAACCATCCACCAGGCCGACGCAGAGATGCCCCAGATAGCCTGCCGCCCCCAGCACCACGATCTCGTTGGAGGCCGGTGACACCAGCCTGGGCAGCCCGCGATGCAGGGCAACGGTGGCAGCCGGCATACCCGCCATGCCATGGCCCCGAAACTGCCAGCAGAGCCACAGAAAGGCCCCCAGCGGCGCCCCCAGCAGCACGGCGGTGGGCAGCTGGAGACCGAGCCCCCAGGCGAGCGAAAATATCAACGCCACCAGCGAGAGCAGCAGCAGGGAGAAACGCCCCAGGGGTCTCAGCGAGGGAACCGCATGTTCACCGGCCTGCTGCATTCGCGGGCCGGTGACGCGATCGACACCCCAGCCGACCAGGAACAGCAGCAGCGCCGCGCCCAGGGCGTAGGGAGCCAGTTCGATCCAGCTAAGGCCCTCCATGCTGGAGAGCACGACCGCCATGCCGATGCCCATGGGGGAGACCAGCGGCGCCAGAGCAAAG
>CAYWBG010000331.1:0-2144 GCA_964456005.1 uncultured Halomonas sp.
TCCGGCCTGCGCATCTGCGGCGAGGTGGTGCTGCGCATCCACCACCACCTGCTGATGGCCGAGACCACCCGCCAGGACAAGGTCTCGCGCATCTACTCCCATCCGCAGTCCTTCGCCCAGTGCCGCAAGTGGCTGGACGCCCACTTCCCCCGGGCCGAGCGGGTGCCGGTCTCCTCCAACGCCGAGGCCGCGCGCCTGGTCAAGACCGAGTGGCACAGCGCCGCCATCGCCGGCGACATGGCCGCCAAGCTCTACGGCCTGACCCGCATGGCCGAGAAGATCGAGGATCGCCCGGACAACTCCACGCGCTTCTTGATCATCGGCAACCACGACGTGCCCATGTCCGGGGAGGACAAGACCTCCATCGTGGTGGCCATGCGCAACCAGCCCGGCGCCCTGCACGACCTGCTCGAGCCCTTCCACCGCCACCAGATCGACATGACTCGCCTGGAGACCCGCCCCTCGCGCAGCGGCATCTGGAACTACGTCTTCTTCATCGACTTCAAGGGGCACTACGACGAGCCCCGGGTGGCCGCGGTGCTCGAGGAGGTGCGCCTGCGCGCCTCCGAGGTGAAGGTGCTGGGCTCCTACCCCATCGGCGTGCTCTAGCGTGGTGGCGAGGGTGACGTCATCCGTCGCTGAAGCGCGACTCCTGATCGTCGGCCTGGGGCTGATCGGCGGCTCCCTGGCCGCGGCCCTGCGCGCCAACGGCTACCCTAACGAGATCCTGGCCTGTGACCCCGATGCCGACGAGATCGCTCGCGGCATCGAGATGGGCCTGATCGACCGCGGCGACACGCGACTCGAGGCCATGGTCGACGGCGCCACCCTGGTGGTGCTGGCGGTGCCGGTGCTGGCCATGCAGCCGGTCATGGCCCAGCTGGCGGCCGTGATCCACCGCGCCGCGCCGGAGGTGGTCATCACCGACGTGGGCAGCACCAAGGCCACCATTCGCGAGTGCGCGCGTCGAGCCTTTGGCCGGGTGCCCCCCAACCTGGTGCTCGGCCACCCCATCGCCGGTTCCGAGAAGAGCGGCGTGGCGGCGGCCAATCCCTCGCTCTACGTGCGTCACAAGGTGATCCTCACCCCGGAGCCCGATACCCACCCCTCGGCGCTCTCCCGGGTGCGTACCCTCTGGCAGGCCTGCGGTGCCGAGGTGCTGGAGATGGACGCCGAGCGCCACGACCAGGTGCTGGCGCGCACCAGCCATCTGCCACACCTGCTGGCCTTCTCCCTGGTGGATACCCTGGCCCGCCAGGACGAGCGTCTGGAGATCTTCCGCTATGCCGCCGGCGGCTTTCGGGATTTCACCCGCATCGCCGGCAGCGACCCGGTGATGTGGCGCGACATCTTCATCGCCAACCGCGACGCCGTGCTCACCTCCCTGGACGACTTCGAGGCCGGTATCGCCCGGCTGCGCTGCGCCATCGAGGACGGCGACGGTGACGCCATGCTGGCCACCTTCGACCGCGCCAGCCATGCGCGACACTACTTCGACTCCCTGCTCAACCAGACCAGTTATCAGGCGGAATATCAGATGCAACAACACGGCAAGCTGCGCTACCGGGTGAGCCCCGGCGGCGGCGTGCGCGGACGCATCCGCGTGCCCGGCGACAAGTCGATCTCCCACCGCGCCATCATGCTCGGCGCCCTGGCCGAGGGTGTCACCGAGGTCAAGGGCTTCCTGGAGGGCGAGGACAGCCTGGCCACCCTGCAGGCCTTCCGCGAGATGGGGGTGGCCATCGAGGGGCCCCACCAGGGTCGGGTCACGGTTCACGGCGTGGGCATGCACGGCCTCCAGGCCCCCTCCGGCCCCCTCTACGTGGGCAACGCCGGCACCGCCATGCGGCTGTTCGCCGGGCTGCTGGCCGGCCAGGCCTTCGATAGCGAACTCACCGGTGACGCCTCGCTGACCCAGCGCCCCATGGGACGGGTGGCCGATCCGCTGCGCCTGATGGGCGCGGTGATCGACACCGCCGAGGGCGGCCGGCCACCGCTGCGCCTCCACGGCGGTCGCGCGCTGCAGGGCATCCGCTACGACATGCCCATGGCCAGCGCCCAGGTGAAGTCCTGTCTGCTGCTGGCCGGGCTCTACGCCGAGGGCGAGACCCGGGTGCGCGAGCCGGCGCCGACCCGCGACCACA
>CAYWBG010000332.1:0-2144 GCA_964456005.1 uncultured Halomonas sp.
CGGAGTTCACCCACACCGCCCTGCTGCTGCCCGACGCCCCCAACCCGATCCTGACCCGGGAACTGGTCTACACCGGCATCACCCGCGCCAGGCACTGGCTCACCCTGGTCGAGACCGGCTGGGGCCAGTTGCTGGATGCGGTGGAAAGGCGAGTGATCCGGGTGAGTGGATTGGGAGGGGGATAGTCGAGCCTGAGCCTGTTCCAGCATCACGGGGGGCGAGGTCGATACCAATGACACACCCTTCGCCAGCTTGCCGGGCGATACGTAGTGAAATAACCATGACCATAGCCGAGATCGACGACCGTCATCCCCTGTCCGACGCGCAAGGCCCTGACCACCCTTCAGGGTTCGGCCAAAGCATATACCACCATTTCCACCTGCTGACGGGAGAGCGAGAACACCTAAGCCAATCGTCCGGGCGCTTCGGAAGGCTCCCCTACTGCCGGTTATCAAAGGCTGGTAATTCCTGTCTGATCTGCCAGACCCTTGCCCTAGCGGACGAGTTCTGCTGTGCGCCGTGTCGTCGAGCCGAACCACATGGGTTTATCGACGACGAACTTCATCGAACGCTTGACCAGACCTTTTCCGGGGAAGAAGCCGAGGTCGAGCCACAACCGGATCACCGCAGGAGCCTCTAGATCAATGGTTTGCTCGATCGGCACCAGGAAACCTTCGTACTCACCCGCCGGAGTCGAGTACCGCTCTCGAGTGATGGGCATGACTCGGTGCTGGTACTCACCCGTGTGTTCGACCTCTCGTGTCTCTCTGTTAACGACCGTAGCCCTACCAGAGGCGCTCCATGTCCGGTCGGGCACTATCCTGTTGGGTAGCACCACCACGGGCGGCTCATACAGCACGCTCTGACCTTCTGTCAGCACGTCCAGGCCGGTGAGCAGCACGCTTCCATCCCGGAGCTCGGAAAGATGGAGGATGTTGTAGTCGCCAAACCGAACTTCCCAGCGGCCTTCACCCTCTGCGGCACGCAGTTCCAGCGGTACCTGCCGTCCCTCTCCGTCTCCGTCCACCACCACGAACGTGCTTTCGTGGGGGACAAGGGGGAAAAGCTCGGCAGCCTCAATTTCTTGGACCGTGGACGCCGGAGGCACCACCGTCTCAGCGAGGGTCTCTCCAGCAGTGCAGAGGCCGACGCCAACCAGTATCGCTCTCGCGTAAGACAGGTACATCGCATTCTCCTGGCGTCCATGGGCAAGTTGCGGCGTAGCACTCGTGGCAGTGAAGCGACGACAACGGAAGAACCGGCGCCACTGGCGAAGGAGTGTGGAAACCTCGCCTAGATTGTAGAAGACATCCACGACGGGAACACCGTAACGAGCAGCTCGAGGACGCTGTGGGTGAGGCGCGGCGCACGATAAGCGGACAGTGCTCGCTGCAGCGCTCGGAGATGACCGGCTGGTTCTTGGTGCGGTACTTCTGGATCCATGTACGGACCCGTAAGAGGCTCGACGTCCAACCTCCGGGTTCGCCACCCATCGCCAGCCTGCCGGTTTCTGACACAGAGCCATCAGCCGGCACCGGGCAAGAGAGCGGTCTTAGCTCAGTTTGACCGTCTTTTCATAGAGCCCCGGAAAGCGCCCACCGGGGTCGCATTCGCGCTTGAGGGCCTCATAGGCCAAGCGGTCGTAGTTCTGCCAGAACGTCGTCTCGTCGTAGGTACTGCGCGAGTACAGGCTCTTCTTGCCGCCGTGCTTCGCGACCAGCTCCTCGACCCGGGCGTTGTAGTGACCGTCGGGTTCGCTGGAGCGGACCATGTCCCAGAAACCGAAGTTGATGTACGGGGTATCGGTACGCAGCTGGAACAACGAGTATCCGGCCTCGGGCACGACAAACGGGCAGATCCACACCGGGCGAATGCCGATTTCGGCCTCGAAATCCTCCAGAAATGCCGCGGCGTTGGCGATCGGGATGTCGACGTCCTGGATCACCGCCTCGGTGCGCGGCCGAATGGCCTGGAGTAGGCTCAGCGGCCAGCGCCGGCTGCAGCGCATGATCTTCTGGTAAGTGACACTCGACAGGCGCTTGCGTCCGAGAAGCAGCCGCACGGGCATGAGATGGGCGCCGACATTCCTGCTGCACCAGAACCAGTCGGTGTCCCAGCGCCAGAGGTAGTCGTGGATGCTCAGA
>CAYWBG010000333.1:0-2141 GCA_964456005.1 uncultured Halomonas sp.
TGGCATGATGAGAAATCTCATACCCTCATGGAGAGGCTGTACTTGCGTGCTCGTATGAATCTCTCGCTTCGCCTGCGCCTGCTGGCCGGCGTAGGCCTGGGCTGGCTGGTGCTGGTGGTCGCCCTGTTGGGTTACGGTCATGTCAGTGGCGGTAGCCTGGCCAAGCGCGAGAACCTTGTGCACCTGGAGTACGAGGCCCAGCTCATTGCCGACCAGCTGTCGCGGGAAATTGCCGATCGCAAGACGATGCTGGCGCGCCTGGCTGTTGATATCGATGTCGAGGCGCCCGATCTGGAGGCGGTTCTGCGTGCCCAGCAGCCGTTGTTGGCCCTGTTTGACCGACTGATGGTCTTCGATGCCGACGGTGAGCCGGTGGCCGACTGGCCGCCCTTTCCCGAGGGGGGGCCCTCCATTGGCCAGCGTGACTATTTTCGCCAGGTGCAGCACCTGCGGCGTCCCCATGTCAGTGAGCCCTACCGTGGCGGTGAGACGGGGATCGACCAGGTGATGGTGATCCAACCGCTGCTGGACGAGGAGGGCAACTTCCTGGGGATCCTCGGTGGCAACACCAGCCTGCGTGACGGCGCCTCCTTCCTCAATCTGCGTGGGCGGCGCCTGGGCGAGGCGGGTCATGTGGTGCTGGCTACCGCCGACGGCCAACTCATCAGCTATCCCGACCCCTCCCGGTTGATGCAGCCGGTGCCGGATGCCGAGATGTTGCCCCTGCTGGATCTGGCGCTATTTGGCTGGGAGGGCAGTGGCGAGGGGGCCATGCTCGACGGCGAGCCCGGCCTGATGGCCTTTCGGCAGGTGTGGGCTGCTAACTGGGTGGTGGGCGTCTTCCTGCCGCTGGCCCAGGTGCAGGCGCCTCTGCAGGATCATGCCCGGAAGCTTTACTGGGTGGGCGCTGGAACCGTGGCGCTGATGCTGCCCTTGCTATGGTGGCTGCTGGGGCTGGGGCTGCGGCCGCTGCATCGCCTCGAGCGCCTGATCGACCGGGTGGGGCAGGGTGACCTGGCGCGCATCGAGCTGAAGACCGGCATGGTGGAGCTCAACCAGGTGGCCGATGCCTTCAATGCCCTGGAAGTTCAGCGCCGTGAGGCGTTGGAATCGTTCCAATCCCGCGAAGCGTTTCTCGAGGCGGTACTGGCCTCCTCGCCGGTGGGCATGTTCCTTGCCGATACCCGGGGCCGTGCCAGCTATTTCAATCCGGCGCTGGAGCGGCTGTCAGGCACCCCGAACTCAGGCTATCGGCTGAGCGGCTGGCTGCGCCGGGTTCACCCTGACGACCGTCGGGCGTTTGTCGACGGCTGGCATCGTGCCATCGCCGGGGGCGAGGAACTCAAGCAGCGCTACCGCTTCCGCGGCCCTCGCGGCGACTGGCTGTGGCTGGAGGTGCATGCCAGCCGGGTCGCCCTGGCCGGCCGCACGCTGGGCTTTGTTGGGCTGGTGCAGGATATTACCGAGCGCCACGAGCGTGAACGTCGCCAGCGCTGGGAGGCGGAGCACGATCCCCTTACCGGCTGTTTCAACCGTCGCGGGTTCGACCGTCGGCTGGTGGCGGCCTGCGAGGCTTCGCGACGTCGGAGCGATGCCGTGGTGGCGCTGATTCTTCTCGACCTCGATCACTTCAAGGTCGTCAACGATACGGCCGGCCACGCGGCGGGCGACGAGATGCTGAGGCGGGTTAGCGACCTGCTGCGGGAGGCCGTGCGCGACGAGGATGCCGTGGCGCGGCTGGGCGGCGATGAGTTCGCCATACTGCTGGGCGCCACCCGTGAGCCGGAGGTCCGGGAAGTGGCCGAACGCCTGCGCGGGAGTCTGGCCGAGATGCGGTTTTCCTATGCGGGACAGGCCTTCACCATCACGGCGAGCCTGGGCGTGGCGCTTCATGAAACGGACGAGGATGGACGGGCCCTGATGGAGCGCGCCGACAGGGCCAGCTATCGTGCCAAGCGGGGCGGTCGTAACCGGGTAGAGATGGCCGAGCCCACGTCTGTGATGCCATGAGCCTGTCGCCGCCAGCGATCACGACACTATGCGATCAAGACGCTATGCCTAGAGGCGGGTAGCTCCCAGGGAGAAGAGTTCGGCACGGAAAGAAAAGGGAGGCGTGGCGCCCCCATCAGGATTCGAACCTG
>CAYWBG010000334.1:0-2134 GCA_964456005.1 uncultured Halomonas sp.
AGGGTGGCGCCTGCCACCCCCTCCAGCGTCAGCTGCAAGACCCGGCCGACGCGCGTCGCGCGTGTCGTCGGGGTTTGCATGGTCGCCCTCCATGTGGCGACGGTGGGACTTACTTGAGGTCGTCAGGCACCAAGTCGCCTACGCTCTCTTCCTCGGTGGCAGCGGCGAGCTGCTCGCGGTAAAACTCGAGAGCCGCCATGGCATCGACACCGCGGCCTTCCACGGCAGCCGCCCAGTCGGCGATCATGTCGTCACTGATCCCGCGCAGGGTTTCGAGGTCGTCACTACCGAGTTCGGTGAAGGTGTGGCCCTGCTCCTCGGCGAAGTCGACGCCGCGTATGTCAGAGACATCCATCATGTAGCCGAACAGGCGAGACAGGCGCTCGCCAGAGACTTCCTCGACGGCCTCGCGATCCTCTGCCGACATCTGGTCCCAGATCATCGGGTTGACCACGATGGTGAAGCTGCCGCGATAGAAGCCACCATCCACCATGAGGGTGTAGGGGAAGATCTCGGCCACGCGGAAGCTGCGCAGGCCTTCGGGCACCAGCATGGCGCCGTCGATGACACCCTGGGAGCCCGCCTCATAGACGCCGGTGGGCGGCAGGGCCACGCCGGTCAGCCCCAGGGCATTGGACAGGTCGCCCATAACACCGCCACCGACGCGGATGCGCTCGCCCTCGAGGTCGTCGAGAGTTTCGTAATGCTCGCTGCTGAAGATCCAGCCCGGACCGTGCACGCCGGCCGCTACCACATCGACGCCGCGATGCTCACCGGCCTCGGCCAGGTGCTCCTGGTGAGTGTGCCAGTAGGCGGCAGAGGCGTTCTCGGAAGAGAAGTCCTCGAAGGTGGGGAATTCCGGCAGTTTGGTCAGCACGAAGCGTCCGGTGTTATAACCGTGGAAGACCCAGGTAGCATCGGCGATGCCGTCGGCCACCATCTCCATCTGGGAGGCGGGCGGTCCCAAATCATGGACGACCTCCACGGTCACCCGGCCCTCGGTGGCCTCTTCGATCCAGGATTTCCAGGTGGGCCACACCATGGTGTTGATGCCGTGATTGGGGCCCGCCCAGGTGCTGACCGTGATAGTGGTCTGGGCCAGGGCGGATGTGCTCATGATGGCGGCTGTCAGGGTGCCGACCATCAGGCCTGTTGTCTTGTACATTGTTCAATTCCTCCATCGTCACAGGCAGCGGGCGTACTCGCCGGGGATCCGGGAGTGGCTGGCAGGGGCCGTAATGCGATACACCAAAGACCGATCTGCTGCCAATCCAAGAAACACGTTCTGGCATACAATGCCTTTATTCATGACCCTTGCGCAACGCATCCACGACCAATAGCTAATACAACTTAAGTCGTACATATAAATAAATTGTTTTACGACAGCAGCTTATGTTCAAGCCCCCCGATCCTGACTCACCAGGCACAGCCTGACCCGTCTTTGCACCGCGCAGCAGGTTCTGTTACGCCCGACAGTTTGAAAACAAGGGAACTAGCAACATGTCGCTTCCGGTCGGCGAACAGAGCCCGGACGGATACCCCCTCTCGGGGGCGATCAGCCGATCCGCTCCAGTTGCCGCTCGAGTTTTCGCATCACGTTGAGCAGGTCACGATATTCGCCGGCGCTCAGGGTAGCCACCAGATCGGCTTCCCAGGCCTGAGCCTCGGGAACCAATTCCGCCAGCATTGCCTGTCCCGCCTCGGTAAGGTGCAGGTCGTGCAGCCGCTGGTCACGGGGCGAGGGGGTGCGACTGATCAGCCCTCGGTCCTCCAGCCCCTGAATGGCCCGCGAGACACGGGCCTTGTCCATATTGGTGTAGGCGCAGACCTTCTTGGCCGTCAGGTCATCGCAGTGACTGAGCCAGGCCAGCACACGCCATTGCGCCACATTGATCTGATAGCGCTCGGCGTAAAAGCCAGCAAGCGCCTGGCTGATCTGGTCTGCCAGGCGATTGAGCCGATAGGGCAGAAACTGATTGAGGTCCATCTCATGCTTGGCAGACACGCTCCCCGGATCGATGCCCTGCTCCACTGCTTCCGCTGCCTGGGGTACCGACTTGCTCTCGATCATGGAATCTCCCTCTCTTTTATCCGGGCACTCTCTAACGGAACAGCTCGCTAATAGAGCAGTTCT
>CAYWBG010000335.1:0-2126 GCA_964456005.1 uncultured Halomonas sp.
TTGCCCAGGCGGATCAGCATCACGCCCTGGGTGTTGCGCGAGGTGGTGGAGACCTCCTCGACGCGGGTGCGTACCAGGGTGCCGCGGTCGGTGATCAGCATCATCTCGTCGCTTGCGTAGACCTGCATGGCGGCGACCAGGGCGCCGTTGCGCTCGCTGGTCTGCATGGCGATGACGCCCTGCCCCCCGCGGCCGCGCAGCGGGAACTCCTCGAGGCGGCTGCGCTTGCCGTAGCCGTTCTCGCTGGCGGTGAGGATGTAGATCTGGCCGCCGTCGCCGCTGTCGACGGACGCGCCCTCTTCGCCCTCGGCCGGAGCCGCGCGCTCGCCGTCCGCCTCGGCGTCGATCTGCTGGCTGCCGGGGATGATCAGGCTGATCACCTCGGCGCTGCCCTGCAGGCGCATGCCGCGCACGCCGCGGGCGGTGCGGCCCATGGCACGCACGTTGCCTTCCTCGAAGCGGATGGCCTTGCCGTTGGACGACAGCAGCATGGCGTGGTCGCTGCCCGAGGTGATGGCGGCACCCACCAGGCGGTCGCCCTCCTCCAGGTCGATGGCGATCAGGCCCACGCTGCGCGGCCGCGAGAACTGCTCCAGGCTGGTGCGCTTGACGGTGCCGCGGGCGGTGGCGAAGAAGATGTAGCTCTCCGGGTCGTAGTGGCGTACCGGCAGGATGGCGTTGATTGCCTCGCCCTCCTCCAGCGGCAGCATGTTGACCAGCGGCTTGCCCCGGGAGCCGCGACTGGCCGCGGGCATCTCGTAGACCTTGAGCCAGTAGACCTTGCCGCGGTTGGAGAAGAGCAGCACGGTGTCGTGGGTGGAGGCCACCAGCAGGTGCTCGATGATGTCCTCGTCCTTCATGGCGGTGGCGGACTTGCCGCGTCCGCCGCGGCGCTGGGCCTGATAGTCGGAGAGCGGCTGGGTCTTGGCGTAGCCGGAGCGGGAGACGGTGACCACCATGTCCTCTTCGGCGATCAGGTCCTCGAGGCGCAGGTCCAGGTGGCTGGCCTGGATCTCGGTCTTGCGCGGATTGCCGAACTGGTCGCGGACGGCGATCAGCTCCTCGCGGATCACCTCGAGCAGGCGGTCGGCGGAGGCCAGGATGGCCGTCAGCTCGGCGATCCGCTCGAGAATCGAGAGATACTCGTCGAGGAGCTTCTCGGTCTCCAGCCCGGTCAGGCGGTGCAGGCGCAGCTCGAGGATGGCCTGGGCCTGGGCCGGCGAGAGGCGGTACTCGCCGCCGGTGGGGGTGAGGCCGAAGCCCTCCTCCAGGTCCTCGGGCTTGCAGGAGGTGGCGCCGGCGCGTTCGAGCATGCCGGTGACCTGACCCGGCGGCCAGGTACGGGCGAGCAGCTTCTCCTTGGCCTCGGCGGCGTTCGGCGAGGCCTTGATCAGCTCGATCACCGCGTCGATGTTGGAGATGGCGACGGTGAGACCCTCGAGGATATGGCCGCGTTCGCGGGCCTTCTTGAGCTCGTAGAGGGTGCGCCGGGTGACCACCTCGCGGCGGTGGCGAATGAACGCCTCGAGGATCTCCTTGAGGTTCATGATCTTCGGCTGGCCTTCCTCGATGGCCACCATGTTGATGCCGAAGACGTTCTGCAGCTGAGTCTGGGCGAAGAGGTTGTTGACCACCACCTCGCCGGACTCGCCGCGCTTGACCTCGATCACCACGCGCAGGCCGTCCTTGTCGGACTCGTCGCGCAGCTCGGCGATCCCCTCGATCTTCTTGTCCTTGACCAGTTCGGCGATCTTTTCGATCAGCCGCGCCTTGTTCACCTGATAGGGCAGCTCGGTGACGATGATGTGGTCGCGGCCGCTCTTGTCGTCATGCTCGATGGTGTGACAGGAGCGCACATAGATGCGCCCGCGGCCGGTGCGATAGGCTTCGAGGATACCCGCGCGGCCGTTGATGATGCCGCCGGTGGGGAAGTCCGGGCCGGGCACGTACTCCAGCAGGTCGTCGACGGTAAGGGTGTAGTCGTCGATCAGCGCCAGGCAGGCGTTGATGATCTCGCCCATGTTGTGGGGCGGGATATTGGTGGCCATGCCCACGGCGATGCCCGAGGAGCCGTTGATCAGCAGATTGGGCACCTTGGTGGGCAGCACATCGGGGATACGCTCGGT
>CAYWBG010000336.1:0-2122 GCA_964456005.1 uncultured Halomonas sp.
GTCCCTTGAAGCGATCCGGGTCGTAGAGAAAGTAGCTGCCCAGGTGCCCCTTGGGACACAGCTTGCCGTTGGCGATGGGGTTGCCGGTATCGCCATAAATGGCATGGACACGGCCATCGGTGGTGTAGACGTCGATGCCGCAGCGCGCCGGGCAGTGGGCACAGATGCTCTTGGTGACGACCGTCTCGCCGCGTCGGGATTGGGCGCGCGCTTCCGGCGCCGGGGCGAGCCCGGTCAGGCCGGTGACGCCCGCCGTCACGGCGCCGGCGGCGCCGACGGCGGCCGACGACTGCAGGAAGCGTCGCCGGTTGATCAGGGTCTGGAACAGTTTCATCGGATCTCCCTCGTGGTGCTCGTCTTGTCGTGCGAGTGATTCTGGAATCGCGTGGTGATCGCCACCGGTCGTCGTCGATCGCCGGGCGCCTGGGCCCGGGTTAGCCGAAGAGGTCATCAAAGCTCTCCTGCATCAGTGCTGCCTCTCGCCGGCAGGCCGGGCAGGTGGTGGCGCTCTCGATGGTGTCCCGGGCGCCCTTGCCGGCAAGCGGGGTGAAGGGGCACCCGCACAGGAAGCAGTCGATGCGCCGGGCCTTGCGCAGCAACACGGCTTGATGGCCCATCGATTCGACGCTGGCCAGGGCGGCCTCCGGGCAGGCGGTCAGGCAGTGGCCGCAGTCGAGGCAGGCCAGCGGGTCGAAGGTCAATTCACCGCCCTGGGTCTCCTGCAGGGCCTCGGTGGGGCAGACCCGCGCGCAGACGCCATGGGCCAGGCAGGCGTCGTTATTTAGGCTCAGCCCAGGCAGCGCGGGTGCCACCCACTCACCCAGCGCCTCAGCGGCCGCCTGTTGGCGCTGCAGCCGCCGTGCTTTCGGGGCGGCGTCATCGGTGGCGATGGCCGGTAGCCGCGGGGCCGCGCGGCCGCGTAGCAGGTCGCGGCGGCTTACCGCGGGGCGGGCGGCGTGGAAATTGCTGCGGGCCGAGGTATCGGTAATGGTGGCAAGCGACTCGGCTACGCTCCGCCAGTCGTCCTGAGCGTCCGTCGGCGCGGCGGGGCAGTCGCGGCAGCCGTCGGGAAGGTGGAGTGCTACGCCCTCGGGTGCCGCTCGGGCCGCTAGCGAGGCCATCAGGTCGGGCCCCAGGGCGCGCAGGCAGTGCTGACGGTGCAGGTTGCTGCCCTCCACCGAGCGATACGCTGTCCGATGACATCCCAGGCGCAGGGTCTCTCCCTGAGCCTGGCCCGCTAGCAGGGTGTCGACCTCGGCGCTGACCAGGGCCTCGCTGGGGCAGGACGGGAGGCACTGGCCGCAGCCGTGGCAAGCGTCGCTGGCCAGCAGGGCTAAGCCGCCCTCGTCATCCTCATGAAAGGCGAGGGCCTCGACTGGACAGGCGTCGGCGCAGCGGGTGCAGGCCAGGGGATGCGGTGGTGCCTGTAGGCAGCGCGCGGCGACCCAGCCAAGCGGGGTGCCCAAGGGCGTTAGCGGCCTTGGCGTATGATCGGAGTGAGTGT
This sequence comes from uncultured Halomonas sp., assembly GCA_964456005.1. Classification (GTDB taxonomy): domain Bacteria; phylum Pseudomonadota; class Gammaproteobacteria; order Pseudomonadales; family Halomonadaceae; genus Halomonas. Next base: position 1,505 of record CAYWBG010000336.1, read on the forward strand.
CACGGTGCGGCATGATGAGTTGCCCGCTATCATTGTTATGGTTATATATGGATTATCATATATCTGGCGGAAAGCGTGGCAGAGTCCCTGAGTAGCTGCCACGACCTTTAGTCTAAGAGACAGCCGGCAAGCGCCAGGAATTGTTCTGGATCAATTTTTTTGCTGTCTGGTGGCGAGGAAATCCGAGCTGGCCACTGCAGCGGTGGGGGAGAGTTTCATGGCGGTACTGGTGGAAGCGACGGCGGTGATCATCCGAGCGGCTGAGGTGGAGCGGCGCATTTCGGGAGGCTGGGAGGCTCTTGGCGACAGCCTGCCAGAGCAGGGCGTCTGCTCCGACGACGAACTGGTCAGCATCAGTCTGTTCGATCCGGCCGAGGTACGGGGCTTGGTGGACCGCCTGGTGGCGCTGGGGCTGCGTTTCGACTGGGAGGGGCATTTTGAGGATATCGCCTTCGCCGACCAGAAGCGTGGCCTGATCACCCCCTGCGACTGGCTGACCTTCGAGACCGCGAATATCGGCATCGGCGGCACGCCGCCGAGCGTGGCGATCTGTCGCCTGGCCGGCAGCCACAGCCATGAGCTGCGGGTGCCGGACGGCTGGCGCTACCAGGGGTCGCT
>CAYWBG010000337.1:0-2100 GCA_964456005.1 uncultured Halomonas sp.
CCGGCCAGGCCCACCACCATGTCCTGGATCAGCTTCTTGGGATTGAGGGGCTGGCCGGCGGCGAAGGCCGGGCAAACCGCCTCGCAGCGGCCACACTGCACGCAGGCGTCGAAGCCGAGCAGCTGGTTCCAGGTGAAGTCGGCGGGCTTCTCGACACCCAGTGGCGCCCTCTCATCGTCCAGATCCAGCGCCTTGAGGCCGGTTGAACGGCCGCCGCCGCCATGTTTTGTGGAAAATCGCTCGGCGCGACGATGGAAGGCCAGATGCAGGGCGCCGGCGAAGGCATGCTTCATCGGTCCGCCCCAGGTCATGCCGAAGACCATCTCGCCCAGACCCCAGACCAACACCGCGCTCAGTATCAGGGCCAGCACCCAGCTGCCAGCGTCTTGCGGAAGCACGCCGACCGTCGGCAGGGTGATCAGGAACACGCTCAGCGAGAAAGCCATCAGGCTCTTCGGCAACCGCATCCAGGGGCCCCTGGAGAGGCGCGCCGGTGGATTGCGGCGCCGCTTGGCCACGAACAGGCTGCCCACGAACATGATTGCGCTGGCCAGCAGCAACAGCCCACCGAGCACGGGCCCCATCCTTTCTGAAGAGCCGAGCCCCAGGCCATGTACGAGGATCATCAGCACGGCGGCGGCCACGAAGCCACCGGCGGTGGCCACGTGGGTATTGGAGATCACCTTGTCGCGTCCCACCACGTGATGCAGATCCACCAGGTAGCGGCGCGGCAGGGCCGCTAGCCCTTTGATGACCGGGACGGAGGAGGGACGCCCCTGACGCCACAGGCGGATACGCCGCCAGGCGCCGATCACCGCCAGGCCCAGGGCGGCGAAGATCAGTATCGGTAGCAGGGTCTCGAGCATCTCGCTCACCTCGCAGGCTGTTTGTTGGTATCCGGGCTTGAAGAGAATCCGGCGCAGCGAAAGCGTCATGAGCGACGGCCAGGCTAGGCGACGTTCGGCGAGTCAGCGGAGTGGACGGGTTGCTCCATGCATATGACGAGCCGAACTTCAACAACGCCTGGCCGAGCGCAATAGCTTTCTCTCAGAAGTCCTTGCAGATCCGCAGGGCGTCATAGATGGCCGCATGGGTATTGCGCGGCGCCGTGCAGTCGCCCAGCCGGAAGAGCAGGAAGCCGTCGCCCTCCTCCGACAGACAGGGCTGGGGCTGGATGGCGTAGAGCGCCTCCAGGTCCACCTGCCCCTTGTTGCGGGACTGGGCCTTGAGGGCGTAGTAGAGGGCCTCATCGGGGCGCACGCCGTTCTCCACCACCACCTGGTCGACGACTCGCTCCTCCAGGGCGCCGGTGTACTCGTTCTCGAGCACCGCCACCAGGCCGTCGCCCTCCCGGTAGACCTTGTGCAGCATCAGGTCGGAGGTCATGATCACCTCCTTCTCGTAGAGGCTGCGGTAGTAGGTCGGGAAGGTGGTGCCGCCCACCGCTGCGCCGGGCTTGATATCGTCGGTGACGATCTCCACCTTGGCGCCCTTGTCGGCGAGAAAGTCCGCCGCCGAGACGCCGGAGAACTCGCAGATGGCGTCATAGATCAGCACGTTCCTGCCCGGGGCCACCTTGCCGGACAGAACGTCCCAGGTGCTGACTACCAGGCTCTCTGCAGGGTCTTCCGAGTAGCCCCACTCCGGGTGCTGGCTAAGGAAGGGTTGGCCGCCAGTAGCCAGCACCACGATATCCGGGCGCAGGTCGAGCAGCGTCGCCTCGTCGGCGCGGGTTCCCAGGCGCAGGTCCACGTTCAGGCGTGCCAGTTCCAGCTGATACCAGCGGGTGATGCCGGCGATCTGGTCGCGCTGCGGGGCCTGGGCGGCGATGGTGATCTGCCCGCCCAGCGCCTCGGCGGCCTCGAACAGGGTGACGTCGTGGCCACGCTCGGCGGCGACGCGGGCCGCCTCCATGCCGCCGGGACCACCCCCCACGACGACCACCTTACGCCTGGGTCCCCCGCTCTTCTCGATGATATGCGGCAGGCCCATATACTCCCGAGCCGTGGCGGCATTCTGGATGCACAGCACGTCCAGGCCCTGGTACTGGCGGTCGATGCAGTAGTTGGCGCCCACGCACTGCTTGATCTGGTCGATCTG
>CAYWBG010000338.1:0-2098 GCA_964456005.1 uncultured Halomonas sp.
ACCGCCATCTCCTCGACGAAGTTGGCCACCGGCCCATTGGTGATCACGCCCATGTCCACCGTGCCGATCTGCATCCCTTCGAGCAGGGTGCGCTCGTCACCCAGGCTGGCATTGGGGTAGATGTCCACGGAGACGGCGCCCTCGGTGCGCTCCTGAACCAGTTCCTGGAATCTCACCGCGGCGATGTGAAAACCGTCCTGTTCATTGACCACGTGGGCCAGGCGCAGGGTGACCGGGTCCATGTCGGCGAACTCGGAGGCGTTGGCGGAGGCCATCACGGCCAGGGAAATGCCCACTACCAGCGTGCTGCGTGCAATGCCTTTCATTGTTGGTTTCCTTTTTTTGTCAGCGTGTTGCGTTTGAACGCAAGCGTGAGCATGCACCGGCTCGGGGAGGGTGGTCAATGGATCCAATGTGGAAGCGACAGCCGGGGGGGGGTAGATCACATGGGCATCTACCGGACCTCCCAGAGACTCCATTGTGAACGCGCTGACTCCTCCGCTGTCTCGAGGGGGGCTGCGATTCTAGCGCAACCGGCCGATGGAAGGCGCGGCACTTCCCCTGTGGTTCGGGGTATCGTCTCCTTCTAAGGCGTGCTAGGGTCGAGAGATTCCCATTAATAATCAGGAGATTGCATGCCATTCGCCAAGCCTCTCGCCTTGATGGTCACCAAGACCGTTGCCCTGACCTTTGCCCTGGCCACCCCGGCCCTTGCCCAGCAGATGCCCCAGGGGGCTCCGCCGAGCGCCCAAGAGCAGGTGGCTCAGCTCGATGAGATGGTCGGCCTGGAGACCCACCAGCAGCAGGAGCTGGTCGCACTGCTCACGGACTCCCAGGAGCGCATCCAGTCGCTGGAGGCCGAGGCCCAAAGCGCGCAGATGCAGATCCACGAGCAGATCGGGCCTGGCTACGACGAGGCCACCATTCGCCGCGATGCCGAGCGTCTCGGTCAGCTTACCGGCGACATGACCGCCGAGAGCGCCCTGATGCAGGCGCGAATCCAGTCCACCCTGACCCAGGAGCAGCGCGACGAACTGGAGCGCCTGGCCCAGCAGCAGCAACAGCAGATGCGCCAGATGCAGGAGCAGATGCAACAGCAACAGGCGCCCATGGAGTAAGAGACGTCGCCCGGCCTGAGGTTGGGCATAAAGCGTATCGGAAAGGCGGCTCCCCCGGGGGCCGCCTTTCCGCGTTGTGGGCCATGTCCAGACTCAGCGCCTCGGGTGTCGCCACAGCCAGTCACGACGATGGGACGGCGAGGGGCGGTCGACGACCAGGGTGTCGCTTGGCCGATAGGGACGAGTAGAAGGGGGTCGAGGCGGTTGGCGATCGGCCAGGGCGAGGAGCCGGCGAATGCGCTCACGGGTCGGCGGATGGGTCTGCAACAGACGGAACCAGCGCGGTGGGCGCTGTCCCATCAGCAGAGCCGTGAGCCATGCCCCCTGGCGACGTTCCAGTTCCTCCAGTGCCGCGGCCAGCCCCTGAGGATCACGAGTCAGCTTCGCGGCTTCAAGGTCAGCGGTGTACTCCCGATTGCGCGACAGGGCAAGCTGCAACAGGGTGCTAGCAGAGGGCGCGAAGGCGACCACCAGCAGCTCCAGCCATGGCATCCGCAGTTCGCCCGCGATCACCATGGGCAGCATGAACAGCAGCGCCAGTTGCACCAGGAAGGCCCCCCAGATTGTCAGCCGCGTCATGGTCGCCGCCATGGACATCACTCGCGTATCGCCGTGGCGCAGATGGCTCACCTCGTGGGCCAGGACCCCTGCCAACTGGCGCAGGGTCAGGGTGCGCACCAGCCCATCCGAGATGGCGATGCCGCCCTCCCGAGCGTCGCCCACGGCGAAGGCGTTGAGGTCTGTTGCCGGCACATAGAAGAGCTGCGGCTCGGCGCGGATACCGGCGCGGCGGTAGAGGATGTCCATCACTCGATAGAGTTCCGGCGCCTGATGGCGCTCCAGCCGGCCGGCGCTGGCCTGCGCCAAGGCCAGGCGCGGCGGGATGCGGCCGCTGAGGTAGAGGGTCAGCGCCACCAGGCCAAAGACCCAGATCACGCCGAAGCCGCCCGCCAGCAGGTAGCCGGGCACCGCCAGCAGCA
>CAYWBG010000339.1:0-2089 GCA_964456005.1 uncultured Halomonas sp.
TCAATCTCCGCCCGATCGCGCAGATCATCCAGCAGCCCCTGAATCGCGGCCTGGGCGCGCAGGCGCTCGGCCATGCTGGCCACGAACTGCTCGACTTGCGCGTCGATCTCGCCCTCCTCGACTCGCTCCAGCGCAATCAGCACCACGCGCTCATTCTCCACGGCATAGCCGTAGACCGGTGAGTCCCCCTCCGGTGCCGGCAGGCGGAAGGCCGCCTCGACCACGGGCTGGGAAAGCCCCCGGGGCTGCTGCCGGCCCACACCTTCGGCCAGCTGCCAGTCGAGATCGAGTGCCTCACCGGCGCGCAGGGCTTCGACGCGTTCGGCTGCCAGTTCCTCCAGTGCCTCGCGGCGCAGGATAGCCTCGACGCTGGCGGCAACGCGCTCACGCACGTCTTCAAGGGGCAAAATAGTGGCGTCGCGGTGATCGAGGACGCGCAACACCATGCGACGATCGTTATCCAGCTCGATGACCTCGCTATTGAAGCCCTCCTCCAGCACATCGGTGCTGAAGGCCTCGCGCATTACGCCGGGCTCGGAAAGCACGCCATCGCCGCCATCGCGGGTGACCCAATCGCTGGTGTGGCGCTCGAGACCGATGTCATCGGCGACGCTCTGCAAATCGTCAGCGGCAAAACTATCGTCGATCAGTCGCTGGACCCGCTCATTGAACTCACTGCCGACCTCCGACATGGCCAGCTCGCGATGCAGTTCTTCACGCATGGACTCGAAGGATTCGCGTTCCAGGTCGGTGACGGTCAACAGATGCAGACCGTTGTCGGTCTCGACGATATCCGACACCTGCCCCTCCTCCAGAGAGAACGCGGCGGCATCGAAGTCGTCGCCGAAGAATCCGCGGCTGACCGTACCCAAGTCACCGCCCTGATCCGCCGAGACGGTGTCGTCCGACACCTCGGCAGCCAGCTCGGCAAACGACTCGCCATCAGCCAGACGCTGCCGGACCTCCTCCAACTCGTCCACGGCCTCATCCCGACTCCGCTCACCGTTGAAGGTCAGCATGATATGGGCGATACGGCGATCGGCATCCTGGGTGCGCTCCCGCCATGCGTCGCGCAGCACCGACTCGTCGATCTCAACCGCTTCGGCCATCTCCTGGCGGTCGATAACCACATACGCCAGGCGCACCTGCTCAGGACGGCGGTAGCGCTCCGCATTGGCCTCGTAGTAGCGCTCCAGGTCGGACTCGCTCACCTCGACCTCGTCTTCGAGATCATCCGGGCCGAGCGCAACATGGCGGAAGCTGCGCGACTGGCGCTGTAGCGCCGCCAGCGTCTCCTGCTCGCTGGGCAGGGTGAAGTCGCTGAAGGCCAGCCCCTGCTGCAGCTGCTGGCGCTTCATGTCCACGCGCAGCTCCTCGCGGAAGGTAACCGGCGTGTACCCGGCGCTGGCCAGGCGGTTGCGGAAGACTTCGCTGTCGAAGCGACCTTCCTGGTTCTGGAATTCCGGCAGCGCCACAATGATCTGGTCCAGCTGCTCCTCGGAGAGGTGCAGCCCCCCCTCTTCGGCATACTGGGTCAGCAGACGGTCGGTGATCAATTGATCCAGCATCTGGGCGCGCAGGGCCCGCTCCTGCTCGGGCGGGACCTGACCACTACGAATCGCCCGCTGAACCTCGAGCTCCAGTTGCTGACGGGTGATCGGCTCGCCGTTGACCTTGGCGATATCATCCTCGCTGCCGCCCAGCAGTCCCACCAGGGACTCGACGCCGAACAGCGCCATGGTGACGACCACGGCCCCGACAATGATCTTGGCGCCCCAGGTCCGGGAGCGGTCTCGAATACTTTGCAGCATGCAGGCCTCGGCAGATGAAAGTGACGGTGGAAGCGTAAGGAATGCGCCGCATTATACGCGTCACGAGCCTACTGGCGACCACCGGCGGGTGCCGAAGGTGCACAGAAAGCAAAACAGACGCACCGCCGGTGGGCGATGCGCCTGTGGGAGGTCAGACCTCAGATCGGCGAGCGCGTCGCTTCACTTCAGTTGACGGAATCCTTGAGCGCCTTGCCGGCCTTGAAACTCGGCACCTTGGCAGCGCTGATCTCGATCGGCTGGCCGGTCTGGGGGTTGCG
>CAYWBG010000340.1:0-2088 GCA_964456005.1 uncultured Halomonas sp.
TGCCGGGGCTGATCGCCGAGTGCGGGCGACGCGGCATCAAGGGGGCGGTGATACTTGCCAGCGGCTTCGCCGAGATCGGTGGAGAAGGGGCCGAGCTAGAGCGCGCCATGATGGATAAGGCACGCGCCCATGGTGTGCGCCTCATCGGTCCCAACACCTCTGGCATCTTCAACCTGCACCACCAGATCAACCTGCTGGCGCTGGACAACGTCAAGCCGGGCGACGTCGGCATCATCTCCCAGTCCGGGAACATGCTGCTGTCGCTGGCGCTGGAGGCTCAGCACAACGGCCAGGTGGGCTTCTCCACCTATGTGGGTCCCGGCAACCAGAGCGACATCGGCTTCAATGACTACCTGCGCTACCTGGGTGAGGACGAGCATACCCGGGTGGCCACCCTCTACGTCGAGGGCTTCCGCGACGGTCGCAAGTTCCTCGAGGTGGCCCGCGAAGTGACCGCCATGAAACCGGTGGTCGTCTATAAGTCCGGCTCGACCGAGCAAGGGCAGAAGGCAGCCAGCTCCCACACCGGAGCGCTGGCCGGTAGCTATGCCATGACCGTGGATCTGCTCAAGCAGGCCGGCGTCAGCGTGGTGCAGTACTCCGACGAGATCCTGCCGGTGGCGGAGGGGCTTGGCCTGTTGCAGAAGGCCCGAGGCAAGCGCGTGGCGGTCATCTCCGACGGTGGCGGCCAGGCAACCATCGCCTCTGACCGGCTGGCCGAGGCGGGCCTGGAACTCGCCGAACTCTCCGAGGGCACTCGGCAGAAGCTGCGTGACGTGCTCTTCCCCCAGGCGTCCACCGTCAACCCGGTGGACGTGGCCGGCTCCACGGACGCCAACCCCTCCCTGCTGGCCACCTGCATGGAGATCGTCGCCGCCGACGACAACGTCGACAGCGTCTTCCTGGTGGGCATGTTCGGCGGCTACAACATCCGCTTCGCCGAGTCGTTGCTGGGCGACGAGATGCGGGGCGCGGAGGCCATGGTGGACCTCTCCCGGACTACCGAGAAGCCGCTGGTGATCTACAGCCTCTATACGCCTATCAAGCCGCCGGCACTACGCCGCTTGCATGAGGCAGGCCTGCCGGTCTACGCCTCCATAGAGCAGTCGGTGCGCGTGCTCTCCGCCCTGGGCGAGCGCGGCCAATACCTGGCCCAGACCCTCAGCCAGTCCCGCGAAAAGGCGGTCGAGCCTCGCACCGAGCTCACCGCCATGTTCCAGCGAGCCCGGGCCGAGGGAAGGGATCTCTTCGAGTACGAGGCCAAGCAGCTGCTGCGTGACCACGGCGTCGAGGTGCCGGAGGAGCGAGTGGTCAGAAGCGAGGCAGAGCTGGCAGAAGCGGCTCAGCAGTTCGGGGAGTCTCCGCTGGCCATGAAGGTGGTCTCCAGGGATATCCTGCACAAGTCCGACGCCGGCGGCGTGAGGCTCAATGTGGTGGGTGAGGCCGCCATGGGCGAGGCCCGTGAGGCGATCCTCGAGTCCTGCCGTGCCTACGACGCCGGCGCCGACATCGAGGGCGTGCTGATCGCCCCCATGGCCAAGAAGGGCGTGGAGGTGATCGTCGGGGTGATCCGCGATCCGATCTTCGGCCCGGTGCTGATGTTCGGTCTCGGCGGCATCTTCGTGGAGATCCTCGAAGACGTGGCCTTCCGCTCGATTCCACTCTCCCGCCATGACGCCGAATCCATGGTCGAGCAGATCAAGGCCAAGAAGATCCTTGCCGGCGTGCGCGGCGAGAAGGCGGTGGACAAGACCGCGCTGGTCGACCTGCTGCTCACCGTGTCACGACTGGTCGAAGCCTACCCGTCGCTCTCGGAACTGGACCTCAATCCGGTGATCGTCAACGCCGACGGCTATGCCGTGGTGGACGCCCGGGTTATTGTCGAGCGTGACCCCCAAACCACCGACAAGGACGCGGACGCATGAGCCACTCACTCTCCCAATCCCAACCGCCCCAGCTGACGGACGCCCGGCTGACCCTCGAGGATCGGGTGGCGACCCTGACCCTGGATCGCCACGACGTACGTAACGCCCTGACCGGCACCTCCCTGGTGGATGACATCGTCGCCGTGGCCGAGTGGGTCAACGC
>CAYWBG010000341.1:0-2088 GCA_964456005.1 uncultured Halomonas sp.
CGACCAGCGGCTCGGGCAAGGCGGCCTCGGATCCCAAGGAGCGTGCCCGTCAGGCCGCGGCGACTCGCAAGATGTCGCCGGAAGAGAAGGCCGAGTACAAGCGTCGCAAGTCCCACCATCAACTGATACGTCGCATGGGCATCGACCCCGACCATGGCTGGGAGGCCCACTACGAGATCCTGCCGGGCAAGGAGAAGGTGGTCGCCGAGCTGCAGAAGCTGGCCCAGAAGGCCGACACCGTCTATCTCGCGACCGACCTCGACCGCGAGGGGGAAGCCATTGCCTGGCACCTGCGCGAGACCATCGGTGGAGATGATGCACGCTACAAGCGGGTGGTGTTCAACGAGATCACCAAGAATGCTATTCAGGACGCGTTTCAGGACCCCGGGACCCTCAATATCCCGCGGGTCGAGGCCCAGCAGGCGCGCCGTTTCCTGGATCGGGTGGTCGGCTTCATGCTATCGCCCCTGCTATGGGCCAAGATTGCCCGGGGCCTCTCGGCCGGGCGGGTGCAGTCGGTAGCGATGCGCCTGATCGTGGAGCGTGAGCGCGAGATCCGCGCCTTCGTACCCGAGGAGTTCTGGGACGTCCATGCGGACCTGGTTTCCAGCGACGGTGAGCCGGTACGGTTTGAACTGGTGCGCCAGGATGGCAAGGCCTTCCGTCCCACCTCAGAAGCCGAGACCCTGGCGCGCATCGCTCCGCTGCGCCAGGCCAGCCTGGCAATCACCGGCCGGGAGGACAAGCCGACTCGCTCCAAACCCAATGCGCCCTTCATCACCTCGACGCTGCAGCAGGCGGCCAGTGGCCGCCTGGGCTTCTCGGTGAAGAAGACCATGATCCTGGCCCAGCGCCTCTACGAGGCGGGCTACATCACCTACATGCGGACCGACTCCACCAACCTCTCGAAGGATGCGGTGGAGAGCGCTCGGGAGTTCATCGGCAGCGAATTTGGCGACCGCTACCTCCCCGAGACCCCCAATCGCTACTCCAGCAAGGAGGGCGCCCAGGAAGCCCACGAAGCAATTCGCCCGTCCGACGTGGGCCGCAGCGCCACCGACCTGGCCGGCATGGAACGCGATGCCGAGCGGCTCTATGAGCTGATCTGGCGACAGTTCGTGGCCTGTCAGATGACCCCGGCCGAGTATCTCTCCAGCACCCTGACCGTGGAGGCCGAGGGCTTCGAGCTCAAGGCTAAGGGCCGCGTGCTCAAGTTCGACGGCTATACCCGTGTCATGAAGCCGGCCGGCAAGAACGAGGATCAATCGCTGCCGGATCTCGCCCAGGGCACGCCCATGACCCTGGCCTCCCTGGACCCGCAGCAGCACTTCACCAAGCCACCGGCCCGCTACACCGAGGCGAGCCTGGTCAAGGAGTTGGAGAAGCGCGGCATCGGCCGGCCCTCCACCTATGCCTCGATCATCTCCACCATCCAGGATCGCGGCTACGTGAAGCTCGAGAACCGGCGCTTCTATGCCGAGAAGCTTGGCGACATCGTCACCGAGCGCCTCAAGGAGTCCTTTCCCGACCTGATGGATTACTCCTTCACGGCACGCATGGAGGACAGCCTCGACGAAGTGGCCGAGGGCGAGCGTAATTGGCGTGCGCTGCTCGACGCCTTCTACGCCGAGTTCAAGAAGGAGCTCGAGGAGGCCGAGAGCGAGGCGGGCATGCGCCCCAACCAGCCGGTGCCCACCGATATCGACTGCCCCACCTGCGGGCGCAAGATGCAGATCCGCACCGCCTCTACCGGGGTCTTCCTGGGCTGCTCCGGCTACAACCTGCCGCCCAAGGAGCGCTGCAAGACCACCATGGACCTGCTGCCGGGCGAAGAGGCGGTGGCCGCCGATGCCGACGAGGAGGCCGAGGCCGACGCCCTGCGTGCCAAGCACCGCTGCCCCAAGTGCGGCACCGCCATGGACAGCTATCTGATCGATGAGACGCGCAAGCTGCACATCTGCGGCAACAGCCCCGACTGCGATGGCCACGAGGTGGAGCCGGGTAAGTTCCGCATCAAGGGCTACGACGGTCCGACCATCGAGTGCGACAAGTGCGGCTCGGAGATGCAGCTCAAGTCCGGCCGCTTCG
>CAYWBG010000342.1:0-2070 GCA_964456005.1 uncultured Halomonas sp.
GGTGTTCCCCTGGCGTCGTCCGGTCGGCGATCCCACCGCTGTCCCTTCAGCTCTCGTCGGCCCACGATGCCCCTTGCGCCCCGGCCCCTGGCAGGGGCATTTTTCTGAACGGTATCAAGGTGCTTCGGGTTCAGCTGGTGTTCGAGCCGCCCTGGTCGAGTCGCCGGTAGAGGGTGCGTCGAGCGATTCCCAGGATGTCGGCGGTACGCTTCTTGTTGCCTCCGGTCGCCTCCAGTACCTTGCGGATATAGCGCTTCTCCACCTCTTCCAGTCTCGGCCAGTCCTGGGCTGGTGCCACCGGCACCAGGCTACCGGCCAGGGCCTTCCCGGCGTCCCGACGCTGCTCGGCGACCTGTTTGCGGAGGCGTTCGGGCAGATCGGCGTGGCGTATCTCGCCCCCCTCTGCGAGGGTCACGGTACGCATGATGGCGTTCTCCAGTTCGCGGACATTGCCTGGGTAGGAATAGGTGAGCAGCGCCTGCAGGGCGACTGGCTCGATGCCCTCGATGGTTTTGTCCTGGGCGTCGGCATGTTTGTCGATCAGGGCGCCGATCAGCCGTTCCAGGTCCCCCTCGCGTTCGCGCAGCGGGGGAATGCGCAGCGAGAAGGTCTCCAGCCGATAGAAGAGGTCGCTACGAAAGCGACCTGCGGCGATCTCCTGCTCCAGGTCACGGTGGGTGGCGGCGATAATCCGCACGTTCACCGACTCCTCGCGCTCGGCACCGACTGCGCGTACCGTCTTCTCCTGAAGGGCGCGCAGTAGCTTGGCCTGCAGCTCCGGCGACATCTCTCCGACCTCATCGAGGAGGAGGCTGCCACCGTGAGCGGCCTGGAAGAGTCCCTGGCGACTGTCGCTGGCGCCGGTGAAGGCGCCCTTGACGTGGCCGAAGAACTCGCTCTCCATCAGCTCCGCCGGGATGCTGGCACAGTTGATTGCCACAAAGGGCCCCTCGGCCCGAGAGCTCTCGGCGTGGATCGCCCGAGCCAGCAGCTCCTTGCCGGTGCCGCTCTCGCCTTGCACCAGGATCGGGGCATCGCTTCTGGCCAGGCGGGCAGCGTCATGGAACAGCGACTGCATGGGCTCGCTCTCGCCGATGATGCCGTGGAAGTGGCGGAGTGGGGCACCAGCGTGGAAGTGCCCCGCCAGGCGGCGGTGCTCAAGCACCCGAAACACCGCCTCATGAACACCTTCCAGGTCAAGTGGCTTGGTCAGGAAGTCGTCGGCGCCGATCTTCAAGGCCTCTACTGCCTGGTCGATGGTGCCAAAGGCAGTGATGACGATAAACCCCAGCGTGCTGCCCTCGGCCCGTAGTTGCTCTAGCAGCCGTATGCCGTTCATGCCGGGCAGGCGCACGTCGCTGATCACCAACGACACCTCGCTGTGGCTGAGGGTCGCGATGGCCTCCTCGGCACTGGCCGCGCCCAGGGTGGCGTGGCCGGCCTCCCGAAGTTCCTCCTCGAGCAATTCCAGGACGGCCGGGTCGTCCTCGACGACCAGAATGGGGGAAGGGGTAGCGGATTCCTTCGCTGTCACGGGTAGCGTCCTCGCGGTTCGGTGTCCAGGGATGGGGCGTCTCCCTCGAGGCTTTCATCGAGGGGCAGAATGATCTCGAAACCGGCTCCGCCGAGGGGGCTGTCAAAGACCCCGATGGTGCCACCATGGTCGTGGATGATGCGGTGAACCATGGACAGGCCCAGGCCGCTGCCCTGGCCGACCGGCTTGGTAGTATAGAAGGGATCGAACACCCGGGACTTGCCGTCGTCGGTGATGCCGTTGCCGTCATCCTCTATCCACAGTGTCAGGCGTTCCTGCTCGCTTCTGGCCACGAGGCGAATCCGGTGGGCATTGTCGGCCTGGGCAGCATTGCGCAGCAGGTTGGTGAGGACCTGAATCAGCTGCTGGCCATTGGCCAGCAGGCGAGGTGGTGGTGTCGGCAGGTCCAGCTCCAGGCGCAGCTGGCCCTGCTCGAGTTCCTCCTCCAGCATTTCCCTGGCGGCGACCACCAGCTCATCCAGGGCCAGCCACTCCTTCTCGACGTTGTGGCGCCGGCCCAGCTCCATCAGTTGGCG
>CAYWBG010000343.1:0-2052 GCA_964456005.1 uncultured Halomonas sp.
GGCTCGCCGGCAGGTAGAGCGCCATCAGCAGCGTCATCTGTTCGGCACCTCAACGATCAGGTCGGGCGTGAACAGCGACGGGTCGAACTCGTCGGGATAGCCGCCGGGGTTGGCGACGATACGCGTTCCCGCCACTTCTCGGTCTACCGGCTCATGCACATGACCATGAACCCAGAGGTCCATGCGGCCCATCAACTGTGGCAGATGGGAGGCAAAGGCCGGCGACAGCGCGTCGCCGCGATAGCGAGGCGGAATACACTCGGCCAGGGGCGCATGGTGGCTGATGACCACCCGGGGACCGCTAAACGGCTCGGCAAGCTCTGCCTCCAGCCAGGCCAGCGCCTCGGCATGCAGTTGCCGGCTCTCCTGAGGGGAGAAGACCGCACCTTCTGGCTGCTCGATGATGCGGAAGTCGGGCATCAGGGCTAGCGCCCTGGCCTCGGTCGGCGCCGGATCGTGATCGGGCCGGTCAGCATAGAGGGCAAAGTCGGTCCAGAGCGTCGTGCCGTGAAAGCGCACACCGCCGAGAGTCAGCGTGTGATTGTCCAGCAGGTGGATACCGAGCCGTTCAGCCTCGGCGGCCAGTTCCCGGCGCAGGTGGGGCATGCAGGTGCCGTAGAACTCGTGGTTGCCGGGCACATAGAGGATCGGCGTTCCCGCGAAGCGCTCTACCGCCCAGCCAAGTCCCCGAGTGCCGGCGTGAATATCGCCGGCCAGGATTACCGCATCGGCGTTGACCTCCGGTAGCTCCCTCAGGGTGTCGAAATGTTCCAGGTGCAGGTCCGAGAGAATTCTCAGGCGCATCGTCCATGTCCTTGCAGCAAGCCGTTCGCGCCAGTGTGATACAGGGGCCTGGCGAAGACCACCGCCCATGGAGGCTTGCGTAAGTCCGGCATGTCGCCGGCTGCTGCCTGAGAAGTGGGAAGCCTCGCCCGTGGCGCGTCAGCGCTTAGGGCGGGGAGCAGTCACTCGTAGTGCACCGCGAGCCAGACGGTCGCCTCGTCCGGGGCGGTCCAGGCGACCCGGTGTCGGCAGTGGGCAGGAATTGTCAGGTGGTCGCCCGGTCCGAGAGTCTCTTCCCTGCCGCCTTCGAAGGCCACCAGGCCCCTGCCCTTGAGCACCAACACCCACTCGTGGCGCGACTGGTCATACCAGCCGCGCGCCGGAGAGGTATGGCCCCGTGACACGATGCGTTCCACCGTCACCGCGCGGCCACTGAAAAGTTCATCGAACCGCTCATCGCCAAGCGTTTCGGCAATTCCCTCGAACAGGTTATCCATCCTCTAGCACCTCTCGATGTGAGCGTTCATGTGCCGGCGCCAGGCCGGCTCATCCCTTGGCTCGATGCCTTGACCATAGCAGCCCTGCCGACATGGGCGCGCGCCTGCGCTGCGTAGAACCATAAAAAAGGCCCCCCGAAGGGGACCAGGTGGAGCACGCCAGCTCACTCGGTGATTCGCCACTCTGATCCGGCGATCATGCCTAATGACTTGCCAAGAGCGGGCCAAAAAGTCGGTAGCCTTTTTGAATACAACGAGTTAACAAATCGACGAGGGCCAAGACTTGGCGTGCACCGAGGGAACCCTATGCCGCACTGCACCAAAAGAGCTCCATCCGGCCGCGAAATGCGCCATGGCGAGGCACTCTGCTTCGCGTCAGAAGCGCCAGGTGGCCCCCAGCAGGGGGCCGCTCATCGACACGTCAATGCGGGTCCCCGCCTCGTCACGCTCCACCGCCAGGTGGCGATAGCCAGCAGAGAGATGAAAGGCGTCGCTCACCGCATAGTTGGCGGTGGCTACCAACTGCCAGGTGCTGTCAGCCCCGACGCCGAAGCCACCCATATCAGCGTGCAGAATCGTGGACCATTCCGGGGTCAAGCGGGAACGCAGCCGCGCGGCCAGGATCGGGTCGACCCAACGCTCGGTATCGCGGGCGCCGAGGCCCAGGGCCGGCACGGCCACCTCCGCCTCGATTCGCCAGGCCCGGCCGCCTGCCAGCAAGTCCAGGCGGTGGTCGGGTTGGCTGACTACCTGGTAGCCCACCGCCCCCGTG
>CAYWBG010000344.1:0-2037 GCA_964456005.1 uncultured Halomonas sp.
AGCGGGTGTGGCCGATCAGCTCCAGGGTCCACAGCAGCCGGCCGGCCCAGCCGCCACCCTCGTCGTCATAGGCGACCACATGGGTGTCGCGGGTCAGGCCCAGATCGCTGAACAGCGTGGAGAGCTGTTCGGCAGTGGGCTCCAGGCAGGGCACCTCGCCCGAACCACGCATCAGCCGGCCCTTGTCGAGGAAGACAGCACCCGGCACATGGCCCTCGGTATAGCTCTCGGCCTTGAGCGGCACGTCGATGATCAGCAGCGACGGGTTATCCAGGTGCTCTGCGAGCTGCTCAGGCTCGACGATCAATGGCAGCAGGTTGTCTTCGGAACTCATGGTGGTTCTCCTGTCCTTGTTCTAAAAACCTGATTCCAGCGAGTCGACGATACGACGGTAGCTGGCAAAGCGCTCCGGGTGAATGTCCCCGCGCTCCACTGCCAGGAGTAGCGCGCAGCCCGGCTCGTGGCGGTGTCGGCAGTCCCGGAAACGGCAGCGACCGAGCAGGTCGCGAAATTCGATGAAACCCTCTGCGACCTGCTTTTCATCGAGGTGGCTGAGGCCGAATTCCCGGATCCCCGGCGAGTCGATCAGCTCGGCTCCCTCGGCGCCATGCAGGGCGTAGAGGCGGGCTGTAGTAGTGGTATGGGTGCCCTTGCGCGAATCCTTCGACAGTGCCCCGATGCGAAGTTCTTCTTCGGGCAGCAGGCGGTCGATCAGCGACGACTTGCCGACCCCGCTCTGGCCCACGAATACCGAGGTTCGTCCGGCCAGTCGGGCGTGCAGGGCGTCGAGGCCGTCCTCGCGCTCGGTAGTGGTGGTGACTACCGGGTAGCCCAGCGTCTCGTAGCGCTGCAGCAGGGCGCGCAGCTCGCCGCCACTCTCGGGTAGCAGGTCAATCTTGTTGAGTACCAGTACAGGCGCGATGCCGGTGGCCTCGGCGGCCACCAGGTAGCGGTCGATCAGGTTGGGGTGGGGTTCCGGCTCCACGGCAAAAACGATCAGGATCTGGTCGATGTTGGCGGCCACCGGCTTGAGCTGGCTGCGGGCGTCGGGGCGTTCGAGCACGCTGTCTCGCTCGCTTCGGGCAACCACCACACCTTCTACCACCTGGCCCTCGGCGTCCTCGCGGCCGCGCCAGATCACCCGGTCGCCGGTGACTAGCCCTTCGAGGTTGGCGCGTAGATGGCAGCGCACCGGTTCTTCGCTCCCCTCTGGGCGCACGTCCAGGGTGCGGCCGAAGTGAGCGATTACCCGGCCTGGTAGTTCGGGGCCATACTCGCCGGCGGCCAGCTTCTCGCTGTCCTGGGTATCGCGCCGGTTGGCTCGGGCGGCTCGTTCGGCCTGGATCTTCTCGATGCGCCAGCGTTGCTGGCGGCTCAAATTGCGTTTGCTCATGGCGGCCTGAAGCTCGTTACAATGAAGGTATTGTACTCACCCAGCGTGCCCGCTGTCGCGAGCCGCCAACAAGGAATCCCGATGAGCAACCCCAACGAATCCAAGGATCCCCGCAAGAACCGTCTGGTATGGATCGACCTGGAGATGACCGGCCTCGACCCGAACCGCGAGCGGATCATCGAGGTAGCCACCCTGGTCACCGATGCCGACCTCAACGTGATCGCCGAAGGGCCGATGATTGCCGTCAAGCAGCCCGATAGCCTTCTTGATGGGATGGACGACTGGTGCACGAAGACCCATGGGGAGTCCGGACTAACCGCGCGCGTCAAGGCCAGCATTGTCGATACCGCCGAGGCAGAGCGTCGTACCCTCGTTTTCCTGCGCGACCATGTCGACCCTGGCAGCTCGCCGATGTGCGGAAATAGCGTGCACCAGGACCGCCGATTCCTGGAGCGGGAGATGCCGGAGCTACTTGCCTTCTTCCACTATCGCAACCTGGATGTCTCGACCCTCAAGGAGCTGGCGAAGCGCTGGAACCCCGGCGCCATGGCGGGATTCCACAAGCAAAACGCCCACCTGGCCATGGACGACATCAAGGAGTCCATCGCCGAGCTCGCCCACTATCGCAATACCTTCCTGCGCCT
>CAYWBG010000345.1:0-2033 GCA_964456005.1 uncultured Halomonas sp.
TTTCTAACATCGATTCGCCTTGATTAGCGGCAACGAGACAACCAGAACAACAACACAACAATACCAACCGTCGACCAGACACTGAGGCGAAGTCCCTCCTTCCGACTTCCTCCCTGCCCAACTTGGCTGGCACTCCCTTCTGGCCGACTCACTCGAAGCGAGGTGAGTCATGAAAGCGTTTCCCGGCATACTGGCCATTACCCTGGCCGGCCTGATCCCCTGGCACGGGCTCGCGGCCGATTCCTCCGACCCCGTTGTCATTGGCACGGCCAGCCCCGCTGGCGTCTACCATCTCGCCGGCAGGGCCATCTGCCGGGTCGTCGACATCCCCTGCAGCACCCAGCCCAGCGATGGCTCGAGCGCCAATCTCCAGGCCCTTCGCCAAGGCGAACTGGGCGTGGCACTGGCCCAGTCCGACATCCACCACTATGCCGCGACAGGCAGCGAGGGTTTCCGCAATGCCGGCCCGGACCCGAGCTTGCGCTCGGTTTTCTCGCTGCACAGCGAACCCTTCACCCTGGTGGTCCGCCGTGACTCCGGGATCCAGCGGCTCGACGACCTGGCTGGCCGCTCGGTGAATATCGGCAACCCTGGCTCCGGCCAACGCGGCACCATGCTGAGGGTCATGGATGCCCGGGGCTGGAGTCGAAGCAGCTTCCGCCTGGTCAACGACCTCCCGGCCGACCAACAGGCAATGGAGCTGTGCCACGGTAATATCGACGCCATGGTCTATACCGTGGGCCATCCCAACCCATCGGTAGCGCAGGCCATTCGGTTGTGTAATGCCGCTCTTGTGGACGTGGAGGGGGCCGCGATCGACCTGCTGATAACAGCCTACCCCTTCTTCACCCGTGCCTCGATTCCCGGAGGGCTCTATGCCCCGGATCAGCCCGCCGTTCGCACCTTCGGCGTCCGCGCCACCCTGGTAGCCTCGGCCGACACCGACCCCGATACCGTCTACCAGCTGGTGGCGGGCGTCTTCGAGAATTTCCAGCGTTTCAAGGCCTTCCATCCGGCTTTCGGCACCCTGACGACAGAGTCGATGATCGAGGAGGGGCTCTCCGCCCCGCTGCATGAGGGGGCACTGCGCTACTACCGTGAGCAGGGCTGGATCGAGGACGTAAAAATCACGGCTGAGCTGACTCCCTGAGCCATACCCAGAAACAATACCGGCGGCACCCCGAGAGGCACCGCCGGCATAGTGGCAGGATCGATGACCGGCTCATTGCCGGCAGCGTCTACTACTTCATCAATCTACTTCAGACGTTCAAAAACCGTGGCCACGCCCTGCCCCATGCCGATACACATGGTAGCCAGGCCCAAGCTGGTGTCGCGCTGCTGCATCACGTTGAGCAGGGTGGTGCAGATGCGCGCACCGGAGCAGCCCAGCGGGTGGCCGAGGGCGATGGCGCCGCCGTTGAGGTTGACCTTGTCATCCATGACATCGAGGAAGCCGAGGTCCTTGAGCACCGGGATGCCCTGGGCGGCGAAGGCCTCGTTAAGCTCCACGGTCTCGATATCATCTGAGGTCAGACCCGCAGCCTTGAGCGCCTTCTTCGATGCCGGGACCGGGCCATAGCCCATGATGGAGGCGTCGCAGCCGGCGACGCCGGTGGAGAGTACTCGGGCGATCGGCTCGAGCCCCAGCGCCTGAGCGCGTTCGAAACTCATCACCAGCAGGCCGGAGGCGCCCACGGAGAGCGCCGAGGAGGTGCCGGCAGTGACGGTGCCGCCGCGGGGGTCGAACGCCGGCTTGAGCTCGGCCATCTTTTCCAGGCTGGCATCGCTGCGGATCACCTCGTCGCGCTGGAACATGACCTTGAAGCCGCGCTCGTCGTGGCCCTCCACACCGATCACTTCGTTGTCGAAGAGCCCCTTCTCCATGGCGGCCTGAGCGCGCTGGTGGGAGCGGACGCCGAACTTATCCTGCTCCTCGCGGGAGATGCCGTGCATCTTACCCAGAATCTCCGCGGTTAGGCCCATCATCATCGCCGCCTTGGCAGCGTGCTTGCTCACCGACGGGTTGACGTCGA
>CAYWBG010000346.1:0-2031 GCA_964456005.1 uncultured Halomonas sp.
ACGCTGTCGGCGCCCAGGCGCTCGGCCATGGCCCGCCAGCAGGCGGCCTCCATGCGATTGATCAGCGCCAGACCATGGGTCACCACCGCCCGGTTGGCGGGGCTGCCCCCCAGCGAGACGCAGTCCGCCACCGTACCCAGCGCCACATAGGAGAGCCAGGGAGAGAGCTTGGGCGTCGCCTGGGGCAGTACGCCCCACTCGATCAACACGCCACGCGCCAGCGACATCACCAGCCAGGCCACCATGCAGCCGGCAATGGTGGCGTCGGGGTAGTCGCAGTCGTCTCGCGTCGGGTTGACCACGGCGTGGGCCGACGGAGGAGGCCCCTCCACCGGCAGGGCGTGGTGGTCGCTGACCACCACATCGATGCCCTCCGCGGCCAGTCGCGCAATGCGCGGCTCATCACTGCTGCCGCAGTCGGCGGTGATCACCAGGCTGGGACGCGGCGTGAGGGCCAGCGCGCGCTCCACCAGGGGCAGGCTGATGCCGTAGCCGTCATGGATGCGGTGGCCGATCAGGCTGTGAAGCTTCGATTCCGGCACCCCGAACAGCTCATGCAGGGTGCGCCGAATCACCACGTGGGAGGTGATGCCATCCACGTCGTAGTCGGTAAGGATGCCGATATGCTCGCCGTCGACCACCGCCTGGGCGATGCGCTCGGCCGCGCGGCGGCCATCGGCTAGCCGCTCGGGGTGGGCCAGGTGTCGCAGGCTGGGCGTCACCAGTGGCGAGAGTTCACCCTCGTAACCCGCCAGGCGGCCGGCCAGCACCCGGGCCTGAAGCTCGGAGAGCCCCTCGCGCTGGGCGCGGGCATAGAGCGCGGCGTCCCGGGGCCGCGGGAGAATCCGCGGCTTCAGGCGCTCACTCAGATCGATGGGGTCGCTGACGGCGTTCAAGCCTGACTCCTGTGGTTCACGCTTTACGGCAAACGGCGTGAAATGCCGCTGCGCGGAGCGAGGGGCGCCGGGGACAGGCTGAAGAGGGGGTCCTATGCCAGGGATGGCATCGGTAGCGCCCAGGGAGGGGTTCACAGCGCCCCCTCGCAGGCCTGTCGCCGGATCAGCCCCGAGTGGAGTGGGGATACTACCGCCGATTCTCCGCCACGAACTGCTGCACCGCGGAAAGCTCGGCGGGCAGCACCGTGTAGCGCTCCTCGCGCTCCAGCAGGTCGTCCATATGCGGCGGCAGCGGCACGCCCGGGAAACCCGCCTTGACCACCGCCTCGGCGAACTTGGCCGGGTGAGCGGTGGCCAGGGTAATCATGGGCACGGTCTCGTCGCCCCGCTCGCGCTCGGCGGCGCGGTAGCCGGTAGCGGTGTGAGGGTCGAGGATCTCCTGGGTGCGGTGGTGCGCCTCGCGGATCACCTCGAGGAGGGTGGCGTCATCCACGCTGTGACTGGCGAAGAGCTCGCGCAGCCGGGCCAGGGGCGCATCGGCCAGGGCGGTCGGCTCGGCCTGGAAGCGTTCGAGCAGGCCCGCCACGGCGGCGCCGTCGCGGTCGTAGGCCTCGAACAGCAACCGCTCGAAGTTGGACGACACCACGATGTCCATGGAGGGGGCCAGGGTCGCCTTGAGCTCCTGCTTGGAGAAATCGTTGGCGGTCAGGGTGCGGTGCAGGATGTCATTGGCGTTGGTGGCGATCACGAAGCGCTCCACCGGCAGGCCCATGCGGTAGGCCATGTAGCCGGCGAAGACGTTGCCGAAGTTGGCCGAGGGCACGCAGAAGCTCACCTTGCGGTGGGGTGCGCCCAGGGCCACGGCGGAGGCCACGTAGTAGACGATCTGGGCCATGATGCGCGCCCAGTTGATGGAGTTGACTGCCACCAGCCGGGTGCCGTTCAGGAACGACTGATCGGCGAAGCTCGCCTTGACCATGGCCTGGGCGTCGTCGAAATTGCCCTCGATGGCGACGTTGAAGACGTTGTCGGCCAGCACCGAGGTCATCTGGCGCCGCTGCACCTCGGAGACCCGCTGGTAGGGGTGGAGAATGAAGATGTCGAGGTTGTCGCAGTGGCGGCAGCCCTCGATGGC
>CAYWBG010000347.1:0-2006 GCA_964456005.1 uncultured Halomonas sp.
TGTTGGCCAAACGGATAGGGCCTCCCAGCATAAGCGTCGGGCGGTGTCCTGTCAGTGTGGCCGTCGGCATGCAGGAGCTTCAGCCCTGGGTTCGACAGCGGCGCTCGGCGCGAGTGATGGCATCATCGGTACCGGCCAGGCTGAAGGTCATGAACCAGGGATCGTCTTCGGCGCGCATCATCCTCAGGCGCAGGGTCTCGCCGCGGCGCATCTCCTCCACGAGCAGTGCCTGCTCCTCCAGGTAGAACTGCGCGTAGAAGCCGCTGTCTCCCCGCTCGGTGATGAACTCGGCCTCGCCGCTATGGAGGGTGTCGTGATCGACCCGCAGGTCGGCGGGCACCCGGTTGGCCACCCGGCTCTCCGGCTGGCGCTCGCCCAGTTCCACCCTCACCTCGAGCCAGGGCAGGTCACACACCCCCGGGGTGAAGTTGAGGCTCAGCAAGGAGTCGCTGTAGCTGAAGGCCTCCAGGGCACGGTAGTGACGCTCATCGCCCAGCCATAGCGTCAGCGACTGCCAGTGGCCGTGGGTCTCCATATCGGAGGTGTTGAAGGTGGTGGCGGTGGCGGATTGAGGGGCCAGCAGCCCGGCCATCAGAAGGATCGCGGGGCCGGGAAGGAAGCGCTTGGGCATGAACGGGATTCCTCGACGATGAGGTGTCGATGGTAGCAGCCCGACGCCTACCGGTTCACTCCAGGGGAGCGAAGTGGGCGGAGGTCCTGATCACTTTTACCGGCCTTCCGTGCCGCTAGGCGTGACATCAACGCGTCGTGGACGAGGGGAAGGTACTCGATCTCGCGAGGGCCAAGGGTCAGGAGGTCATCCCCGGGGCCTGGTCGTCGGATAACGGCTTTATCTTCAGCAATTGAGCCAGCTGTGGCTGCTGGGGGCCCAGCATGTCGGCCAGGGTGTACGTGTCGAGCACCGCCATGAAGGCACCCAGCGCCTCTGCCAGGATCGGCTTGAGCTGGCAGGCCGGGGTGATCCTGCACGCGTTGTTCTCGCTGAAGCACTCCACCAGTTCAATGCCGTTCTCGGTGTCGCGTACCAGCCTGCCCAGGCGGATCTCCTCGGGGGCCTTCTTGAGCAGCAGGCCGCCGTTCTTGCCGCGGATGGCGGTGATATAGCCCTTGTGACTCAGGTCCTGAACCACCTTCATCAGGTGGTTGCGAGAGATATCGAAGCGACTGGCGATCTCATGAATGGTCGACCGCTCCTCCCCCTTTACCGCCAGGTAGACCAGCACGCGCAGGGAGTAGTCGGTAAAGCGGGTCAGATGCATACGCGGGCGGAGACCTGTTGGTTTGATGCGCATCAAACGGGATAGATTAAGATGCTTTTGCTCAGCCAGCTTACATCCAGATGCCGGGGTATGGCACTCCGCTGCGTCATCGGGTCGCGTCACCCGCAACGCCTCTATGCCCCGGCTGTCTTGATCTGAGTCAGCTACCTCGAGAAGGGTACCGACGCGCCGACACCTGAATGGCATACTCTCCCCCATGCGGCGCCTGCGGTGCTGCCATCCGGTTCAAGAGGCTGTTTCACGATGCAAGACGACCTGCTGTTCGATCGCCCCCTGGTCGAGAAATACGACCGCCCCGGGCCGCGCTATACCTCCTACCCCACGGCGCCCCAGTTTCACGCGGCCTTCGCCGAGGATGACTACCGCGCCGCGGCCGAGAGAACCAATCGGGCCGAGATGCCCAAGCCGCTGTCGGTCTATGTACATATCCCCTTCTGCGAGAGCCTCTGCTACTACTGCGCCTGCAACAAGATCATCACCCACAACACCGAGCGGGCCGCCGAGTACCTGGAGTGGCTCAAGCAGGAGATCCGCGTGCAGGGGGCGCTGTTCGATGAATCGCGGCGCATGACTCAGCTGCACCTGGGTGGCGGCACACCCACCTACCTGAGCAACGCCCAGCTCGGCGAGCTGATGGCGGCGCTGGATGCGGCCTTTCACTTTGCGCCGCCCGCCGAGCGCGAGTTCTCCCTGGAGGTGGACCCG
>CAYWBG010000348.1:0-1991 GCA_964456005.1 uncultured Halomonas sp.
ACGAAGGACTGGTCGATCTTGAGCTGGTCCAGGGGCAGCCGCTTGAGGTAGGCCAGTGACGAGTAGCCGGTGCCGAAGTCATCCAGGGCAAAGGTGATGCCCCGCTCGCGGAGGCGCAGCATCTTGGCGCGAGCGTCTTCCCGATCCTGCACGAACAGGCTCTCGGTCACCTCTAGCTTGAGCTGTGCGGCGGGGGCCCCGCTGGTGTCGATAGCCGTCAGCACCCGGTCGGCGAAGTCCGGTTCACGGAACTGCCGCGGGCTGACGTTCACCGAGACCGTCAGCGACGCCGTCCGCGGGTCGGCGGCCCAGGCCACCAGTTGGTGACAGGCCGCCTCCAGTACCCAATGACCGATCGGCACGATCAGCCGGTTCTCCTCGGCCAGGGGAATGAACTCCCCCGGCGAGACCAGGCCGCGCTCAGGATGTTGCCAGCGCAGCAGGGCCTCCACCCCGCTGACCCTGCCGGCCGCGCCCACCTGCACCTGGTAGTGGAGCCGCAGTTCACCCCGGGGCAGTGCCTCGCGCAGGTCCGCCTCGAGCCGCGCCCGGGCCTGGAGACGCACCTGCATGGCAGGGTCGAAGAAGCTCAGCGTATTGCGGCCGGCTTCCTTGGCCTGGAACAGCGCCATATCGGCCTGCTGGAGGATCGCGTCCAGGGTGGTCCCATGGTCCCGAAAGAGGGTGATACCCAGGCTCGCGGTCACTGCCAGGGTCTTATCGCCCAGGTGGATCGGTGCCTGCAGCGCCCCCAACAGCTTGTTGGCAACGCGCCCCGCGACTGCCCCTGCCCGCTCCTGGTCACCACCCAGATCGTGCAACAGCACCGCGAACTCGTCCCCCCCCAGCCGCGCCAGGGTATCGGTATCGCGCAGCACCTTGTCGAGACAGGCGGCCACCCGTTGCAGCAACTCGTCACCGGCGTGGTGGCCCAGGGTGTCATTGATCTGCTTGAAGTTGTCCAGGTCGAGGTAGAAGAGGGCCCCGAACTGGCGACTGCGATAGCTGTCCTTGAGGGCCGCCTCCAGACGGTCGATCAGCAGGCGACGGTTGGGAAGACCGGTCAGCGGATCGTAGAAGGCCAGCTGGTGGATCTCGTGCTCGGCGGCCTTGCGCTCGGTCAGGTCATGGAAGGTCGCCACATAGTGAGTCAGCTCGCCCTTGGCGTCGCGCACGGCGCTGATGGTGAGCCACTCGGGGTACACCTCGCCGTTCTTGCGCCGGTTCCAGACCTCGCCCTGCCAGCTGCCCTCCCGCGACACCCTGGCCCAGAGAGCGGCATAGAAGGCCGCATCATGGAGCCCCGAACTGAGCATGCGCGGGTTGTGGCCCACCACCTCCGCCTCGGGGTAGCCGGTGATGCGGGTGAAGGTCTCGTTGACCTTGAGGATCCGCCCCTCGGCATCGGTGATCAGCATGCCCAGGTGGGTCTCGAAGGCCCTGGCGGCAATGCGCAGCTGCGCCTCGGTGGTGCGCTCCTCGGTCACGTCGCGGATGACCGCCAGGGCACCGCCCCGCCCCTGGCCGTGATCGACCAGGGGGCTGAGCACGGCATGGAAGTCGCGCGCCTCGCCGGCAACCTCGAGGCCGTAGTCGTAGGCGGTCGGGCGGCCGGTCAGGGCCACCCGCGCGAACGCCTCCTCCAGCTGGTCGGCCATGGGGGCGGGCAGCACCTCCCGGAAGTGACGGCCCAGCAGCGCTTCGGGGGGCGTCATCAGCAGGCCGGGGTCACCGGCGTGCACGTAATCGAAGCGCCCCTCGCCATCGAAGACGAAGATCAGGTCCTGCATCGAGCCCACCAGAGCCTCCAGGCGCGCCTCCCGGGACTGCACCTCGCGGCGGGCCTGCTCGCGCTCTTCCAGGCGGTGCTGAAGCTCACCCTCAAGCACCAGCCGCCCCAGGTAGTGACGCAGCAGCCACCACCCCAAGGCGGCCATCAGCAGGAAGAGGCCCAAGAGCAGCCACAGGCGCTGCCACCAGCCGGCCAGGAT
>CAYWBG010000349.1:0-1989 GCA_964456005.1 uncultured Halomonas sp.
CCTCCCAATCCTTGACGCCATTGCCTGCCGAGAGGATGAACTCCGCCTCGGCCAGCGCCACGCCGGCGGGGTCCACCGCCACCTGCCCCAGGTCCTCAATACGCGACAGGGTCACGGGTGGCTCGATGGCAAGCGCCAGAGGCTCGGCGGCATGACGGGTCTCGTCCACCGGTTCGGCGCACTCGGCGAGCGCCAGGGCGACCCGCGGCAGGGGACGCCGGATATCCAGACTCTCCGCTGCCCCGCGGGTGGTACAGCGCCAGCCCAGCGGTGCCTCAACATCGGCCTCGATCTGCCAGACACCGGTAGCAGGGCGCTCGCCCAGGCGCACCGCCAGGCGCCGGCCCAGGTCGGCACCGCCCAGGGGGGAGTCGGGAAGCAGCCAGTGTCGCGGCACCAGTTCCCGCTCTACGGCGGTTAGTGCCGCCAGGCGTGGCTCGGGGGCGAAGCCGTTATAGGCGTCGTCTATCAGATGCAGTAGGCGATCGATGCCCGCCTCACCAAGACGCTCCTCCTTATGCTCACCGAAGACCACGGCCAGCACGGCGCCGGGACGCTCGGGGTCGGCATCCGCCAGATGTCGGGCCAGGCCCAGCATGTCCTTGTCGTGGCTAGAGAGGCGCCCGCCGGTGAGTTCCGGCACTACCGCCACCAGGAAGGCCGGGGCCTCGATGGTCACCGCTCGGCGGCTATCCTGGGCCGCCTGGCGGGCCCCTCCAGCGGCCTGGCCACCCTGCTGGGTACCGCTGCGGTCGATACGTTTGACGCCATTGGGCCCCACGAAGCCGATGCCATGGGGGTTCTTACGCGTCACTCCCTGCGGGCCCAGCCATTCGCTGGCGGCCCCGCCGCTCCCGGTTCTGCCGAGTGCGGTAAGCGCGCTGGTATGCTCGGGATGCAGGCGGTTGCGGGCAATCCACTCACGACGCGGATCGCGACGATACATCTCACTCATGACACCTCCTCCTCGGTCATGGAGCCGGAAGAGCTGTACTCATCACGGCGCGGCCTGGCAGTAGGCACCACGATGGCGTCGGCCACCAGTTCGGCGATATCGCGCACCTCCGCCGTCTTGTCCACGACGCCCTCCAGCATGGCGGTGCACTGGGGACAGCCCACCGCCACCAGCTCGGCGCCGGTCTCCTGGACGTCGTTCATGCGCATATCGGGAATCCGCCGTTCGCCGGGGATATCGGTGATCGGCGCGCCACCGCCGCCGCCGCAGCAGCGCGAGCGGAAACCGGAACGCTGCATCTCGTTGAGCCGGATGCCCAGCGCCTCCAGGACCCGGCGCGGCGCCTCGTACTCCCCGTTGTAGCGGCCGAGATAGCAGGGGTCATGGTAGGTGACACTGCCGCCCTTCCAGGGCGAGAGCGCCAGCCGACCGGCGTCGTAGAGCTCGGCGATAAAGGTGCTGTGGTGGCGCACCTCGTAGCGGGCCGGCGCTCCGGGACCACCCAGCTCGCCGTACTCATTGCCCAGCACATGGAAGCTATGGGGGTCGCAGGTCACGATCTTCTGGAAGCGGTACTTCGCGAGGGTGGCGATATTGCGCCTGGCCAGGGACTGGAAGGTCGCCTCATCGCCCAGACGCCGGGCCACGTCGCCGCTGTCCCGCTCTTCGCTGCCCAGTACCGCGAAGTCCACCTCCGCCGCGCGCAGCACCTTGACCAGGGCCCGCAGGGTGCGCTGGTTGCGCATATCGAAGGCGCCGTCGCCGAGCCACAGCAGGACATCGACCTGTTGCAGGTCGGCGATCAGTGGCAGGTTGAGGTCCGCCGCCCAGTGCAGCCGCGAGCCGGGCTCGAAGCCGCCGGGGTTGTCGGTGGCGATCAGGTTGTCGAGCACCTCGGCGCCCTTGTTGGGGGTCTGGCCCCGCTCCAGGGTCAGGTGGCGGCGCATGTCGACGATGGCGTCCACGTGCTCGATCATCATCGGGCACTCCTCCACGCAGGCGCGGCAGGTGGTGCAGGACCACAGGGTGTCGGC
>CAYWBG010000350.1:0-1973 GCA_964456005.1 uncultured Halomonas sp.
CCGTTGCCGCAGTTCTCCACCTCGCTGCCGTCGGCGTTGAAGATCCGGTAGCGGAAGTCCACGTCCGGATCCCTGGGTGGCTCGACGATCAGCAGCTGGTCGAAGCCAATGCCGAAGCGGCGGTCGGCCAGGCGCCGAATCTGCTCGGCCTCGAGGCGTGCCCGCTGGGTGACCAGGTCGACCATCATGAAGTCGTTGCCCAGACCATGCATCTTGGTGAAGTGCAGCAGCATCAGTGGGCGGCCTCCGGCAGCAGCGACTCGCCCGCCCAGAGGTCTTCCAGGCGCTCGCGGCGGCGCACCAGGTGGGCGGTTTCGCCGTCCACCATCACCTCGGCGGGGCGCGGGCGGCTGTTGTAGTTGGAGGCCATCACGAAGCCGTAGGCCCCGGCGGAGCGCACCGCCAGCAGGTCGCCGGCGGCGATGGCCAGGTCACGATCCTTGCCCAGGAAGTCGCCGGTCTCGCACACCGGCCCCACGACGTCGTAGCTGGCCGTGTCGCGGGGGCGGCGGGTGTCCACCGGCAGGATCGCCTGCCACGCCTGGTAGAGCGCGGGACGGATCAGGTCGTTCATGGCAGCGTCGACGATGGCGAAGTTCTTGGTCTCGCCGGGCTTGAGGAACTCCACCCGGGTCAGCAGTATGCCGGCATTGGCGGCGATGGAACGTCCCGGCTCGAACAGCAGGGTCAGCCGCTCGCTGCCCGGCCACTTCGAGAGCCGCTCGAGCAGCGAGGCGGCGTAGTCGAAGGGGGCCGGTGGATGCTCGTCCCGATAGGGCACGCCCAGGCCGCCGCCCAGGTCCAGGTGCTCCACCTCGATGCCTCGCTCGCGGAGCCGCTCGAGCAGCACCAGCAGGCGGTCCAGGGCGTCCAGGAAGGGGGAGAGTTCGGTGAGCTGGGAGCCGATATGGCAGTCCAGGCCGGTGACCTTGACGTGGGGTAGGCTTGCAGCCAGTTCATAGACCGCCAGCGCCTCGTCCACCGGGATGCCGAACTTGTTGTCCTTGAGCCCGGTGGAGATATAGGGGTGGGTACCGGCGTCCACGTCCGGGTTGACCCGCAGCGATACCGGCGCCACCTGGCCGAGTCGGCCAGCCACGGCATCCAGGCGCTCGAGCTCCGGGCGGGACTCGACGTTGAAGCACTTGATGCCCACTTCCAGGGCCCGAGCCATCTCGGCCTCCTGTTTGGCCACCCCGGAGAAGACCACCTTGGCGGGGTCGCCGCCGGCGGCCAGCACCCGCTCCAGCTCGCCCACGGAGACGATGTCGAAGCCGGCCCCCAGTCGGGCCAGTAGGCCCAGAACGGCAAGATTGGAGTTGGCCTTCACCGCATAGCAGATCAGGTGGGGGTGGCCGCCCAGCGCTTCGGTGTAGGCGCGGAAGTGCCGGGCCAGGGTGGCCTTTGAGTAGACGTAGCAGGGCGTGCCGAACTGCTCGGCGATGCGGGTCAGGGGGACCTCCTCGCCGTAGAGCACGCCGTCGCGATACTCGAAATGATCCATGCCTAATAGGTCTCGTTGTCGTCGAGGGCGTTGGCAGCATCGCGCGGGCCGAACGGTGCGGCTGCCTGCGTGTCATCGGGCAGAGTGAGTGGCCCCTTCTGGCCGCAGCCCGCCAGCCCGACGAACAGTGCCAGGGCCAGGGTGGCGAAGACGGCCCGGCGCATCAGGGCGTGCCGTCCAGCACGGCCAGGGCGTCGCGGGCGCGCTGGCCGGCGGCGCGCACCTGGTCGGGGGCGGTGCCGCCGATATGGTTGCGGGCAGCCACCGAGCCTTCCAGGGTCAGCACCTCGAAGACGTCTGCCTCGATGGTCTCGGAGAACTGGCGCAGCTCCTGGAGGCTCATCTCGGAGAGATCCTTCTCCTGCTTGAGGCCGTAGGCGACGGACTGGCCGACGATCTCGTGGGCATCCCGGAAGGCCACGCCCTTGCGCACCAGGTAGTCGGCCAGGTCGGTGGCGGTGGAGAAGCC
>CAYWBG010000351.1:0-1945 GCA_964456005.1 uncultured Halomonas sp.
CTCAACGCAAAGGCCCCCGACCGCCTGACGGCGGACGGGGGCCCGGGTCCAGCATCGCAACTTACATGTTGTCAGCGACGGCCTGGCCGAACTCGGAGCACTTGAGGAGCTTGGCATCGTCCATCAGGCGATGGAAGTCATAGGTCACCTCGCCCTTGGAGATGGCCTTTTCCATACCCTTGAGCACCAGGTCAGCGGCCTCGGTCCAGCCCATGTGGCGCAGCATCATCTCGGCGGAGAGAATCAGCGAGCCCGGGTTGACCTTGTCCTGGCCGGCGTATTTCGGTGCGGTGCCATGAGTGGCCTCGAACATCGCCACGGTGTCGGACAGGTTGGCACCCGGCGCGATACCGATGCCGCCTACCTCAGCCGCCAGGGCGTCGGAGAGGTAGTCGCCGTTCAGGTTCAGCGTAGCAATGACGTCGTACTCGGCCGGACGCAGCAGGATCTGCTGCAGCATGGCGTCGGCGATGACGTCCTTGATGACGATATCCTTGCCGGTCTTCGGGTTCTTCATGGTCATCCAGGGGCCGCCGTCGAGCAGTTCGGCGCCAAATTCTTCCTTGGCGAGCTCATAGCCCCAGTCCTTGAAGGACCCTTCGGTGAACTTCATGATGTTGCCCTTGTGCACCAGCGTCAGCGAGTCGCGCTCGTTGTCGATGGTGTACTGCAGGGCCTGGCGCACCAGACGCTTGGTGCCCTCGACGGAAACCGGCTTGACGCCGATACCGCAGTTCTCCGGGAAGCGAATATTGGTGACGCCCATCTCCTCGCGGAAGAACTTGATCACCTTATCGGCTTCCGGGGAACCGGCCTTCCATTCAATGCCGGCGTAGATGTCCTCGGAGTTCTCACGGAAGATGACCATATCCACATCGGCGGGCTTCTTCACCGGGCTCGGCACGCCCTCGAACCAGCGAACCGGACGCTGGCAGACGTAGAGGTCAAGCTTCTGGCGCAGCGCCACATTCAGGGAGCGGATGCCACCGCCCACCGGGGTGGTCAGCGGGCCCTTGATAGAGATAACGAAGTCCTTGACGGCTTCCAGAGTCTCTTCCGGCAGCCAGGTGTCGGCGTCGTAGATCTGAGTGGCCTTCTCACCGGCGTAGACTTCCATCCAGTGGATTTTGCGCTCACCGTTGTAAGCCTTCTGAACGGCGGAGTCGATGGCGATCATCATCGCCGGCGTCACGTCGATACCGATACCGTCACCCTCGATGTAGGGGATGATCGGCTCGTTCGGCACGTTCAGGGTGTTGTCGGCATTGGCGGTGATTTTCTGGCCGCCCTCAGGGACGACGATTTTCTGGAATCCCATTGAGAACTCCCCTGTAGTGGTATGTTCAGTGGAGGGGGCAGTATAGCATCGTCCACGCCGCCCGGCCCATCACTCCCTCTTCTACCTAAAGCTAAAGCCCCCGTCCGCCGGGCGGCGGACGGGGACTCAGGGGCTGCCCGGCTAGGGGCGCAATCCCCCGGGAGCGTTACCCTCAGGCCTTGGCGACCAGCGCCAGGGCGTCGTTAAGGGTCTTGCTCGGGCGCATGACAGAACGGGCGAGCTCAGGATCGGCATGGTAGTAACCCTTGAGGTCCACCGGCTGCCCCTGGACGCCGTTGAGCTCCTCAAGGATGGTCGCCTCCTTGGCCTCCAGGGTCTCGACCAGGCGGCCGAACAGCGCCTTGAGCTCGGCATCCTCGTCCTGGGCCGCCAGCGCCTGGGCCCAGTACAGGGCGAGATAGAAGTGGCTGCCCCGGTTGTCCAGCTCGCCGACCTTGCGTGAGGGCGACTTGTTGGACTCGAGGAACTGGCCGGTGGCCTTGTCCAGGGCATCCGCCAGCAGCGACGCCCGTGCATTGCCATACTGCTTGGCAAGGTGCTCCAGGGAGGCGGTCATGGCCAGGAACTCGCCGAGGCTGTCCCAGCGCAGGTGGTTCTCCTCGAGGA
>CAYWBG010000352.1:0-1945 GCA_964456005.1 uncultured Halomonas sp.
TCACCCTGATGCGCGGCTCGCTGCACGGGGTGGCCTCGGCCATCGAGATCAGCCGGGCGACCTTGACCAACATCAAGCAGAACCTGGTGGGGGCCTTCGGCTACAACACCCTGTGCATTCCCATCGCCGCCGGGGTGCTCTACCCGATCACCGGCATGCTGCTCTCGCCGATGATCGCGGGTGCGGCCATGTCGCTCTCTTCCATCACGGTGGTGAGCAACGCCAACCGACTGCGGCTGTTCCGCCCCACCGGTGATACCGGTGGTTCACCCAACGCGAAGGAGGCGACTGAATGAGCTGGCTCGTCAATCTGGCAGGCGTGGGCCTGATCGCCCTGATCGTCTGGTGGTTCTGGATCAGCTGACGCCCATGTAGCGACCCGGCTTGTGGTTGAGCGCAATGATCAGATTCAGCGCCACGGCGCCCAGCACCGAAAGCCCGACTCGCTCCAGCGGCAGCGTCATCAATGCCACCAGCATGATGGCACCGTCGATGCCGAGCTGCAGGTAGCCCGCGCGCCAGCCGTAGCGGTCCTGCAGGTAGAGCACCAGGATGTTCACTCCGCCGAGACTCGAGCGGTGGCGGAACAGAATCAACATGCCGATACCGATCAGGCTGCCGCCCATCAGCGAGGCATAGAGCGGGTTAAGACCCTCGAGGGTGACCCAGCGCCCGGTCAGTTCGGAGAACAGCGACACCAGGCCGATGGTGGCGAAGGTGCGCAGGGTAAAGGACCAGCCCATGCGCCGGATGGCTAGCCAGTAGAAGGGCAGGTTGATCAGGAAGAACCAGACGCCGAACGCCCCGCCCGTGGCGTACTGCAGGAGGAAGGCCAGGCCCGCAGTGCTGCCGGTGAGCAGCATCGCCTGAGTATAAAAGGTGATGCCGAGCGCCACGAAGAGAGTTCCCACCAGCATCGCCATCACATCCTCATGGAGGCGATGGGGGTCGGTGGGCGGCTCCGTCGGGTCCATGGGGAATCCTTATCGCGGCTGGGCGTGCTCGACCATTAGTTGAAGACTCTCCCGCCCCCGCCAGCGGTTGCGGTTGAGCTTGTAGGCACAGCGCAGCCGGTCGCCGACGCCGAAGCCGGGCACTTCGCCAGGGGTCAGCGCTCGGAACCAGATCGCCCGGTGGCTTACCGCCCCCAGGGAGAGCTCCAGCATCAGGTGTGTACCGTCGGCACCCACCGGACGCAGGCGTTCCACCAGGAAGTCGCCCTGAAACAGCGGCGCCTCGAACTCGCGCCCATAGGGTCCCAGCGCCTGCAGCTCGGCCAGGGTCGCCAGGCTCAGCTGGTGCTCGGCCAGGACGCCGTCGGTCAGAACCTTGGGGTGGAGCTCGGCGTCGCCTAGCTGTTCGCCCACCGCCTGCAGGAAGGCCGACTTGAAGGCGCCGAGCCGCTCAGCGGGCACGCCGACACCGGCGGCCCCGCGATGGCCGCCGAAACGGGGCAGTGCCTCCGGCGCCAGCTCAAAGGTGCGCTGCAGGGCGTCACGCAGGTGCAGCCCCTCGATGGAGCGACCCGAGCCGGTGAGCATACCGGGGGCGACGGCCGGGGTCAGCACCAGCGCCGGCCGCCCATAGGCCTGCACCAGCCGTGAGGCGACGATGCCCTGCACGCCGGGATGGCCGCCCTCGAGAAAGACCACCACTGCGCGCTCGTCAGCGGCCAGGGCCGGCAGCGCCAGCGCCTTCGCCTCCTCCGCCATGTCGGCCTCGATGGCCTTGCGCGACTGGTTGTCCTGATCCAGCGTTTCCAGGTGACGCGCTGCCGTGGCGTCATCCACCGCGAGCATAAAGTGCAGCGCCGCATAGGGGTCGTCGAGGCGCGAGCGGGCGTTGATCCGCGGCCCCATCTGGAAGCCCAGGGTCTCGGCGTCGAAAGGGACGCTGTCGGCGCCCAGGCGCTCGGCCATGGCCCGCCAGCAGGCGGCCTCCATGC
>CAYWBG010000353.1:0-1929 GCA_964456005.1 uncultured Halomonas sp.
GCGCCGAGGCGCGACGCATTCTCGACGGCGCCTTCGCGATGGCACGGGCGCAGGAGATGGAGCCACTCACGGTGGTGGTGCTGGACGGTGGGGGCATCCGGTCGCCATGGAACGGGAAGATGGCTGCGCCCCGCTGCGCTTCCCGGTGGCTAGTGGCAAGGCCTTTGCTGCACTGGGCAACGGCGCGGCAAGCGGTGTTATTGGCGCGCGCAATGACGAGCGGCCGGCCTTTCTCGCCAGCGTCGCGGCGGCCTCGGGGGGGCGCTCCATCCCGGTTGCCGGTGGCGTGCTGATCCTGGATGTCGACCAGTGTGTGATCGGCGCGGTGGGTGTCAGCGGCGCCTCTTCCGCCGAGGACGAGCAGGCGGCCATCGCCGGAATCGAGGCGGCCGGCCTGTCCTGGGGCCTGGAGCCCGAGTAATCTTGCGCTCGGCGCATGCCCGTGGGCGTTGCGCTGGAATGTATGCCTTGACACCCCTTCCTGGCTGGGACTAGCTTGTGAGGCAGACGCATTTCGCATAAAGAATTCAATTTTGCGGCGTCTATCTGGCTTCGCTGATTTCCACAACTACAACTTAAAGCGGAACCCGGGCGGCATCCCCGCTCGAGCCAAGACTACAACAAGAGGAAAAGCGCCATGCATCTGCTACGTCTCACGGCGGTGGCCGCCGCCGTCGCCCTCGTGTCCGCCCCGCTCCAGGCTCGCGAGATCACCTTCGGTCACGTCGGGGGCCCCGACTCACTATTCACCGATTCCGCCAACCACTTTGCCGAACTGGCCAACGAGCGCCTTCCCGACCCCTACGAGGTCGTGATCTTCGGTTCCAGTCAGCTGGGCACCGATTCTGAACTCCTGCAGCGCATGCGACTGGGTACCGTCGATCTGGCACTGCCCTCCACCATCATGTCCTCGGTGGCAGACGAATTCGGTCTCTTCGAACTGCCCTACCTGATTCAGGATCGCGAGCACATGAAGCGGGTCGAGGAGGAAATCGTCTGGCCGCACCTGGCGCCGCTGGCCGAGCAAAACGGCTATCGCATCTTGGCCGTCTGGGAGAATGGTTTCCGACATATCACCAACAACGTGCGTCCTATCCACACGCCCGACGACCTGCGTGGCGTGAAGCTGCGCACCCCGCGTGGCGCCTGGCGGGTGCGGATGTTCGAGGAGTATGGCGCCGAACCCTCTCCTATGGCGCTCTCCGAGGTCTTCATGGCCCTGCAGACCGGCGTCATGGACGGCCAGGAGAACCCCCTGGCGCAGATCACCGGCCAGCGCTTCCAGGAGGTGCAGGATTACCTGTCGCTGACTGGTCACGTCTACACGCCGGCCTACCTGACCGCCGGCCGTCGCTTCAACAACCTTCCCGACGAGATCCAGGAGCTCCTTATCGAGGTCGCCCAGGAGACTCAGGGTTTTGTCTACGAGCATGCCGCTCAGCTCGACCAGGACCTACTCGACGTAATTCGCGAGGCAGGCACCGAGATCAACGAGGTCGATACCTCGGTCTTCATCGACGCCTCGGGGCCGATCTACGAGGCCTTCGCCGATGAGGTCTCCGGCTCTCAGGAGTTGATCGACCGGGTACTGGAGCTCGGCAACGACTCCTGATCCGCTTGAGTCATCCCCAGGGCCCCACCCCCACGCCATCTAGCGGCGTGGGGGTTCCTGTCCCCTTTCCTGAACGAGTCGATAAGCATGGGTACCGTGAATAACATTTCCCGCATCATGGAGCGGCTGCTAGAGATCATCACGGTGGTGCTGATGGTTTCACTGACGCTGGTGGTGCTCTATGCGGTGGTGACCCGCTATGCCTGGCGCACTCCGCCCTGGTATGACGAGGTGGCCGCTATCATGCTGGTTTGGCTGACCTATTATGCCGGCGCGTTGGCGGCGCTCAAGCGTGGCCATATCGGTGTCGATGGCGT
>CAYWBG010000354.1:0-1928 GCA_964456005.1 uncultured Halomonas sp.
GACACCGACAAGCACGGCGGCGAGTTCGTGCGCGAATCTGCCAAGCTGCGCGACTGGGTGACCCGCGACGGTGGCGAGGGTCCTGGCGGCCACCCCGGCCTGCCTGCCGAACCGGGGCGCTACCACCTCTACGTCTCGCTGGCCTGTCCCTGGGCGCACCGCACCATGATCCTGCGCAAGCTCAAGGGGCTGGAGGGGATGATCGGTCTCTCACACGTCAGCCCGCTGATGCTCGATCAGGGCTGGACCTTCGATGAGTCCGAGGGCTCGAGCGGCGACCCGGTCAATGGTGTCGATTACCATCGCGAGCTCTATACTCTCACCGACCCTCACTACACCGGCCGTGTGACGGTCCCGGCGCTGTGGGACAAGCAGCAGGGGTGCATCGTCAACAATGAGTCCGCCGAGCTGCTGCGCATGTTCAACGACGCCTTCGATGAGCTGACAGGTAACCGACTGG
Source organism: uncultured Halomonas sp. (assembly GCA_964456005.1). Taxonomy (GTDB): domain Bacteria; phylum Pseudomonadota; class Gammaproteobacteria; order Pseudomonadales; family Halomonadaceae; genus Halomonas. Next base: position 461 of record CAYWBG010000354.1, read on the forward strand.
ATTTCTATCCCGAAGACCTTCGCGAGACCATCGATGCGGTCAATGCCGACGTCTACGACCACATCAACAACGGCGTCTACAAGTCGGGCTTCGCTACCGAGCAGGCCGTCTACGAGAAGCATGTGGTGGCGCTGTTCGAGGCGCTGGATCGTATGGAGGCGCGCCTGGCGGCGCACCGCTACCTGGCCGGCGAGTGGCTCACCGAGGCGGACATCCGCCTGTTCACCACCCTGATCCGCTTCGACGCGGTCTACCACGGCCACTTCAAGTGCAACCTAAGGCGCATCGAGGACTATCCGAACCTCGCCAACTACGTGCGTGAACTCTACCAGTGGCCCGGCATCGCCGAGACGGTGGACTTCGACCATATCAAGCGCCACTACTACTACAGCCATGACACCATCAATCCGACCCGCATCGTGCCTCTTGGCCCGGTCCTGGACCTGGAGCGCCCCCATGATCGCGAGCGGCTGCCCGGCCAGGGCATCCGCGAGAAGGGTTAAGGGTTTTTCGCCAGCCACCGGTCCAGCGCATTGGCGAATTCGCGGCGATCCGCATCGGCGTACCCCTTAGGTCCGCCGGTGTGCTCGCCGCTGGCGCGCATGGTCTCCATGAAGTCCCTCATCTGCACTCGGGCGCGGATATTGTTCTCGTTGAGTGCCTCGCCGCGGGTGGTCATCACCTTCGCCCCGCGCTCGATGGCCGCCATGGCCAGCGGCAGATCCGAGGTGATCAGCAGATCGCCGGCCTGGATGCGCTCGACGATCTCGTCGTCGGCGGCATCGAAGCCGTGACTCACGGCGAGCGCCTTGACCCATGGCGAGCGCGGCAGCGGTACCGCATGGTTGGCCACGAACCAGGCCAGAGTGTGGGTGCGTTCGGCGGCGCGCACGATAATCTCGCGCGCCACCTTGGGGCAGGCGTCGGCGTCGACCCAGAGCGTCGGCATAGAGAGTCTCCCGGAGCAGAAAGAGGGATGGGCCCGGTGAAAGGGCTGGCCAGCGAATGGCGACGATGGTAGCATGCGTCCTCCTCGCATGTGCTGACCCCACCATCATGTACGACGCCGCCGCCGCCGATCATTGATCGAGCACAGGATGCGCGCCGCAACGCCAGGTACCAGTGACACCACGCTGGGCCGCACGCGTTCGAATTGTGTAGATGGAGCGCCGAGATCCCGCCAAACAGGCGAGACCGGCGCAAACGGTCGCCACAGGGTGCCTTGTTGCCATCCATGATGGCTGGCGCCCGATGCCAGGTGCGACCGGCGTCCCCGACTCCGATGTCTCGCGCTACCCAACAATACCTGGGCCAGCGCGCCTGACCGTATTGCACGCGTCAGGGACGCCAACGAATTTATGCCGGTGACCCCGGCCTACCAAGGTGTGATTGATGACCTCGACTTCTGTCGCTTCGCCGAGCTTCGGTGACCTCGCTCTGCTGCCCGCCGTTCTGTCTGCCGTCGAGA
>CAYWBG010000355.1:0-1908 GCA_964456005.1 uncultured Halomonas sp.
TACCAGCCGGTCACTTCCTTCAGGGCGTCGCCGATCTCGGCCAGCGAACGCACGGTCTTGACGCCGGCGTCCTCGAGGGCGGCGAACTTCTCGTCCGCGGTGCCCGTGCCGCCGGAGATGATCGCACCGGCGTGGCCCATGCGCTTGCCCGGAGGGGCGGTCACGCCGGCGATGTAGGAGACCACCGGCTTGGAGACGTTGGCCTTGATGTAGGCGGCCGCCTCTTCCTCGGCGGTGCCGCCGATCTCGCCGATCATCACGATCGCCTCGGTGGCCGGGTCCTTCTCGAACATCTCGAGGATATCGATGAAGTTGGAACCCGGAATCGGGTCGCCGCCGATGCCCACGCAGGTGGACTGGCCGAAGCCGTGATCGGTGGTCTGCTTGACGGCTTCATAGGTCAGGGTGCCGGAGCGCGACACGATGCCGACCTTGCCCGGCTTGTGGATGTGGCCCGGCATGATGCCGATCTTGGTCTCGCCGGGGGTGATCACACCCGGGCAGTTGGGACCGATCAGTTGCACGCCCAGCTCATCGCACTTCACCTTGACGTCGAGCATGTCGAGGGTCGGGATGCCCTCGGTGATGCAGACGATCAGCCTGATGCCGGCGTTGGCGGCCTCGAGGATGGAGTCCTTGCAGAACGGGGCCGGCACGTAGATCACGCTGGCCTCGGCGCCGGTCTTCTCGACGGCTTCCTTGACGGTGTTGAACACCGGCAGGCCCAGGTGCTCCTGGCCGCCCTTGCCCGGGGTCACGCCGCCGACCATCTGAGTGCCGTAGGCGATCGCCTGTTCGGAGTGGAAGGTCCCCTGGCCACCGGTGAAGCCCTGGCAGATAACCTTGGTGTTCTTGTCGATCAGGATACTCATTACTTGCCCTCCGCGGCCTTGACGACCTGCTGAGCCGCATCGGTCAGACTGGTAGCAGCGATGATGTTCAGACCACTGGAGGCCAGCTTCTCGGCACCCAGTTCGGCGTTGGTACCTTCCAGGCGCACCACAACCGGCACGTTGACGCCGACCTGCTCGACGGCACCGATGATGCCCTCGGCGATCATGTCGCAGCGCACGATACCGCCGAAGATGTTGACCAGCACCGCCTTGACGTTGTCGTCGGAGAGGATCAGCTTGAAGGCTTCGGCAACGCGCTCCTTGGTGGCGCCGCCGCCCACGTCCAGGAAGTTGGCCGGCGAGCCGCCGTGCAGGTTGACGATGTCCATGGTGCCCATGGCCAGGCCGGCGCCGTTGACCATGCAGCCGATGTTGCCATCCAGCGCCACATAGTTCAGCTCCCACGCGGCCGCCTCGGCCTCGCGCTCATCCTCCTGGGAGGGATCGCGCATGGCCTGCAGGTCCGGGTGGCGATAGAGGGCGTTGCCGTCCAGGCCCAGCTTGGCGTCGAGGCAGTGGAGGTTGCCCTCGTCGGTGATCACCAGCGGGTTGATCTCGAGCAGCGCCAGATCCTTGTCGTGGAACAGCTTGGAGAGTCCCAGGAAGACCTTGGTGAACTGCTTCACCTGATCGCCTTTCAGACCCAGGGCGAAGGCCAGCTCACGCGCCTGGTAGGGCTGAGCGCCGACCAGCGGATCGATCTCGGCCTTGAGGATCTTCTCGGGGGTCTCCTCGGCAACCTGCTCGATCTCCACGCCACCCTCGGTGGAGGCCATGAAGACCACGCGGCGGGTGGCACGATCGACCACGGCGCCCAGATAGAGCTCATCGGCGATGTCGGTGCAGTTCTCGACCAGGATCTTGGCCACCGGCTGACCGTTGGCGTCGGTCTGGAAGGTCACCAGATTCTTGCCCAGCCACTGCTCGGCGAAGGCCTTGGCCTCTTCCGGGCTCTTGATCAGCTTGACGCCGCCGGCCTTGCCGCGTCCACCGGCGTGGACCTGGGCCTTGACGA
>CAYWBG010000356.1:0-1905 GCA_964456005.1 uncultured Halomonas sp.
CTGCCAGGTGATCGGCTCGATGTAGGTGGCATCGGCCATGGCCGGGTCGGTCATGATGGTGGCCGGGTTGGAGTTCACCAGGATGACCCGGTAGCCCTCCTCGCGCAGCGCCTTGCAGGCCTGGGCGCCGGAGTAGTCGAATTCGCACGCCTGGCCGATGACGATGGGGCCGGCGCCAATGATCAGGATGCTCTGGATGTCGGTACGCTTGGGCATGGTGCTTCCCGCAGAAATAGGTGACGAGGGGCGACGTGTCTCGGGCGATTACCCCAGGCTCAGGCCTGGCGAGCCTTCATCATCTCGACGAAACGGTCGAACAGCGGCGAGACGTCCTTGGGGCCGGGACTCGCTTCCGGGTGCCCCTGAAAGCTGAAGGCCGGGCGGTCGGTGCGCTCGATGCCCTGCAGGGTGCCGTCGAACAGCGAGCGGTGCGTCGCGCGCACGTTGCCTGGCAAACTCGCCTCATCGGCGGCGAAGCCGTGGTTCTGGCTGGTGATCATCACGCGGCCGGTGTCGAGGTCCTGCACCGGGTGGTTGGCGCCATGGTGGCCGTGATTCATTTTCACGGTCTTGGCCCCACTGGCCAGCGCCAGCAGCTGGTGGCCCAGGCAGATGCCGAACAGCGGCAGCTCGGTCTCGAGGATCTCGCCAATCGCCTTGATAGCGTAGTCGCAGGGCTCGGGGTCTCCGGGGCCGTTGGCCAGGAAGACGCCGTCCGGGTGCAGCGCCAGCACCTCAGACGCCGGGGTCTGGGCCGGCACAACCGTCAGGCGGCAGCCGCGGGAGGCGAGCATGCGCAGGATATTGCGCTTTACGCCGAAGTCGTAGGCGACGACGTGGAAAGGCGGCTTGTCCTGGCTAGTGTCCGCGTAGCCCTCACCCAGGGCCCACTCGCCTTCGCTCCACTCGTAGGGGGACTGGCAGGAGACCACCTTGGCCAGGTCCATGCCCTTGAGGCCGGGGAAGGCCTTCGCGGCGGCCAGGGCGCGCTCCACCGCATCCTCACCCTCGGCCTCACCGCCTGCCAGGATAGCGCCATTCTGGGAGCCCTTGTCGCGCAGGATGCGGGTCAGGCGGCGGGTGTCGATGTCGGCGATACCCAGCACGTTCTGGCTCTTAAGATAGTCGGAGAGCGACTGCTCGGAGCGGAAGTTGCTGGCCGTCAGTGGCAGGTCGCGAATCACCAGGCCGGCGGCAGCAATAGCGCCGGACTCGACGTCCTCGGAGTTGACGCCCGTGTTGCCGATATGGGGATAGGTCAGGGTGACGATCTGGCGGGTATAGGAGGGGTCGGTCAGGATCTCTTGGTAGCCGGTCATGGCCGTATTGAACACCACCTCACCGCTGGTCTGTCCATCGGCACCGATGGCCGTGCCATGAAACACACTGCCGTCTTCCAGGGCCAGTATCGCGGGTTTGTTCAATGCAACGTCCTCCCATGTATTTACGAACCGCTTTGACAGACAGCTATAAGCGACAGCTCGTCTAAAAATCGTGCAGGATCATGGCCGGCCCACGGATGGCCGCCCCGCAAAAAAAGCGGGACGAAACCCGATCAAGACCGGTTTCATCCCGCTTGTTGTCATTCGCTCGGAACTGATTCGCTCAAAACATCAGCACACTGGGGGCCGAAGCAACAAGCGCTGTGAAGGGGGCTTTCGCCCATGCGCCCGGCCAAAATTTTCGGAATACTACAGGAAACGCTGCCCGGCGGCTACCCCCGGCTCCCGGCCAGTCTAGGCACGGCCGGTGCAGAGACAGTCAGCCCAGACCCAACACATCCTGCATCGAGTAGCGCCCCTTGCCCTGGCCGGCTACCCAGCGCGCCGCGCGCACCGCGCCCTTGGCGAAGGTCATGCGGCTCGAAGCCTTGTGGGTAATCTCGATGCGCTCGCCTTCGGTGGC
>CAYWBG010000357.1:0-1892 GCA_964456005.1 uncultured Halomonas sp.
AGGGGTAGACGTCGATGACGTCGCCCATCTCGAGCTTGGAGACGTCCATCTCCACGGGCAGGGCGCCGGAATCTTCCATGGTGTTGAAGAAGATCGGGGCGATCTTGCCGCCGAAGCAGAAGCCGCCGGCGCGCTTGTTGGGCACGTAGGGGATATCGTCGCCGAAGAACCACAGCACCGAGTTGGTGGCGGACTTGCGCGAGGAGCCGGTGCCGACCACGTCGCCCACGTAGGCGACCGGGAAGCCCTTGGCCTTCACGTCCTCGATCTGCTTCAGCGGGCCCTTGGTGCCGGGCACCTCCGGCTCGATGCCGTCACGCTCGTTCTTGAGCATGGCGTTGGCATGGACCGGAATATCGGGGCGCGACCAGGCGTCCGGGGCGGGGGAGAGGTCATCGGTGTTGGTCTCGCCCGGCACCTTGAAGACGCTGAGGGTGATCTTCTCTTCCAGGGCGGGCTTGGAGAGGAACCACTCGGCCTCCGCCCAGGACTGGATGACGTCCTTGGCCACGGCGTTACCCGCCTTGGCACGCTCTTCCACGTCATGGAAGGCATCGAACATCAGCAGGGTATGCTTGAGCTGCTCGCCCACTTCCTTGGCCAGGTCGGCATCGTCGAGGAGCTCGACCAGGGAGACGATGTTGTAGCCGCCCTGCATGGTGCCCAGCAGCTTCACCGCGTGGATCTTGTCGATCAGCGGCGACTCGGCCTCGCCCTTGGCGATGGCGGTCAGAAAGCCGGCCTTGACGTAGGCGGCCTCGTCAACACCCGGGGGAACGCGGTGGGTGATCAGGTCGAGGATGGCTTCTTCCTCGCCGGCCGGTGGAGACTTCAGCAGCTCGACCAGTGCGGCGACCTGTTCGGCGTTCAGCGGCTTCGGTGGCACGCCTTCCGCGGCGCGCTCCTCGACATGTTGGCGATAGGCTTCAAGCACGTTAGGGCCCTCATTACTAGTGGAGCCAGAGTAATGCTTCTCGGCGGACTGCCTGCTGAAACATGCCTCTGGCACGGGAGTCAGGGGTGTCTATCCCCCTGTCCTGGTTGGCCGAGATTCTACTCGAGACTGTCGACAATGTTAAGCGAGGCCCCGTCTCATGGGCCTTGCACTTTGGTCGGCGGCATGTGGTGCAGACTACAAGGCTCCCCCCCGGGCGAGGGACGCGGTACCATGGCCACCACCATTGAACGAGAGGGGGTGCCATGGGCGCCATCGCCTCGCCCTGCGTGGGGCTCTGCTCCACCACCCTGGGCGATGCTACCTGCCGGGGCTGCCAGCGGGCCGATGCGGAGATTCACGACTGGTTCGGGCTGACACACGATCAGCGCGCCGCGCGCATGACGGAGCTCGATGACCTGCGCGAGGCCATCGCCGGCCGCTACCTGCGCCTGGTGGATGAACAGGCCCTGGACGACCAGCTGGTCCGCCACCGCATCCGGGTTCGCCCAGAGCAGCCCGGGCTTTCCCGGGCAGTGGAGCTGCTGCGGGTGGGCCGCCAGCGCATCCAGGACCTTGGCCGTTACGGCCTGGTCCCCCGGGAAGCCGCCGCCGGCCTGTCGGTGGCCGAGCTCCATGAGCGCATCGCCGGAGAACTCACCGCCGCCGCTGAGCGCCGCCGCCAAGCCCTCCCTCCCTCCTGACGCCGAGGTCTGCCTGCCATGCCCGACACCCTGACCGCGTCCGCCACCGCCCCGGCCGCGCAAGACGCTTCCCGCCACCACCGGGACACCGCAGGGCTGCTCTCCGACGAGCTGCTCGATTTCCTGGGCTGTCCCACCCCCGACGCCTGGGTCGACTGGGCGCTGGACAACCCCCAGCTGCTGCTGATCGACCATGCCCAGTGCGAGAAGAAGGCCGCCTCCACCGCCATGAGCCTGCTCTACCGCTACGTGGA
>CAYWBG010000358.1:0-1883 GCA_964456005.1 uncultured Halomonas sp.
TACACGACCTGCAGCAGGCCATGGCCTGGCTGCATGACAACGCCGAGGCATGGCGCGTCGACCCCCAGCGCATTGTCGGTGTGGGCTTCTCGTCGGGGGCGCATCTGGTCAGCCTGTTGGCGCTGGCCGAGCCCTCCGTGGGCGAACCGTCACCCCTGGCCGCCGTGCTCGCCGGCGGCCTGCCCAGCGACCTCTTCAAGTTTCCCGACGGGCGGCTAGTGGTGGAGTTCCTCGGTGGCACACGCGCCGAAGTGCCCGAGCAGTACGCCCTCGCCTCGCCGGCACGCCAGGTCGCCCCCGGCGCGCCGCCTTTCTTTCTCTTCCACGGCACCTGGGATCGCCTGGTCCCCCTGGACCACGCCACCGACTTTCGCGAGGCGCTCACTGCCGTGGGCGTGGATAGCGAGCTCTACCTGCAGCACCGCCGCGGCCACTTTCTCAGCTTCCTGACCCGCGGTGGGGCCATCCATGCCGGCATCGACTTCCTGGAGCGGCAGGTCAACCACGAGTAGTGCCAGGTGCTAAGAGACTAGCCGCCATTCCAGCGTCTCACCCGCCAGCAGTGGCACGATGCGCTGGCCATCGGTGTAGGGCAGCGACTCGGGCAACTGCCAGGACTCACGCACCAGAGTGACGCTCTGGGTGTTACGCGCCAGGCCGTAGAAATCGGGACCAAAGTGACTGGCGAAACCCTCCAAGCGGTCCAGGGCACCGGCCTGCTCGAACGCCGTGGCGTAGAGCTCGAGTGCCGCCGGCGCCGTGAAGGCCCCGGCACAGCCGCAGGCGCTCTCCTTGTCGCCCTGGGCGTGGGGCGCACTGTCGGTGCCGAGGAAGAACTTCGGACTGCCGGAGGTGGCAGCGGCCAGCAGCGCCCGACGGTGACGCTCGCGCTTGAGGATCGGCAGGCAGTAGTAGTGGGGCCGGATGCCACCCACCAGCATCTGGTTGCGATTGAACAGCAGGTGGTGAACGGTGATGGTCGCCGCCACATTGGCAGGCGCCGCGGTCACGAACTCGGCGGCATCGGCGGTGGTGATGTGCTCGAAGACCACCCTGAGATCCGGATGGCGCTCGAGCAACGGCTTCATGACGCGCTCGATGAAGGTCGCCTCGCGATCGAAGATATCGATCTCGGCATCGGTCACCTCGCCATGTACCAGCAGTGGCATGCCCAGCCTGGCCATGGCCGCGATGGCCGCGTCGCAGTTCGTCAGGTCGGTCACCCCGGAGTCGGAGTTGGTGGTGGCCCCGGCGGGATAGAGCTTCACGGCATGTACCAGACCGCTGGCGTGGGCGCGCTCGACCTCCTCGGCCGACGTCCTATCGGTGAGATAGAGCGTCATCAGCGGCTCGAACTGGCTGCCCTCGGGCAACGCTGCCAGGATGCGCTCGCGATAGGCAAGCGCCTGCTCGGTGGTGGTCACGGGGGGCTGAAGGTTGGGCATGATGATGGCGCGCCCCATCTGGCGAGCGGAGGCGCCGACCACCGCGGCCAGCGCCTGGTCGTCGCGCAGGTGGAGGTGCCAGTCATCGGGGCGGGTCAGGGTCAGTGAGGTCACGGCGTATCCTGTCTCAGCGGGAACATTCACGAAAGTGACCCAGTATACCCGAAGCGGTTTTCCGAGACCTCCGACCACCACAGACACCCAGGGCAATCGACGTTTCGAAAAACGAGGGACGCCGGGGGCAAGCCGAAGAGGGGGTCCGTGGACCAGGGATGGTCTAGGTAGCCCCCAGGGAGGGGTTCATGGCGCCCCCTCGCAGGCTTGTCGACGGAACAGTCCCAAGTGACCCTTGCATCTGTCATAGCCCTGAAAGACACCACACTGTTTGGCTGCTAACATCTGGCCATCATGACCCACCAAGGATGCCGGATGTCCGAG
>CAYWBG010000359.1:0-1882 GCA_964456005.1 uncultured Halomonas sp.
AAGGGAGGGCAGTGGGACTACTCACGATGCATGACTCAACCGTGTCGGTTCTTGCGGTTCCAAAGAACAAAAGGGATCTTGTGAGATGCGATCCCTTGGGCCGATGAGACGGTGCGGCCCAAGGGGGTTGTGCCTTACTGGTCTGAGTAGCCGAGCATCTCGTCCACGCGGTCGCGGTTGTCTTCGATCCACGCCCTGGCAGAGGTTTCGAATGGGATACCGTCGTCTTCATACGCGGCCATCATTGCTTCTAGCTCGGCCACGCTGATGCTCCATTGAGACATGATGTCATAGGCACGAGGGTACTTGTCTTCAATGCCTTGGTAGGACAACACGAAAACGCTGTCATACTGAAAGTGCCCTTGCGTGTCCTCCAGGAATTTCAGATCGTACTGTGAAAACATGGAATGCGGACGCCAGCCAGTGATGATGAACGGCTCCTGGTTGGGCATCTTTTCTCTGATCACGCCCATCATCGCAGCCTCGCTCGTGTAGGCGAGCCGATACCCGTCAAGATCGTACTCCTCATCGGCCATCACCCGCTCGGAGAGCTCGACAATGCCGGCTCCAGCGCCGATGGTGACGACTTGGCCGCCAAATTTTTCTGCCTTGCCGGCCAGGTCGGCGATGGTCTCTTCCTCGACATAGGCAGGCACCACCCAGCCCAACGGCACGTTTTCATAGCTGGTGGTGATCTTCTGCAGATCATCTTGGTATTCACTCCACAGCGCCTTCTCGGTGAAGGGAAGCCAGGCATCCATGAAGAAATCGATCTGCCCGACCTTCATGCCCTCGAAGATCGCTGGCTGGGCAAGCAGCTTCTTCTCAACGTCGTAGCCCGCTTCTTCCAGGATGAGCTCGGCGATAGCGGTAGGGGCTTCGGTACTGGTCCAGGCCGGCATGCCGAAGGTGATGGTCGTGTCCTCGGCGTGATCGGTCGCCAGCGGTAACTGACCGGCAGCCTGTGCACCGGTGACGATCATGGTGGAAGTCAGCAGTGTCGTGGATATGCGCATGAGTTTCATGTGATCCTCCTTATTTTGATGGAGAGGTCCTGCTCACTGGGTATCGGCAGGAGTGGTGAGTGCGTTGAAGGTCTCGCGCAACGTTTCCGGAGTGAACTGCAGGGCATCGGCCTTATCAGCCTGCCAGGCGGTGTATTCCTTACCCTCCAGCGACTTGATCATGTTCTCGGTATCCAGCACTTCCAGGGCGTAGACCCAGTTGGCCATGATTGTCATCGCGGCCATGTGGGCACCTTCGTTGGAGGCAGTACACATGTCGTGAACCAAGTGAATGCGGTAGTCGCGGAAATAGGCGTCGAACACAGAGGTCATCAGACATCCGTCTGTTACGACGCCACCGATAATCAACCGCTTTACCCCGAGGCTTTTCAGCATCAGGTCCAGGCTGGTGTCGAAAAAGGCGCTCCAGCGGTACTTGTCGATCACGATATCCGAGTGCTGGGGCTTGATTGCCTCCAGGATCTCGATGCTGTTGCGGTTGTCGGCATAGAACTGCGGCTCGCCGTTGGGGTGGCGAGGTTCATCTAGTGACAGTCCAACCCCGTCGTGGCGATTGATCTGGCGTGTGTAGATCACCGGGATGCCAGCAGAGCGGCAGGCATCGATCATCCGCTGGGTGTTCTGCACCACGCTATCCAGCCCGAACAGGCCAAAGCCGCTCTCCTTCTGCAAGTCGATCACCACCAGGGCGGTTTCACTGGTCGTCATGTGGGATGTTCTCCTGGATAGGTTGGAAGCCTGAAGGCGACTTCTCGCCCTCTGGCCGGGGAAAGTGTTCGAAGATGTCGCCGGATTCCATGGCATTGGCCAACTGCATGATCCAGCGCAGGTAGGGCTTGGAGTCGGTGATCAGTTCC
>CAYWBG010000360.1:0-1864 GCA_964456005.1 uncultured Halomonas sp.
GTCATGGCCAGGAACTCGCCGAGGCTGTCCCAGCGCAGGTGGTTCTCCTCGAGGAGCTGCTGCACATGCTTGGGTGCCGAGCCACCGGCCCCGGTCTCGAACATGCCGCCACCGGCCATCAGGGGCACGACGGAGAGCATCTTGGCGCTGGTGCCCAGCTCCATGATCGGGAACAGGTCGGTGAGGTAGTCGCGCAGGATGTTGCCGGTCACCGAGATGGTGTCGAGGCCCCGGATCACGCGCTCCAGGGTGTAGCGCATGGCGCGGACCTGGGACATGATCTGGATGTCGAGACCGGTGGTGTCATGGTCCTGGAGGTAGGTCTTGACCTTCTGGATCAGTTCGTTCTCGTGCGGGCGGTAGGGGTCGAGCCAAAACACCGCCGGCATGCCGGAATCGCGACAGCGCTCCACCGCCAGCTTGACCCAGTCGCGGATCGGCGCGTCCTTGACCTGACACATCCGCCAGATATCGCCCTGCTCGACGCTCTGAGACAGCAGCACCTCACCGGTTTCCAGGTCGGTGATGTTGGCGATACCGGCCTGGGGCACCTCGAAGGTCTTGTCATGGGAGCCATACTCCTCCGCCTTCTGCGCCATCAGGCCGACATTGGGCACGGTCCCCATGGTGGCCGGATCGAAGGCACCGTGCCACTTGCAGAAGTTGATCATCTCCTGGTAAATGCGTGCGAAGGTAGACTCCGGAATCACCGCCTTGACGTCCTTGAGGCGGCCATCGGCACCGTACATCTTGCCACCGTCGCGGATCATGGCCGGCATCGAGGCGTCCACGATCACATCGCTGGGCGAATGGAAATTGGTGATGCCCCGCGCCGAATCCACCATGGCCAGCTCCGGGCGCTGGTCGTGGCAGGCGTGCAGGTCGCGGATGATCTCCTCACGCTGGCTCTCGGGCAGGGTGGCGATCCTGTCGTAGAGGTTCCCGATACCGTTGTTGACGTCGACCCCCAGCTCATCGAACAGCGCGCCGTGCTTCTCGAAGGCGTCCTTGTAGAAGATCTTGACGCAGTGACCGAACACGATCGGGTGCGAGACCTTCATCATCGTCGCCTTGACGTGCAGGGAGAACATCACGCCGGTCTGGCGGGCGTCCTCGATCTCCCGTTCGTAGAACTCGCACAGCGCCTTCTTGCTCATGAACATGCTGTCGATGATCTCGCCTTCGAGCAGCGCGACCTTGGGCTTGAGCACCAGGGCCTGGCCGCTGTGGGTGATCAGCTCCATCTTCACGTCACGGGCGCGATCCAGCGTCATCGACTTCTCGCCATGGTAGAAGTCACCGCCGTGCATGTGCGACACGTGGGTACGGGAGGCCTGGCTCCACTCGCCCATCCGGTGCGGGTACTTGCGGACGTACTCCTTGACGGCACGGGGCGCGCGGCGGTCGGAGTTACCTTCCCGCAGCACCGGATTGACGGCACTGCCCTTGGTCTTGTCGTAGCGCGCTTTGATCTCCCACTCTTCGTCGCTGCTCGGCTCGTCCGGATAGTCCGGCAACTTGTAACCCTGCCCCTGCAGTTCCTTGATCGCCGCCCGCAGTTGCGGCATAGAGGCACTGATGTTGGGCAGCTTGATGATATTGGCTTCCGGCGTCTTGGCCAGGGCGCCCAGTTCGGCCAGGTGATCCTCGACGCGCTGCTCGTCGGTCAAGTAATCGGGGAACTGGGAGAGAATCCGAGTCGCCAGGGAGATGTCCCGGGTCTCGACTTCGATGCCGGCAGCGTCGGTGAAGGCGTCGATGATCGGCAGCAGCGAATGGGTCGCCAGCGCAGGCGCTTCGTCGGTGAAGGTGTAGATAATCTTCGGCGTTTTTGACATGTTGGCGTTGATCTCTCTGGTCGCTG
>CAYWBG010000361.1:0-1854 GCA_964456005.1 uncultured Halomonas sp.
TGATCCAGATCTTGCCGTCCTCGCCGATGGAGCGCACCTGCATGCGGATCTTGTCAGCATGACCGATGATCATGACCTTGAACATGTCGTCGCGACCCGGGTGGGTATCCAGCACAACGCCCGCATGGCCCTTGAACTGGTGCAGCTGCCACTCCGTGGGGGCGAAGCTCTCGAAGTGGGGCTTGAGGACGCCATAGGTCATGGCGGCTTCCAGGCCCACCGGGCTGGGGGCGGCCAGGATGCGGCGCATCAGGTCGAACTGCGGCTCGGGCATGGGGCTCGTCCAGGGGGTGTCGCTCATGTGTCTCTCTCACGGTTGTGTGGGTATTTGGCTGGGCGTTGGCGTAGTCTCTGGGCCCGCCGACGCCATATGGCAGTGTCCAGGAGGGTATCAGCTCCGGGCCAGCGTGGCGCTTGGGACATTGAGGCAGTCGGCGTGTGGGGTCACGCCCCGAGCCGGCTGGTGGTCTCCACCAGTCGGCGGCAGAGGTCATCGAGGGTCTCACCCTGAGCCTCGTCCACGAGCCGATCCGCCGCGTCGAAGGCCTCGCTGGCCCGGGGAATGGCCAACTGGTCGGGCAGCACCGTCACTCCGATATTGGTGAGCAGCTGCCGGGTCAGCGTCAGGCTGCGCAGCCCCCCCAGGGCGCCGGGTGAGGCCGAGACGACGGCGGCCACCTTGCCCTCGAAGTGCCGGAGCCCGCTCTCGCCCTCGTGAGGGCGGGTCATCCAGTCGATGGTGTTCTTGAGCAGTGGGGTGATGAAGCCGTTATATTCCGGCGAGGCGACCAGCAGCCCGTCGTGTGTGGCCAGGCCGTGGCGTAGTACCCGGGCGTTGTCGGGTAGCCCCTGCTCGGCCTCTAGGTCCCCGTCATAGAGGGGCATGGGATGGTCGCGCAGGTCGATGAAGGTGGGACGTCCCCCCATGACCTCGATGCGTGCGGCGGCCAGACGGGCCAGCTTCTTGTTGAAGGAGCCGGCGCGGGCACTGCCGGCGAAGACCAGGATGCGTGGGTGGGGAAGGCGGTCCGTCATTGAGTTCTCCTTTTTCCAGTTCACGACTGTCGACAGCGTCGGGCCGCCGAGGGTTCGTGTCCTACCGTAATGCTGGCCGGACAAAGCTGGACTACCTTGAGGATGAGGCGAGCCTGCTTGAGACGCGTCCGCGGATGACGCTCCGTACTCGGCCCCTCGAGTTACTGGGCTTTGCCATTTCCGATCCGCATTCCTGATCGTCATCAGAGGAGTCATTGTCATGGCCAAGAAAGCCTCCAAGGATGTCCCGGTCTCGACCGAGAAGTTGTCCCAGCCATCGGAGTCGCAAGCCCTGAGCCCGTTCCGCGAGTTCGATCGTATGCTCGAGTCCTTCTTCGGTCGTGGCGGTATGCCGTCGCGCTGGGAGCATCCCCTCTGGCAGCGTTTTGCCGCCTTCGAAAGGGGTGTGCCGAAGGTCGACGTCATCGACCGCGATGCCGAGGTAGTGGTGCACGCCGAGGTCCCGGGCTTCGAGCGAGAGGAGTTGGAGGTCTCGGTGACCGACGGCGCGGTGACCATCAAGGGGGAGCACCGCGAGGAGAGTAAAGAGGAGGAGGGCGAGTATTTCCATTCTGAGATCTCCCGCGGCTCCTTCACCCGGACGGTGGCACTGCCCGGTGAGATCGATGCCGACAAGGCGGCAGCCAGCTTCAAGAACGGTGTCCTCGAGTTGACCCTTCCCAAGCACAAGAAGGCCAACCGTCGCAAGGTCGAGGTCAAGTAACTATCTGGCATGACCGGCATGTCGGGTATTTTGACGTGCCGGCTTGCCTTGGGTGAGAGAACGCCCAGGTTGGTGGTCACCGATCGGGCAGGGGT
>CAYWBG010000362.1:0-1851 GCA_964456005.1 uncultured Halomonas sp.
GAGCGCTCGGCATGCAACAGGCCCACCAGGGTTTCGGTGCGCCCTTCCAGGGCCTCCAGCAGTCGACGTGAGCGTTCCTCGATCAAACCGGTTTCCTCCAAGCGCACATGACCGGACAGTGATGACAAGTCTGTGCCAGTTACGGCCACATGACAAATGTCGTCAGGCGCCGACAGGCGCTCGGCGGCGATACGCCACGAAGGCATAGGCGGGCTGGCCCTGGGCGGGACTGCCGGGACGGCGCTGCACCTCTTCCCATTCGTCGGGGTCGAGCTCGGGGAAGCGGGCGTCGCCCTCCACCTCGACCTCCACCTCGGTCAGGTAGAGGCGGCTGGCGAAGGGCAGCGCCTGGGCGTAGATCTCGGCGCCCCCCATCACCATGATCTCCTCCGCCCCGTCGATGGTGGCCTGCTGGTCGGCCAGCGTGAGGGCAGACGCAAGGTCGTGGCAGACGCGAAGGCCGTCATGCTGGAAGCCGGGGTCGCGGGTGACCACGATATTGAGCCGACCAGGCAGCGGCCGGCCGATGGATTGATAGGTCTTGCGGCCCATCACCAGGGGCTTGGCCTGGGTCATGCGCTTGAAGAACCTGAGGTCCTCCGGCAGGTACCAGGGCAGCTGGTTGTCCACGCCGATCACCCGGTTGCGATCCATGGCAGCGATCATCGCCACCGGCACCAGGGTCTCGTCGCGCATCGCGCTGCTCTCGCTCATACGGCCACCTCGGCCTTGATATGGGGGTGCGGGTCGTAGCCCTCGATGGCGATGTGCTCGATGCGAAAGTCGAAGAGGTCCGTCACGCTCGGATCGAGCACCAGCCGCGGCGCCGGGCGCGGTGTCCGCGAAAGCTGCTCTTCGGCCTGCTCCAAGTGGTTTAGATAGAGGTGAGCGTCACCCAGGGTGTGGATGAACTCGCCGGGCTCCAGGCCCGAGACCTGGGCAATCATATGGGTCAGCAACGCGTAGCTGGCGATATTGAAGGGCACGCCCAGGAAGATATCGGCGCTGCGCTGGTAGAGCTGGCAGGAGAGTCGGCCGTTCGCCACGTAGAACTGAAAGAGGCAGTGGCAGGGCGGCAGCTGCATCTCATCAACCTGAGCGGGATTCCAGGCGGAGACGATCAGGCGCCGTGAGAGGGGGTTGATGCGCAGCTGCTTCAGGAGCCCGGCGATCTGGTCCACGTGACCGCCGCGGGGGTCGGGCCAGCTGCGCCACTGGTAACCGTAGATGGGGCCGAGATCCCCGTTGGCGTCGGCCCACTCGTCCCAGATGCGCACCCCGTTCTCCTTCAGGTAGGCGATGTTGGTGTCGCCGGCCAGAAACCACAGCAACTCGTGGAAGATCGAGCGGGTGTGCAGCTTCTTGGTGGTCACCAGCGGAAAGCCCCTGGCCAGGTCGAAGCGCATCTGGTGGCCGAAGATCGAGCGAGTCCCCACCCCGGTGCGGTCGTCGCGCTCCACGCCGTGGTCGAGCACCTGGCGCATCAGGTCGAGGTAGGGCTGTTCGAGGGCATGCAGCGTCTGGTCGGTCACGGCGTTCTCTGGCTGGAGGGTAGGAGGCGGATTCTACCGGAACTCATCCGGCTTGTTGATCGTGCAGCGCCACCACCAGGGCTATCGCAGATAGGGACTGCCTATAGTGGGAGCCCGATTTATCGGCGATAGCGGTGTTACCGGGGCGCCTACCGGCGCCATCGACGAAGTGTCGATCCGGCCATACAGGCGTGTGCCAGGACACGACAATCGCCCGATAAATCGGGCTCCTACGGGGCGCGGGCGTCGATTGGCTGCTTGCGTGACCAGACGATCAGCGCGATGCCGGCGGCGATCATCGGCAGGGTCAGCAGCATCC
>CAYWBG010000363.1:0-1845 GCA_964456005.1 uncultured Halomonas sp.
ACAACCAGATCGAGCCGCGCAAGGATCTGGACGTGATCATGATCGCGCCCAAGGCGCCGGGTCACACCGTGCGCTCGGAGTTCGTCAAGGGCGGTGGTATTCCCGACCTGATCGCCATCCACCAGGATGCGTCCGGCAGTGCCAAGGAGCTTGCGCTCTCCTACGCCGCCGGCGTCGGCGGTGGCCGCAGCGGCATCATCGAGACCACCTTCAAGGACGAGACCGAGACCGACCTCTTCGGTGAGCAGGCCGTGCTGTGTGGTGGTGCCGTGGAACTGGTTAAGGCCGGCTTCGAGACCCTGACCGAGGCGGGCTACGCGCCGGAGATGGCCTACTTCGAGTGCCTGCACGAGCTCAAGCTGATCGTCGACCTGATGTACGAGGGCGGCATCGCCAACATGAACTACTCCATCTCCAATAACGCGGAGTATGGCGAGTACGTGACTGGCACCGAGGTGATCAACGAGCAGTCGCGTGCCGCCATGCGCAATGCACTCAAGCGCATCCAGACCGGCGAGTACGCCAAGATGTTCATCAACGAGGGCAACAGCAACTATCCCTCCATGACGGCCCGTCGTCGTCTCAATGCGGCGCATGATATCGAGATCGTGGGGGCCAAGTTGCGCGGCATGATGCCGTGGATCGCGGCAAACCAGCTGGTCGACAAATCCAAGAACTGATTTCGAGCGGTTTTCGGAGTACCCAAGGGGCGCGGATTTCCGCGCCCCTTGGCGTATTTCGGGGGGAGGTCGTCGTAAGACGCTCGGCGTTGTGGCGGCGTGGCGGCAGTGTAGAATGATCCCATCGCCGCGTGGCGACCTCATCCCGAAAATGGACGAAGCGCATGAGTCAGGACTCCCGCAATATCGAGCATGGTGTGTCGCCGTCCGGTGACGATCCGGATCGTCAAGCGTCCGCCGACCCGTCTCCACCCGCCGAGGAGGACCTGGCGGCTGCCTTCTTGCGAGAGACGGAAGTGATCGAGGAGTCTGTGGAGAACGGTGAGAGGGTGCGGCGCAAGGGTATCTATCTGCTGCCCAATCTTTTCACGACCTCGGCCCTGTTTGCAGGCTTCTTCGCCGTAGTGGCGGGGATCAACGGTGACTTCACCGCGGCGGCGGTGGCGATCTTCATCGCCATGGTGCTCGACGGCCTGGATGGTCGCGTGGCGCGCATGACCAATACCCAGAGCGCCTTCGGTGCCGAATACGATAGCTTGGCCGACATGCTCTCCTTCGGAGTGGCGCCGGCCCTGGTCGCCTTCACCTGGATCCTGCAGGATATCGGCAAGACCGGGTGGGTGGTCGCCTTTCTCTACGTGGCCTGTGCGGCATTGCGCCTGGCGCGTTTCAACGTGCAAATAGGCAGCGTGGACAAGAAGTGGTTCATCGGGCTGCCGAGCCCCTCGGCGGCGGCCCTGGTGGCCGCCAGCGTGTGGACGTTTCACAGCTTCGATGCCGAGGCCTTCGGCTTCAAGCTGCTGATGCTGTTTATCGTGGCAGCTGCCGGCGTGCTGATGGTCAGCAACATCCGCTATTACAGCTTTAAGGAGATCGACCTCAAGGGGCCGGTACCCTTCGTGGTGTTGCTGGCCATCGTGCTCGGCTTCGTGGTGATCTCGGTGCAGCCCTCGGTGATGCTGCTACTGCTGTTTGGTGCCTATGTGGCTTCGGGCCCCGTGATGGCGGTCATGCGCAAGATGAATCATGTTCCACCGGCTAGCTGAGCGCCACTTGCCCGACACTTCAGCGCCCGCCTTGTGCGGGCGCTGTTGTCTGCGAGGCCGCCTTTCTGTCATGGCCCTGAAACTTTTTTACAACGGCCCCTTGCAGGGGCCTGGGGAAC
>CAYWBG010000364.1:0-1820 GCA_964456005.1 uncultured Halomonas sp.
AGCGCTCGATGGCCTGCTCGATGGAGTTGACGGTGAGCACGCCGTTGGCGATGGGCGTCTCGAACTCGAGCTGCAGGTTGCCCAGGGCGGCGTTGCAGCCGCCGGCCACATACTCGAAGTGGGGGGTCCCGCCGCGAATCACCGCGCCCAGGGCGATCACCGCCTCGGGACGCGCCACCCTGAGCACTTTCTTGACCGCCAGCGGCAGCTCCCAGGCGCCGGGCACGTGCACGATATCGATGTTCTCGCCGGCCACGCCGTGGCGTACCAGGCTGTCGACGGCGCCCTCCACCAGGCTGTCGACCACGTGGTGGTTGAAGCGTCCCACCACGATCACATAGCGACCGTCCACGTCGACGAAGCTGCCTTCCACTTGGGAAATGGATTCCATGATTGCATTCCTGATGAATCTGCCGGGCACGGCGAGGCCGTGCCGTTGATGTTCAGCCCCCGCTGGCGTTACTCGCCGGCGGGCGCTGGCTCGCTGTCGGTGGCCTGCACGTCGTCCCCGCTGGCGGGCTCCAGTCGCTCGACCACCTCCAGGTCGAAGCCGGAGAGCGCCGAGAACTTCCAGGGCGAACTGAGCAAGCGCATCTTGCCCACTCCCAGATGGCGCAGGATCTGCGAGCCGGTACCGATGGTGAGGTAGTTCCCGGCGCCGTCGGAGTCGCTGGTACGCGGCGAACGGCGACGCTCCAGGAACACCTCGAGATAATCGAGCAGATCACGACGCGGGCGACCGTCGTCGAGCAGCACGAAGACGCCGTGCTCGGCACGGGCGACCTCGGCGATGGCCTGGTGAGAGGTCCAGTGCGGGGAGTCGCCCTTCTGCAGGCAGAGCAGGTCGCGCATGGCATCGGCCAGGTGAACCCGCACCGTGGCCGGCACCTCGGGGCTGGGGCGCCCCTTGACCAGCGCCAGATGGTGGGCGTTCTGGATGCTGTCGCGGAAGACATGCAGGGTCAGCTCGCCGAAGGCGGTCCGCACCGGGGTGGCCTCTACATGATCCACGGTGTGCTCGTTGTGAATGCGATAGTGGATCAGATCGGCGATGGTGCCCATCTTCAGGCCATGCTCGGCGGCAAAGCGCTCCAGCTCCGGTCGGCGCGCCATGCTGCCATCGTCATTCATGATCTCGCAGATCACGCCGCTGGGATCGAGGCCGGCCAGGGCGGACAGGTCGCAGGCGGCCTCGGTGTGGCCGGCGCGACGCAATACGCCACCGGGCTCGGCCATCAGCGGGAAGATGTGGCCGGGCTGGACGATATCCTCGGCCCGGGCATTGCGAGCCACGGCGGCCTGCACGGTGCGTGCGCGATCGGCAGCGGAGATGCCGGTGGTCACCCCCTCGGCGGCCTCGATGGAAACGGTGAACTTGGTGGCAAAGCCCGAACCATTGTCGGTGACCATCAGCGGCAGGCTGAGCCGCTCGCAGCGCTCGCGGGTCATGGGCAGACAGATCAGGCCGCGACCTTGACGTGCCATGAAGTTGATGTGCTCGGCCTGCACCTTCTCGGCGGCCATGATGAGGTCGCCCTCGTTCTCGCGATCCTCATCGTCCATGAGGATCACCATCTTGCCCTGGCGGATGTCCTCGATCAGATCCTCGATGGGTGCCAGGCCGCCGGCAGTTGAGTTCACCATGCAATCTCCAGAAATTCAGCGTGACGGATGTCGCACTGCGCCGACGCTGGCGTCGTCCACAGGCGTCGGTACCGCCTCGAAACGGCGTCAGGTTACCGTGGCGCGGCGTCGGGCGCCAGTTTGAAGCGCCGAGCGCCGAGCGCCGAGCGCCGAGCGCCGAGCGCCGAGCGCCGAGC
>CAYWBG010000365.1:0-1820 GCA_964456005.1 uncultured Halomonas sp.
GCAGAGGAAGGGCCACTCGGAGTTCAGCTTGCTGGAGACCGAGAGCTTGCCCAGGGTGTCGTCTCCGGCGATGCGATGGAAGAGAGTGCCCCCGAAGCAGCCAATGTCCACGCCGTGGTCGCCGAGCAGGCGCTGAAGCATGGCAATCATACGCACCTCCTTGATCAGGGCGGCATTGAAGGTGATCTCATTGAGACGGTTCATGATCGCCGAGGCGCTGGTGGGCAACTCTTCGCGGTAGATGGGGTTGATCTGCACGACCACGATGTCCCGGGAGCCGCAGTTTTCCATCAATGGCATCAGCGAGGGGTTGCCCATGTAGCCGCCGTCCCAGTAGGCCTCGCCGTCGATCTCCACCGCCTTGAATACCGTGGGCAGGCAGGCCGAGGCCATCACCGCATCCACGCTCATCTCTTCGCGGCTAAAGATGCGCTGCTTGCCGCTGCGCACGTTGGTGGCGGTGACGAACAGCTTTAGGTCCTCGCAGTGGCGCACCCGCTCGAAGTCGACTCGTTCTCTGACGATGTCGCGCAGCGGGTTGAGGTCAAAGGGGTTGAGCTGGTAGGGGGAAACCAGCCGGCTCATCAAGTCCATGGCGATGTAGCCCGGCGAATGGTCGAGGCTCCAGTTGCCCATGAGCTTGTCCATCGGGGTGCGCTGGATAGGGCTCGCCTTGCCGGCGTGGCTGACCGCCTCCCAGAAGTCATGCAGCGCCTGGCGGGCGGTGTCGCGATCGCCGCGGGTCAGGGCGTCGGCCATCACCACGCCGTTCATGGCCCCGGCGCTGGTGCCGCTGATGCCCTCGATTTCGATGCGGTCGTCTTCGAGCAGACGGTCCATGACCCCCCAGGTGAAGGCGCCGTGGGAGCCCCCACCCTGAAGGGCCAGGTCGATACGTTTGGTTTTGCTCATCGGCATGCCTCCTGTGGCTATCCTCTGGTGCTGCAATGCACCACGAACAGCATAGAGGCTTCACCTCTGGCCGGCCAGGCCGGCCCTTGAGGTGCGCTGCAACAAGCGTCGTTGACGTCAGTGGCTATTGCGCATGGCTCTCGCCGATTACAGCTGGGCCAGCACCGTTTCGGCACTGCTCTTCTCGACACCCTTGGTGTCGATGCCCATGTACTCTACCAGGCCATCCTTGGCGATCAGGGCGAAGCGCTTGCTGCGGATGCCCATGCCGCCACCGCTGGCATCGAGCTCGGTGCCAATGGCCCTGGTGAAGTCGGCGTTACCGTCGGCCAGCATCGTGAAAGCCTCGGCATTCTGATTCTGCTGCCAGGCACCCATCACGAAGGCATCGTTGACCGCCATGCAGGCGATGATGTCGACCCCCTTGGCGAAAATCTCGTCGGCTTTGACCACGAATCCGGGCATATGGGTATTGGAGCAGCCTGGCGTGAAGGCCCCCGGAACGGCGAACAGCACCACACGCTTGCCGGCAAACAGCTCGCCGGTAGAGATGTCCTGGGGGCCGTCAGAGCCATTGGTCTTGATCGTGACATCGGGAATCTTGTCACCTGATGCGAGCGTCATGTGAGATCCTCAAGGGGGGATGGAAACGACTTAGGCTACGCCGATATGCGTGCTTGTCTACCCATATAGCGTGACTGCCAGGCTGTCGCAGCCTTCCCCGCGGCGACGATGTGACGTGTCGGATCGGTTGGGCGACGAGCGCAGCGCGACCCCTTAGCGCATGGCCAACTGGTGGTCGTCACGGTCGCAGGCCAGGAAGGCGGAGCCCTCGAGCCACTCCTGGTCCGGGTAGTAGACGAACAGGTACTGCTCCTCCTTGATGCTGTCGATCAGCGGGTAGGTGA
>CAYWBG010000366.1:0-1817 GCA_964456005.1 uncultured Halomonas sp.
TCGGGGGGGTGTCCATAGCGTTCGGTGTCCAGTGTCCAGGGTGGTGTACCCGAGGTGGGGCTGATCCGGCGACAGGTCTTTCCTCATCTCCTATGACCTGTCCCCGGCGCCCCGCATAATCAGTGATCTGCGCCGGGTGGATTATGCGGTGTGGCCGGCGTTGGCGTCATCCTCGCCAGGGGCCGCTCTTTCCAGGGGCTCGGGCGGGATATCCGCCGGGGTCTCCAGGGTCAGGCGGCCGAGCTTGCCGTCGCGCAGCTCGTGGAGCAGCACCTCGGCGCCGCGGTGCAGGTCGACCTCGCCACCGGGGCGCAGCCCACCACGCTTGCTGGCGATCTCGGCCAGTATCGCGTGGCCGTCGAAGCCGGCCAGCGCCACCAGGTCCACCCGGGCCGGCCCGTCGGCATCGACTCGCTCGGCGGCCGGGTTGGGCGCATAGGCGGGCAGCGCCTTGAGCTTGTAGCGGGCGGTGAGCGCCTCGGGGTAGCGGCGGGCCAGTTCGGCGGCGGTGACCACGGCCACATCGACGTAGTCGATGGCGGTGTCGCGGATGGCGCCGCTGGCGGCCAGGCGGTAGGCGCTGGCCTGGTCCTCGATCTTGGGCCAGAGCACGCCGGGGGTGTCGATCAGGGCCACGCGCCCGCCGATGCGCACCTTCTGCTGGCGCTTGGTCACCGCCGGCTCGTTGCCGGTCTTGGCGATGCTGCGCCCGGCCAGGCCGTTGATCAGGGTCGACTTGCCGACATTGGGGATGCCCATGACCATCACCCGCACGTCGCGGTCGGCGCGTACCTGCCCGGCCAGCTCGTGGCACAGCGCGGGAATGCGCTTGAGCTCCCGGGCCTGGGTGGTGGTCACGGCGAGGGCGCGCATGTCGGGCTGGGCATCGAAGAAGGCCACCCACTCGCGGGTACGCTTCGGGTCGGCCAGGTCGGCCCGCGAAAGCAGCTTTAGCACCGGCTTGTGGCGGGTCAGTTCGGCGAGCATGGGGTTGGCGCTGGAGTAGGGCAGGCGGGCGTCGAGTACCTCGACCACCACGTCGATCTCCGGCAGCGCTTCGGTGATCTGGCGCCGTGCCTTGTGCATGTGTCCCGGGTACCAGCCGAGCATGGGCGGCCTCACTTGATTCAGCCAAAAGAACGGCCGCCCATCTTAGCAGATGGGCGGCCGCGGCAGGATGGTAAAGAGGCTACTCGCCGGAGTGGAAATCGATGGCCACCGAGTTGATGCAGTAGCGCAGGCCGGTGGTCTCCGGGGGGCCGTCGGGGAAGACATGCCCCAGGTGGGCGTCACAGCGAGAGCAGGTGACTTCGGTACGCTGCATCCCGTGGGAGCTATCGGTGTGCTCCTCGACGCAGTGTCGGCCCAGCGGACGGTCGAAGCTCGGCCAGCCACAGCCGGCATCGAACTTGTGCTCATTCTCGAACAGCGGGGCCTGGCAACAGACACAGTGGTAGATGCCATGTTCATCGCTGGTTTGGTAGTGGCCGCTGAAGGGAGGCTCGGTGCCTTTCTCACGGGTGACCCGGTATTGCTCGGGGGTCAGTTCCTCGCGCCACTCGGCGTCGTTCTTCACGATCTTGTTGCGCATGGCATCATCTCCTCGTCGGGGCGGTCATGGTGTCTATTCTGACACCGCCTCCCGGTGGTCTTTCCAGGTTTTTTTCTTTTGCCGCCACATCTGTTCAACGACTCCGCAGACAGGCTTGACAGGCCCGATGCTGCTCAGTAACATACGCGCCACCTCGACGAGCCGAGAGACATGCGTCCCATTCGTCTAGTGGTCCAGGACACCGCCCTTTCACGGCGGGAACAGG
>CAYWBG010000367.1:0-1813 GCA_964456005.1 uncultured Halomonas sp.
GCATCAATCCGCTTGTACTTCATGCGGTGCGGGGTATCGTCGCCCACGCGCTTCTTGTGGTCCGCCTCGTACTCGGTGTAGTTGCCCTCGAAGAACTCCACATGGGAGTCGCCCTCGAACGCCAGAATATGCGTGGCGATGCGGTCGAGGAACCAGCGGTCGTGGGAGATCACCATGGCGCAACCGGGGAAGGCCAGCAGGGCTTCCTCCAGGGCGCGCAGGGTCTCGATGTCCAGGTCGTTGGAGGGCTCATCCAGCAGCAGCACATTGGCGCCCTGCTTCAGGGTCTGGGCCAGCTGCAGGCGGCCGCGCTCGCCCCCCGAGAGCTCGTCGAGGCGCTTCTGCTGGTCGTTGCCCTTGAAGTTGAAGCGGCCCACGTAGGCTCGCGAGGAGACCTCGTGACCGTTGATGTTGAGGATGTCCTGGCCGTCGGAGACCGCCTCCCACACCGTCTGCTTGTCATCGAGGTTATCGCGTAGCTGCTCGACGTAGGCGACGTCCACGGTCTCGCCGACCACCACCTCGCCGGCATCGGGTTGCTCCTGGCCCGTGATCAGCTTGAACAGGGTCGACTTGCCCGCGCCGTTGCCGCCGACGATCCCGACGATGGCGCCCTTGGGCACGGTGAAGGTCAGGTCTTCGTAGAGCAGCTTGTCGTCGAAGGCCTTGGCCACGTCGTGGAACTCGATGACCTTGTCGCCCAGGCGCGGGCCGGGCGGAATGTAGATCTCGTTGGTCTCGTTGCGCTTCTGGAAGTCGCCGGACTGCAGCTCCTCGAAACGGTTAAGGCGTGCCTTGCTCTTGGCCTGACGGCCCTTGGCATTGCTGCGCACCCACTCCAGTTCCTGCTTGATCGCCTTGTTCTTCGAGGCCTCCTGCTTGGCTTCCTTCTCCAGGCGCTTCTCCTTGGCTTCGAGCCACTGGGAGTAGTTGCCCTCGAAGGGAATCCCCTGGCCACGGTCCAGCTCGAGGATCCAGCCGGCGACGTTATCGAGGAAGTAGCGGTCGTGGGTGACGGCCACCACGGTGCCGGAATAGTCGTGCAGGAAGCGCTCGAGCCAGGCCACCGACTCGGCGTCCAGGTGGTTGGTAGGCTCGTCGAGAAGCAGCATATCGGGGCTGGAGAGGAGCAGGCGGCACAGCGCCACCCGGCGTCGTTCGCCGCCGGAAAGGTGGCTGACCCGGGCGTCCCAGGGCGGCAGGCGCAGGGCCTCGGCGGCGACCTCCAGTTTGCGCTCCAGGTTGTGGGCGTCGGAGGCCTCGATGATGTTCTCCAGGCGGGCCTGCTCAGTGGCCAGGGCGTCGAAGTCGGCATCCGGCTCGGCATAGGCGGCATACACGCCGTCGAGCTTCTCCTGGGCCTCCTTGATGGCACCCAGCGCCTCCTCGACGGTCTCGCGGACGCTCTTGTCGTCGTCGAGCTCCGGCTCCTGGGGCAGGTAGCCGATATTCAGCCCCGGCATGGGGCGGGCCTCGCCCTCGATCTCGGTATCCACCCCGGCCATGATGCGCAGCAGGGTCGACTTGCCGGAACCGTTGAGGCCCAGCACGCCGATCTTGGCGCCGGGGAAGAAGGAGAGCGAGATATCCTTGAGGATCTGCTTCTTGGGGGGCACGACCTTGCCCACCCGATTCATGGTGTAGACGTATTGCGCCATGGGAACCTATCGGTTGGAGGATTTTCAGTGGCCACGATGATAGTGCCCAGGCAGGCCAAAGGCCAGTATTGAGCCGGTGGGCGACCAGGGCTCATCATCTTGCTCGGCGCTCGGCGCTCGGCGCTCGGCGCTCGGCGCTCGGCGCTCGGCGCTCG
>CAYWBG010000368.1:0-832 GCA_964456005.1 uncultured Halomonas sp.
CTCAATTCTTCTTCTGTATATCCTTCTGATTCGATCTTGATGATATATTTTTGAAAACCTATCTTACGGTGATCTAATTTCACATGAAAACCTTCGATGATGCCCATGTTCTCCAGCTTTTCCAATTTTGAACTGACAGTAGGTGTGCTCACCTCTACTTTATCCGCGAGGATCCTGCGGGATAATCTCCCTTCTTTTTGAAGTTCGTTGAGTATCTTCAATTCAGTTTCGTCTAGCTTCATGTACTTTTCAGGGATTTACGGATTACTTAGATTTTTTGTTCGTAAAATTATCATCGGCTCTCTTTAACGAATGTATACCGAAATTACCTTTTATAAGCGCATGTATGTTATAACGGTGTTAAGAAATGGCGATAGATCCGGTATGTGATATGGAAGTTGACGAGGAAGAAGCAGAATACAAGACTGAATACAAAGGCAGGACCTACTATTTCTGCGCCCCTGGATGTAAAACCCGATTCGAAGATGATCCAGAGAAGTTTTTGGAATGAGCTAAAAACCCTTTCCATCAATTTATTTAATTCATAGGAGTTGATATTTATGACCGATGAAGAAAAAGAAAAAAAGAAAGTACCCATCGAGGGGATGACATGCGCCTCTTGTGCGCAGACCATAGAGGGGGCTCTGAATGAACAGGAAGGTATAGAGAAAGCGAATGTAAATCTGATGACCGAAAGAGCGGACATCGAATACGATCCAGAAAAAGTAGACATGGACAAGATAACGAAGACCGTCGAAAAGAGTGGTTACGAAGTTTCTGAAGAAGAGGAAAGTTTTGAAGAGATATCTTTAGAAGTCACCGACATGACCTG
>CAYWBG010000368.1:842-1783 GCA_964456005.1 uncultured Halomonas sp.
GACACCGTACAAGATGCGCTTTCAGAGTTAGACGGTATCGTTGAAGCTCAAGTCAACATAGCCACGGAGAAGGCGAAAGTTAGCTATGATCCAGAGTTGGTCTCTTCAAGAGATATGAAAAGAGCGATAGAAGATTCCGGGTACGGAGTCGCCTCTGAAGAGGAAGTCGAAACAGAAGCCGAAAGGAAGATGGAAAAAACAAAAAAACTCATGATTTATGCCTGGATTGGCACGGGACTTTTGATACCATTTTGGTTACAGTTGAATTTTGATTTTATCTTTGGTCAATTCCTACCTATTTCCGATCAAATATCTATGTATCTGATGGCGATAATAGCCACACCGGTCGCTCTGGTAATAGGCTGGCCTACAGTTCATTCTAGAACATTCAAAGCATTAGCTGGTGGAAACATCAACATGGAGACCCTGATCACCCTCGGGGTGGTTGCCGCATGGGTTACGGGGGCTTTATCTTTCTTTTTAGAGGTGCCCAGTTTCTTCATGGTCTCCGCGATGATCCTAGCTTTTCATCTCGTAGGTCAATACTTGGAAGATAAAGCTAAAGGAAGGGCCTCTCAAGCGATACAGAAGCTGCTTGAACTAGAAGCTGATACAGCTCGAGTTATTAAGAATGGCGAAGAGAAAGAAATACCTCTAGAGGAAGTCGAAACCGGAGATCTTATGGTGGTAAAGCCAGGTGAAAAGATACCTACGGACGGCGTAGTGAAAGACGGTAAATCCGCAGTAGATGAGTCAATGGCAACGGGTGAATCGGTCCCTGTAGAAAAGGAAAAGGGAGACGAAGTGATAGGTTCTACAATAAACCAAGACGGCGTTTTAAAGGTAGAAGCGACCAAGGTCGGGAAAGATACGTTCCTATCTCAGGTAGTAGAGATGGTCGAAGACGCTCAAGCGACAAGATTACCCGTTCAAGCTTTAGC
>CAYWBG010000369.1:0-1772 GCA_964456005.1 uncultured Halomonas sp.
CGCCTGGCCCGTGCCGACGAGGCGCCCATCGGCCGCCTGCAGGCGCCGCGCAAGGAAGCCCGCAACGACCGCGCTTCTCGCGACGGCAAGCCGCCGCGCCGCGAGGGTGGATCCCGCGGCCCCAGCGAAGGCATGATCCGCTACCGCGTGGCCGTGGGCCACAAGGACGGGGTCAAGCCCGGTCAGCTGGTCGGCGCCCTGGCCAACGAGGGTGGCATCGAGGGCTCGCGTATCGGCCGCATCGATATCCGCAACGCCTTCTCCGTGGTGGAGCTTCCGAGCTCGCTGCCGACCAGCATCCTGGCGAAGATGTCCCGCGCCCGGGTGGCCGGTCGTCCCCTGGAGATCAGCGAGGATAGCGGTGCCCCCGAGCGTGCCCCGCGCCGCCGCCGCGAGGAAGGCGACGCGCCGATCCCTCGCCAGTCACGCGCCTGATGTCCCGCGCCTGACGTGCCGGCGGCTCCTGCCGCCGGCCTGAACGCGCAGCGCCCCGCACCGGAAACGGTGCGGGGCGCTGCTGTTATGGGGTCGGGGTATGGGGGGCTTACCGAGACTGGGCCACCGCCTCGGCGAAGCGCACCAGCAGCGAACTCGCCTCGGGCGAGGCGGTAACCCCTTGGATCAGGGCTTCCGGGTCTTGGCCCTGGTCACGGAGCTTGTCGCCCTGGCGGGCCAGATAGGCTCGCATCACCTCGGGGGTGAACTCCGGGTGGAACTGCACGCTCCACTGGCGCGGCCCGAAGCGCAGCGCCTGGTAGCCATCGTGGGGGTTGCGCGCCAGCACCACCGCATCGGATGGCGCCTCGAGCACCGACTGGGCATGGCTAAGCTGGGCCGGGAAGCGAAGGGGGAGCTGGCCCAGGAGGGCGTCGTCGCGGCCGGCGTCGGTGAGGGTGATCTCATAGGTGCCGGACTCGCGCCCCGCCGGGTGGTAGCCGCTCAGCCCGCCGTAGGCCGCGGCCATCAGCTGGTGGCCGTAGCAGACGCCAAGCATCGGAAGATTGCGCTCCCGCGCCTCGACCAGCCAGGGCTTGAGCGCCTCGCTCCAGGGCTCGGCGTCGCTGACCATGGCGTGGGAGCCGGTGATATAGAGGCCGTCGATATCGGCCAGGTCGGGGAGCGGCGCGTGGCGGGCATCGAACACCGCGGCGTCGAAGCCGGCCCGGGTCAGCGCCTGTAGGAAAAGCGCCTCGAAATCGCCATGGGCCTCCACCACCTCGGGGAAAGCGTCACCGGTCTTGACGATCAACAGTCGGGGCATCGAAGGATCTCCTCGAAAACGGGGCAGGGGGTCAGCGAGCGAACCGCTGGCCGAGTGCCACCATGAAGCGGGCGCCGGCCTCGAGCTGCTCGTGCTCGATATATTCATCGGGCTGGTGGGCCTGGCCGATGCTGCCCGGCCCGCAGATCACCGTGGGCAGCCCCTGGCGCTGAAACTGGCCCGCCTCGGTGGCGTAGGCCACCGCGCCGGCGGGACGCTCGCCGAGCAGGGCGTTGCAGAGTTCCAGCACCTGGGCGTTGTTGTCGTCGGCCAGGGCCGGCACCGTGTCGTTGAGGGCCTGGGTGACGATAGACGCCTCCGGCGCACGCCGGTGCATTTCGGCCTCGAGCTCGGCGGCCCGGGCATTGACCCGGCCCAGCAACTCCTCGAAACGGTCCGACGGCAGGTGGCGGATCTCCCATTCGAAGATGCACTCCCGGGCCATGATGTTGATGGCGGTGCCGCCGCTGATCTTGCCCACGTGCAGGCTCGAGTGCACCACGTTGAAGGC
>CAYWBG010000370.1:0-1752 GCA_964456005.1 uncultured Halomonas sp.
AGTGCAGGCGGTCCAGCCCACGCTGCAGGGTGGCCCGGGAGAGCTCGCCGAAGTGGGTGTCCACCAGGCGCCCCTCGGCGTCATAGTAGAGGGTGGTGGGCATGGCCATGGCGCCGGTGGCATCGCCCAGGGCGTTGCGGGCATCCAGCAGAACGTTCTCCAGGCTCAGTGACTCGTGGTCGAGGAAACGGTTCACCAGGGCGACGTCCTCCCCCTGGTTGACGAAGACGAAGGTGATGTCGCGCTCCTCCTGCTGGGCCTGCTCGAAGACCGGCATCTCGCGGCGACAGGGCGGGCACCAGGTGGCCCACAGGTTGACCACCATGGGCTGGGCCTCGCGTGCGGCGAGGCCCGGCAGGTCGATGGGCTCGCCCTCGAGCGTGGCGAGCGGCGTTTCCGGTAGGGGACGGCTCTGGCTCTCCAGCAGCACCAGCGGGCCGGCGGTGAGTCCCCAGGCCAGGCCACCGGCGACCAGGGCGCCGCCCAGGGCGACACGCTGGCGGGGGGATTGCCAGAGGCGCCAGACAGCGTAGGCGAGGCCGGCCACCACGCCACCCAGCGGGTCGAAGCCGCCGTCGCGGATGTCCACCAGCGACAGCAGGCCGTCATAGCTGCCCCAGTAGCGGGCCACGAACAGCAGTCGCGCGCCGACCATGGCCACCAGCAGCAGGGTGAAGAGGGTGTCGGCCACGGGAATCCGGTGGCGACGGCCGATCAGGGCGCCGGCGATCAGGGCGACGCCGAAGGCCAGTATGATCAGCAACTGGCCGATCGAAAGCCCGAGCGGGCCGATCGCAACGCTCTGGTTGAGTGCATGCATGGGCAGATGGCTCCGGGAAGAGAATCGGGGGATTGGCCCGCATTATGGCAGCCCCGGATTAGCGCGATGTTATCGGGTACAGGTTATCGTCGTCCTGGGGCGTTATGCCGCAAGGCGACGACGACGATCCCGCAGTAGGATACCAGGGTCTCCGCGGCCGCTGGATCGCCAAGCACTCCGGGCGGGAGGCCGCAGCCTCTGGAATGACACCCTAAAGGAGTTCCGCATGCCCATCCCTGCACGCCACACCCTGCGTTTTGCTCTGGCCGGCCTGGCCCTCGGTCTCGTCAGCCAGGGCGCACTGGCCCAGTCGCTTAGCGTCGAGAAGGCCCAGGTGCGCGCCGTGCCGCCGGTCTCGACCACCAGCGCTGCCTTCATGGTCCTGCGTAATAGCGATCAAGAGGACCTGGCGGTGGTCGACGCCCGCTCGCCGGTCGCCGAGGTCACCGAACTGCATCATCATGTCGACGTGGACGGCGTGATGCAGATGCGGCGAGTGCCCGAGATCGTTGTGCCCGCCGGTGGGAGCACCGAACTGGCACCGGGTGGCCTGCACCTGATGCTGATCGACCTGGTGGCGCCGCTCCATGAGGGCGACGAGGTGGAGCTTACCCTGGTGCTGGATAGCGGTGAGTCCCTCACCCTCGATGTCCCCGTGAAGCGGGTCGAGGCCATGGGCGGTGGCATGTCCGGCCAGGGTGGCGGCCACGCCGACGGCCAGCACGATCACTAACCCGGGCAATCGCAGAGGGAAACGCCACTCGGGCTGTCCCGTCGACAGGCCGAGTGCATGCGGGACGGCTGGGCTCTGGGGGCCCCAGTCGTTACAATGCGGGTTAGCCTTCTGCTTCTCTGGCCCGGAATCCCGCCATGCACTGCCCCTTCTGCGGTACCCACGACACCAAGGTCACCGACTCGCGGCTGGTCGCCGA
>CAYWBG010000371.1:0-1751 GCA_964456005.1 uncultured Halomonas sp.
TCATGGCCAGCAAGATCGAGCCGCACATCCTGCCCAAGGGCGAGGAGCTGGTGGCACGCCACCGCAGCCGTGGCGACAGCCTGATGATCATCACCGCCACCAACCGCTTCATCACCGGCCCCATCGCCGAACGGCTGGGCATCGACCATCTGATCGCCACGGACCCCGAAGTCGTCGACGGGCACTACACCGGCCGGGTCAGCGGCATCCCCTGCTATCGCGAGGGCAAGGTGAAGCGCCTGGAGCAGTGGCTGGCCGACGCCGAGATAACCCTGGACGATGCCTGGTTCTACAGCGATTCCCATAACGACATCCCCCTGCTGGAGATCATCGAGCACCCCGTGGCCGTGGACCCCGACCCCACCCTGCGCGAGGTCGCCAAGGCCCGCGACTGGCGGATTATGAGTCTGAGAGACTAGCGCCGAGCGCCGAGCGCCGAGCGCCGAGCGCCGAGCGCCGAGCGCCGAGCGCCGAGCAGGATGCTTGCTGCACGATAACAAGGCGTCAACAAAGAACCCCCTCGGATTCGACCCAAGGGGGTTCTTGTTTTCATCTTCACCACCCGCTGACCGTCACTGAGCAGCTGGGCGCTCGGCGCTTGCAGCTAGGCGCTGGCGTTAGCCCAGCAGGTGCTCGACGGCGGCGCGCTCTTCACGCAGCTCGTCTTCGGTAGCCTGCATCTTCTGCTTGCTGAAGTCGTCGAGCTCGAGGCCCTGGACGATCTGGTACTTGCCGGCCTGGCAGGTCACCGGGTAGGAGTAGATGATGCCCGCTTCCACGCCATAGCTGCCGTCGGCCGGGATCGCCATGCTGACGATCTTGCCGTCGGTGCCCAGCGCCCAGTCGCGCATGTGGTCGATGGCGGAGGAGGCGGCGGAAGCGGCGGAAGAAGCGCCGCGGGCCTTGATGATGGCCGCGCCGCGCTGCTGCACGTCGGGGATGAAGGTATTCTCGTACCAGTCACGCTCGACCAGATCAGTCGCCGGCTTGCCGTCCACCTTGCAGTGGGCGATATCGGGGTACTGGGTCGCGCTGTGGTTGCCCCAGATGATCATGCTGTCGATGTCGTTGACGTGCTTGCCGGTCTTCTGGGCCAGCTGGGTCAGGGCACGGTTGTGGTCCAGGCGCGTCATGGCGGTGAACTGCTTGGGGTCCAGATCCGGCGCGTTGCACGAAGCGATCAGGGCGTTGGTGTTGGCCGGGTTGCCCACCACCAGCACCTTGACGTCGCGGCTGGCGTTGTCGTTCAGGGCCTTGCCCTGTACGGAGAAGATGGCCGCGTTGGCTTCCAGCAGATCCTTGCGCTCCATACCCGGACCGCGCGGACGGGCGCCGACCAGCAGGGCGAAGTCGGCATCCTTGAAGGCGACATTGGCGTCGTCGGTGGCGACAATGTCCTGCACCAGCGGGAAGGCGCAGTCGTTGAGCTCCATCACCACGCCGTTCAGGGCTTCCATGGCCGGAGTGATCTCGAGCAGTTGCAGGATGACCGGCTGGTCCTTGCCCAGCATGTCGCCGGAGGCGATACGGAAGGCCAGCGAATAGCTGATCTGGCCGGCTGCGCCGGTGATGGCAATACGAACGGGATCTTTCATGGTGGCTCCTTGGGTTGTCAACGCGCGGGTTGTCGCCGTGAGGACGGGCCGGGTTGTCGCGGTGAACAGTCCCGACCGGAATTCGGACCGCCAGAATGGTATGCCTGCGGTGCACAAAACTCAATGCGACGTAGGGGTGACGGGGCAAGGGGCAAG
>CAYWBG010000372.1:0-1751 GCA_964456005.1 uncultured Halomonas sp.
AGCGCCTCACCGGGGTCGGCTTCGCGCATGAAAGCCTCTCCTACCAGGAAGGCGTTGACATCGTGTTCTCGCATGCGCAGCACGTCATCGGGGCTATGGATGCCGGATTCGGTGACCACGGTGACGCCGGCCGGAATGCGCGGCAGCAGCTCCAAGGTAGTATTCAGGGTGGTATCGAAGGTGTGTAGGTCGCGATTGTTGATGCCTACCAGGCTGAGGTCGAGCTTCAGGGCACGCTCCAGTTCCAGGGCATCGTGGACCTCCACCAGCACGTCCATGCCGAGTTCCACGGCCTGACGGTTGAGGTCTGCCATGCGGGCGTCATCCAGGGCGGCGACGATCAGCAGGATGCAGTCGGCACCGATGGCGCGGGCCTCGCTGACCTGGTAGCCGTGGGTGATGAAGTCCTTACGGATCACCGGCAGGTCGCAGGCGTCGCGGGCCTCGATCAGGCAGTCTTCGTGGCCCTGGAAGAAGTCGGCGTCGGTGAGCACCGAGAGGCAGGCCGCACCGCCAGCGGCATAGCTCGCCGCGATCTCGCCGGGGCGAAAGTCCTCGCGGATCACCCCCCGGGAGGGGGAGGCCTTCTTGATCTCGGCGATCACCGCCGGGTCGCCCTCGGCGATCAGGTGATTCATCGCCGCCACGAAACCCCGCGGCGCGCTCTGCTCGGCGGCCAGGCGCAGCAGCTGCGCCTCGGAGACAGCGTGTGAGCGCTCAGCCACCTCCTCGTCCTTGCGCTCGAGTATGCGGGTCAGAATGGTGGGGGTCGCCCCCGGGGATGCGCTCATCGGTTAACTCCTTATAGGGGTGCGCAGAGAGGGGTGCCCAGCGAGGGAGATGCGCTCACTGCAAGAAGACCCGGGTAAAGTTGGCCAGTTCCTTGAGCTTCTCCAAGGGCAGTTTAGAGCCTTGGGCGTCCTCAGCCAGGGCCACGCCCTCCTTGAGGCTATCGGCCACGCCTGACACATAGAGCGCCGCTCCAGCGTTGAGCGCGACGAGATCCGCTGCCGGCCCCTCGCCCACCAGCGACTGCTGCACCAGGCGCAGGCTGTCTTCGGCCGATTGAACCCGCAGTGGGTCCAACGATTGGCGCTGGATACCCAGCGACTCCGGGGTAATCGTGTATTCGGTGATCTCGCCGTTCCGGAGTTCGGCTACCCGTGTCGGCTCGGCCAGGGAGATCTCGTCCAGGCCATCCTCGGCGTGTACCACCAGCACGTGGCGGCTGCCCAGGCGGCGCAGCACCTCGGCCATCAGCGGCACCAGCTCGACGGAATACACGCCGAGCACCTGGTTGGGCGCACCGGCGGGATTGGTCAGCGGCCCCAAGATGTTGAACAGAGTGCGCACGCCCATCTCGCGGCGCGGTCCCACGGCGTAGCGCATGGCCGGGTGGTGGTTGGGGGCAAACATGAAGCCCACGCCCACCTGTTCGATACAGCGCGCCACCTGTTCAGTATCCAGATCCAGGTGGATGCCGGCCACCGCGAAGAGGTCGGCGCTACCCGAGGAGGAGGACACGCCACGGTTGCCGTGCTTGGCCACATGCCCGCCGGCCGCAGCCACCACGAAGCTCGCCGCGGTGGAGACGTTGAAGAGATTGGCACCGTCGCCGCCGGTGCCGACAATATCCACCACGTTCTCGGCAGAGAGGTTCACCGGCTTCATCAGCTCGCGCATGACCTGGGCCGCTGCGCTGATCTCCTCGGCGGTCTCGCCCTTCATGGCCATGCCCATCAGGAAGGCGG
>CAYWBG010000373.1:0-1745 GCA_964456005.1 uncultured Halomonas sp.
GTCTGGCCGAGGATGTCGTGGCACACCACCCGGGCCGGGTACCAGGGGAAGTCCATGTCACGCCGCCGCTCGATCAGCTGCTTCAGGGCGTCGGTGAGCAGCTCGGGCTCGCAGCGACGCACCAGCTGCTCGGCGAGCACTCGGGAGGTGTAGGGAAGCGTGTCATAGGCACCGGGCTGGATATCCTCAACGGCCGCACGCACGTCGAAGTAGTCCAGCTCGGTGCCGGGAAGCGGTTTACGGTAATTGGTATTCATGGCGTCGAAGTCTTCGCGTGGTAGTGAGAGAGGCGAGGCTGCCAGGCCTGACCGGGAGGGAAAGCGGCAGGGACGGCCCCGCAGGGCCGTCCGCGGAGTGTCGATCGATCAGTCACGCTGCTCGATGGGCACCCACTCGCTCTTCTCCGGGCCGACATAGTCGGCGCTCGGACGAATGATGCGGTTGTTGGCGCGCTGCTCGAAGACATGCGCCGCCCAGCCCGTCACCCGCGACATCACGAAGATCGGCGTGAACAGCTTGGTGGGAATGTCCATGAAGTGATAGGCGCTGGCGTGGAAGAAGTCAGCATTGCAGAACAGCTTCTTCTCTCGCCACATCACCGCCTCGACGCGCTCGGAGACCGGGTAGAGAACCGTGTCGCCCACATCCTCGGCCAGCTTCTTCGACCACTTCTTGATGATAGCGTTGCGGGGATCGGACTCGCGGTAGATCGCGTGACCGAAGCCCATGATCTTGTCCTTACGCTCGAGCATGCCCATGATCTCGCGCTCGGCTTCTTCCGCAGACTTCCAGTCCTCGATCATCGCCATGGCCGCCTCGTTGGCACCGCCGTGCAGCGGGCCACGCAGGGAGCCAATGGCGCCGGTCACGCAGGAGTGCATATCGGACAGCGTGGAGGCGCAGACCCTCGCGGTGAAGGTTGAGGCGTTGAACTCATGCTCGGCGTAGAGAATCAGCGAGACGTTCATGACCCGGGCGTGCAGCTCTGAGGCTGGCTCGCCGCGCAACATATGCAGGAAGTGGCCGCCCACGGACTCGTCATCGGTGTCGGTCTCGATGCGCTTGCCGTCGTGGCTGAAGCGGTACCAGTAGCAGATAATCGAGGGTAGCACGGCCAGCAGGCGGTCGGAGGCGTCCTGCTGCTCGTCGAAGCTCTGCTCGGTCTCCAGGTTACCCAGCATGGAGGCGCCTGTGCGCATCACGTCCATGGGGTGGGCGTCGGCAGGGATCTGCTCGAGCACGGTCTTGAGGGCGTCGGGCAGGCCACGCAGCCCCTTGAGCTTGACGATATAGGCGTCGAGCTCTGCCTGGTTAGGCAGCTTGCCCTTGAGCAGCAGATAGGCGACTTCCTCGAACTTGGCCTTCTCGGCCAGCTCCTCGATATCGAAGCCGCGGTAGGTCAGGCCCGAACCGGTCTGGCCAACCGTGCACAGGGCAGTAGTACCGGCACTCTGACCGCGCAGGCCAGCGCCACCAATAGGTTTATCAGCCATGCATTGTTCTCCTCTTGAAGGTGTTGCTTTCGCGGGGTGCGACTCAGGCGTCGCTGCCCTTCTCGACAAACAGGGCGTCGAGCTTCTGCTCGAAGCTGTGGTAGTTGAGGAAGTCGTAGAGTTCGTCGCGGGTCTGCATCAACTCGACCACGTCGCGCTGATGGCCGTTATCGTGGATGCTCTGGTAGACCTTGAGTGCCGCGGCGTTCATGGCGCGGAAGGCCGACAGCGGATAGAGCACCATGCGGCAGC
>CAYWBG010000374.1:0-1745 GCA_964456005.1 uncultured Halomonas sp.
ATGACAGCCTGACGACAAGGAGTCGGCGTGACCACGCACCGACAGACGCAAGACATCACTGCCGCGCCCGAGGTCAACGACAAGCTCGCTGGCCTCTGCAAGAAACTCGACGAGGCAATCAGCTTGTTGGCGAACGCCCCGGCGTTCGCCAAGCCCGGCAAACTGCCCCGAGTCCTGGACACTTCCCGCCGAGTGCTGCTCCAAGAGGGCGGCGCCGCCGCGGTGGAGCAGCGCGCCCGAGCCTTCGAGGAGGCGGGGGTCTTCATGGGCTCCGACTGGGAAACCCCCCAGTACCTGGTGCCCTCGCTGACCACTCATGCGCTCAAGAGCCCCGACCCCGGCGTAGTGACCATCGAGGCGATCAGCGAACTGCGGATCCTCGCCGTGGCCAAGGGTGACTACCTACACCCCCTGCTCTCCGAAGAGCAGGCCCACCACTACCTGACCCAGGTCATGGCGCTCAATCTCTGGCTGCTGTTCGGCGCACCCAGCGAGGCCGAGCGGGAAACCCAGGGTCGCCTGGCACAGATTCCTCGCCACCTGTTCCACCACCTGGCCGAGCGTATCGGCTACGAACACGTGATCGACCGGCTGATCGAGGAAATCTGGCGGATCCTGCAGCAGCGTCCGATCCAGGTGGATACGATCAAGCAGATGATCACCCAGATCGCCGTCTGCCAGGCCGACCCGGAGATCGACCTGGGGACCAGCGGACATGGCGCCGACCGCCTGGTCAGCTCGCTGTACGGCCCCACCCATGCGTGCCGCGAAGATCCTGGGATCGACACGTACCGCGAGCGCCTGTCGAGCATGGACACCGGGGCCCTGCAGTACGAGGCCACCGGTTTCGCCCGGGCCATGCACGACACCAGCCTGGTCTCGCCCTACCACTCCGTGCTGCTGCGCTACCTGCTCGATCACGGTGACCACCTGGTGGCCGAGGCCCTGGGGCTCTCGTCCACCGGGCGGGACTGCCTGCTCTGTTACCGCGAACTGGTCCATGCGCTGATCCGCGGTGCGGTCTATCCGACCACGCCCCAAGCGGTCTACGGGCTGGCCCTGATGCTCGAACGCGGCATCCTCTATCAGCCACCGGTGGCTCCCGCCATGTGGCGCCAACTGGGACTGAGGCTGTCGGACTGGAGCGAGGCGAGGCTCAACCTGGCCTACGGTGACAGCGTCTCGCCGCGGGCCCGACTGCTGGAAGGGGTGCTCTGCATGCTGGGGTTGCCGCTGGGCGTGGGCCAGGGCAATAACCCCACCTGCCAGTCTGCCCGTGCACTCTCCATGTGGGCCTACAATGATCCGGACTACCTGCTGCAGATGGTGACCTGGGCGGCCCGCGATGATGAGATCATCATGCACTTCGAAGGCCAGCCGATCTCTTCGATGCAGAGCAGCGGCGGTGTGGCCCAGAGCCTACCCATGGACCTCGACCCGGTATCGTTGATCGTGGTGCCGCATCTTGACCGCATCTATGCCGAGATGGGGCGACGCTGCAGCGGCCGCGAGGGCGACCCCCATCGCTGGGTCAACCCAGAATTCCACGGCTGGTGGTCCGGGCGTGGCTTTCGCATTAACGTCGATGTGGCCACCGGCCAGCTCCACGAGTTGGACGATTTCCTGCGCCACTTCTACGCCAGCTATCACCCCTACTACAACGGCAACCAGCCGCTGATTCATCCCCAGCCGGCCGGCATCGCCGTGACCGACAGCGCGGCCCGCTTCATCGGCTGGCATGCCAT
>CAYWBG010000375.1:0-1723 GCA_964456005.1 uncultured Halomonas sp.
GATGTTGAAGACGATCACCAGGGCGGCCGAGAAGAAGAAGATGCCCAGCAGCAGGTTGTAGTCACGCTGCATGAGGGCCTCGTACATCAGTCGGCCGATACCCGGCCAGGCGAACACCGTCTCGGTGAGGATGGCGCCGCCGACCATCTGGCCGGCCTGCAGGCCGGCCAGGGTGATGATCGGCAGCAAGGCATTGCGCAGAATGTGACGTCGCTGGATGACCCGTGGCGAAAGCCCCTTGGCGCGGGCGGTCTTGACGAAGTCCTGCTGGCTGGCTTCGAGCATCGAGGCACGGGTCATGCGGGTGTAGATGGCCATGAAGAACAGCGCGAGCGTCGTGGCGGGAAGGATCAGGTGCTTGCCCACGTCGAGCACCAGGGCCAGGCCGGTGTGTCCCGCTCCCACGGTATACATGCCGTAGGCCGGCAGCAGGTCGAGATAGACCGAGAACAGCACCACTGACATCAGCGCTACCCAGAACAGCGGGGTGGCATAGAAGATCAGGGCCAGCGCCATGATGATCGAGCCGGAGGGCTTCTTGACCCGGGCGGCGGCCATAGAGCCGGCCACGATCCCCATCACCAGGGAGAGCACGAAGGCGGTGCCGGTGAGCAGCAGGGTGGCGGGCATGCGGGCCATGATCAGGTCGAGCACCGGCATCTGCTGGCGGTAGGAGAAGCCGAAGTCGAGCATGGCGATGCCCGAGACATAGCGCCACAGCTGGACATAAAGGGGCTGGTCGAGGCCGAAGCGCTCGCGCAGCTGGCGCAGGAACTCCTCGTCGGTGGCCCCGGCCTCACCGGCCAATATGGCAGCGGGGTCGCCCGGCGCCATCTGGATCAGGAAGAAGTTGAAGATGACAATCAGGAACAGCACGATCACGGCCTTGGCCAGCCGCGATAGTATCAATCTGGCATAGAGCATGGGGATCCCTCGGCGGGCAGAGGGGCGGCTCCGGAGAGCCGCCCCGCGTCATCATTGAAGCCCTGATGGGTGACACATGCCGGCCGTGATCCACGGCCAGTGGCGTCCCTTAGCGGTCGAGCCAGGCGTCACGGAAGCCCTCGTTGACGCCGACGCTGGAGTTGACCAGGTCCTTGACGTCGCAGCGATAGAGGGTCGGGAAGCCCAGTTCGAGCAGCCAGCCCACCGGCACATCCTCGTGCAGGATCTCCTGGACCTCATGGTAGAGCGCTTCACGCTCCGAGTCCGGGAAGGCCGTAGCCGCGGCGTTGAACAGCTCGTCGACGCGCTCGTTCTCGTAGCCCCCGACGTTGTTCCAGGGCGAACCACGCTCGATGTTGTCCGAGAGATAAGTGCGCGAGATGCCCAGTGCCGGGTCGCCATACTGGTAGAGGAAGGTGAAGGCCAGGTCATAGTCCCATTCGGAGAGCCGCTGGTTCCAGCCGCCCACATCGGTGGCCTGGGTGCGTACGTTGATACCTACTTCACGCAGGTTCTGCTGCACGGCCTCGGCCCAGCGGGTCCAGGTCTCGCCATAGGGTAGCGGCAGCAGGCGGACCTCCTCGCCGTCGTAGTCCATTTCCTCGAGCAGCTCGCGGGCGCGGTCCGGGTCGTGATCATAGGGCGGCAGCTCGTCGTTCTGGAACCTGGCGTTGGAGCCGAAGGCGGAGAGCGGCACGTTGCCCAGCTCGTTCCACAGCACGTCGCGGGCGAACTCGCGGTCCATGGCGTACATCACCGCCTGGCGGAAGCGCTTGTC
>CAYWBG010000376.1:0-1691 GCA_964456005.1 uncultured Halomonas sp.
CCGCCTTCGTCGGCGACACCCTCTTCATGCCCGACTACGGCACCGCCCGCTGCGACTTCCCCGGCGGTGACGCTCGCACCCTCTACCGCTCCATCCAGAAGGTGCTGGCCCTGCCAGACGAGACGCGACTCTTTCTGTGCCACGACTACAAGGCGCCGGATCGTGAGGTATATCAGCACGAGACCAGCGTGGCCGAGCAGCGCGCGGCCAACGTGCATGTCCACGAGGGCATCAGCGAGGAGGCGTTCGTCAAGATGCGCACCGAGCGCGACGCCACCCTCGATATGCCCAAGCTGATCCTGCCCTCGGTGCAGGTCAACATGCGCGCCGGCCACATGCCGCCCGCCGAGGACAACGGCCAGGTCTACCTCAAGGTGCCGGTCAACAAGTTCTGAGTCGTTCAGGAGACGAATGCCCATGCAGATTCATCAGCTGGAACCCGGCTTCGCCATCTGCGAGGCCATCACACCGGACGACCTGGAAGAGGTGGCCCGCCGCGGCTTTCGCGCGGTGATCTGCAACCGCCGCCCCGGCGAGGCCGAGGATCACCCCGATGACCGCGAGCTGAGCCGGCGCGCCGCCGAGCTGGGTCTCGAGTGGTGCTGCATCCCGGTCGTGCCGGGCGAGTACAGCGAAGCGGATATTGAGGCCTTCGGGGCGGCGCTGGAACGCCTGCCCACGCCGATCCTGGCCTTCTGTCGCAGCGGCAAGCGTGCCGTGCACCTCTGGGCCCATGCCCGTAGCCAAGGCGAGAGCTGCGATATCCCGGCGCTGCTGGCCGCGGCCCGGGCCGCGGGTCATGACCTCGAAGAGCACCGCCCGCGGCTGGAAGCCGCCGGGAAACGCTGAACGATGAACCCGAAACGTTACCTGCCCATCCTGCAGTGGTTGCCCGGCTACGGCCGGGCCACTCTGGGGAACGACCTGCTGGCGGCGGTGATCGTCACCATCATGCTGATCCCGCAGTCGCTGGCCTACGCCATGCTGGCCGGGCTGCCGCCCGAGGTGGGGCTCTACGCCAGCATCGCGCCGCTGGTGATCTACGCGATCTTCGGCACCAGCCGCACCCTGGCGGTGGGGCCGGTGGCGGTGGTCTCGCTGATGACCGCCGCCGCGGTGGGGCAGGTCGCCCCCCAGGGCTCGCCGGAGTATCTGGGGGCCGCCCTGGTGCTGGCGCTGATGTCGGGGCTGATTCTGACCCTGATGGGCATCGCGCGGCTGGGTTTCCTGGCCAACTTTTTGAGTCATCCGGTGATCTCGGGCTTCATTACCGCCTCGGGGCTGATCATTGCCGCCAGCCAGTTCAAGCACCTGCTGGGGGTCGAGGCCAGCGGCCATAGCCTGCTGGCGGTGCTCTCGAGCCTCGCCGGCAGCCTGGGGGCGACCCACCTGCCGACTCTGGCGATCGGCCTGGGCGTGCTGGCCTTCCTCTACGCGGCGCGTCGCTGGCTCAAGGCTGCCCTGGTGGGCGCCGGCGTGCCGGCTCGCCCGGCGGACATGCTGACCAAGGCCGCGCCGATCCTGGCCGTGGCGGTGACCACGCTGGCCAGCTGGGGGCTCGGCCTCGATGCGCGCGGCGTGGCCGTGGTGGGTGAGGTGCCGGCGGGCCTGCCGCCGCTGACGCTGCCCGGCGTCGACAGCGGCCTGTGGCGCCAGCTCTTCGTGGCGGCCCTGATG
The DNA here is from genome assembly GCA_964456005.1 of uncultured Halomonas sp. Classification (GTDB taxonomy): domain Bacteria; phylum Pseudomonadota; class Gammaproteobacteria; order Pseudomonadales; family Halomonadaceae; genus Halomonas. The sequence continues at coordinate 1,678 of CAYWBG010000376.1, forward strand.
ATCAGCATCGTCGG
>CAYWBG010000377.1:0-1687 GCA_964456005.1 uncultured Halomonas sp.
CCTTCCTGGGGAGCTTTCCGAGGGTTTTGCTCTGGCGCGCCTGACGACGGCCGATCTCGACTCCCTGGCGGCGCTGGAAGACGCCCACGACTGGCCAACCGGCGGCTCGCCGACACAGCTGGCAGCGAGTCTGGAGGAGGGCAACGCGGCGCTGATTGGCCTGATGGTTGGCGAACAAGTGGTGGGCTATGCGGCGGTGGCTCGACTGCCCTTCGCGGCGGAGTTGCAGGCGATCCTGGTGGGCGAGGGCTGGCGTGGCCGGGGCGGCGCCAGGCGGCTGCTCGCGGCGGTGGTCGCGCAGGCGCGCGACTGGGGCAGCGAGCGGCTGCTGCTCGAGGTGCGGGCGGGCAATGCGCGAGCGATTGCTCTCTACCACGCCGCGGGATTCGATGAGGACGGCCGCCGTCGAGGCTACTATCCGCCACTCCCCGCGCCCCCGCTGTCTGCCCAGGGGCCGGAAGCGGCGCCGCCCCGGCAGGCCGGGGCGGCGGGCGCAGGGCGGGAGGATGCGGTGCTGATGTCGCTGCCGCTGGTCTCGGAGGATACGGCCAGTAGCTGAGCGGTACCTGGCTTCAGACCCGTCGCCGACCTCGCTGTGAGGTGCGGTGTTGTCCCTCAAGCGTTGAGGCCACTGGTGGGAACTGGGCTATCTCGCGGTTCGACGCTTTGAAGAATGCAGAGGCAGGCGTCCGATGGTGGCAGCGACCAAGCTTGGCGATGCCCGTCTTCAGGCGTTTTCTCAGGCGTTCTCGGTGGACTCGATCTCATCTAACTTGCCCAGCACGGCGGTCAGGCGGCGCTCCCACTCCTCGCGCTCCTGCTTCAGGCGGCTGTTTTCCTCGCGCAGTTCCTCTGCCTCCATCTTCAGCAGTTCCAGGGCCTCGACGGCGCTGGTGACCTTCTGCTCGAGCCGGTTGAAGAGTTCAATGCTCATGCTGTTCTCCTGATGTCCTTCCGGGATGGCCCTTCGAAATGGTCGTTCTGGAGCGGTTCTTCTTGAACAGTCCTTGAGGCCGAGCCGGTGCCCCGGGTCGGGGCGAGGTTGCTTGATTGATAACGTGAATGGGCAGCAGCGTAACGCTGCGCTCGGACCTCAGCAAGCGTCGTGTTGCAGCGACGCGTCACGCCGAAAGAGTCGGCCGTGGCTGTCACCGGCACGCACCTCGCGGTGCAGCTGCCAGGACGTCGGCACCGCCGGTTCCAGTTCCCTCTCGCACTCCAGGTAGATGAAGGCGTTATCGGCCAGCCAGCCCGACTCAAGGGCCGTGCAGCAGGGTTCGGCGAGCCCCTGGCGGAAGGGGGGGTCGAGAAATGCCAGCGAGCAGGGTGTCGGCGGACCGGCGAGGAAGCTCGTTACGTCGGCGGTGATCACCCGGCCCCGTTCGGCCGCTCCCAGGGTCGCCAGATTTTCCTCAAGCTGGCCGGCCACCCGGCCGTCACGCTCCACGAAGGTCGCCTCCCGAGCGCCACGGGAGAGCGCCTCCAGCCCCAGGGCGCCGGTGCCGGCGAAGAGATCCAGCACCCGGGCGCCGGGCAGGTCAGCGGCGAGCCAGTTGAACAGGGTTTCCCGGACGCGATCCGGCGTCGGTCGCAGGCCCGGACTGTCCGGCACCGGCAGCAGCCGGCGACGATAGTCGCCGCCGATGATCCTCAGGCGGCCGGCGTCCCGGCGGCCGGCGTCCCGGCG
>CAYWBG010000378.1:0-1683 GCA_964456005.1 uncultured Halomonas sp.
TCCATGGAGGTGGCGCCGCCATAGCCGATGGCCAGTGCCGCATGGCGGTGAATCACCAGCGGGATCAGCACGAAGGCCAGAAGTTCCCGGGCCAGGTCGTTGAAGAAGGCGACGCCGCCCATGGCCGGCCCCAGGGGGTCGCCCACCAGGATGCCGGAGAGCGAGTACCAGCCGAAGCCGGCGGCCAGGGCCAGCCCCTCACTGGCGCGCAGGTCGAGAAGCGGCGCAGCGAGCAGGCCGCCGGCGAGAGAGGTGGCCGCCAGTACGAGGGCGATAGCCAGCCCATGGCGGTTGAGCAGGATCTGGCGCAGCGGCATCCCGGAGTTGCGCAGCTGGCAGCCGATCAGCGCCAGCAGGGCGTAGAGCACCCATTCGGCGAGGCGCTCGGCGCCATCGTGGAGGCCGGGCAGTGCCTGCGCCTTGGCCGCCAGGCCGAGCAGCACGCCGAGTAGTACCGTCCCCACGAGGGCGAGGGAGCCGGCCATGGCCGCCAGCTTGCTGGTGGGAGCGCCGGGCACAATCCGGGAAGGGGCGGCACGCAGCCCGAGTCGCATCGACAGCCACCCGAGCCCCGCCAGGTTGCAGGCGCCGATCACGGCGAACAGGGTCAGTGCCTGACCGCCCATGCGTGACAGCTGGCCTGCCAGGTCGTTGAGCCCCCCCAGGCTGACCCCCATCAGCAGCAGGATGACGTAGATCGAGGCGTTGACCCCGCGGTTGATCAGCCCCATCAGGCTGCGATTCCGCACAGGCACCAGGTAGCCCACCACCAATGGCAGCAGGACGATGACGAGTCCGCTCAGCATCGAGAGTCCCTTTCCCTGAAGCGACGCCGGGGCGGCGACGGCAAACTCGCGACTCTAGCAGGACCGGAGCCGGGCATCACTCCAGCAGCGATACCTCGGCGAGGGAGAGGCGGCTCTTGCGCTCGCCGTCCCTGTGGTACTCCACGCTCAGCATCAGGCCGGGGACCTCGGGGTGGAGGCGAAACAGCAGACGTCGTTCGGGCTTGTCAGGCTCGGTGACCTCCAACACCAGCGCCTCGAAGTGGCCGGCAGGCAGGGTCAGTGTCTCGGTGCCGAGCCGCTGGACGTCCATGTGCTCCTCCCGGCCGCGGTGGTCTTGATAGCGGATGATGCAGCTTTCGGCACAGCCACCGTTCAGCGCGCGGTGGGAGAGCTCGAAGAGCGCCGCCTGGCGGTCGGGCAGGCTGGCCAGGTCATCGGGGGCCAGGCGGTAGTCGCCGCCGAAGCCGAGCAGGGAGTAGCCGCTGCTGTACTGCAGCGAGCGCACGCCCTCTTCCTTGATCAGGAAACGGCTACGCTCCTCGCCTCGGGCCATGGCGATGGCGGCACTCATTTCGCTATGCCAGGAGGCGCCATCCTGGAATAGTCGGTGGTCGACGCTGGTGCGTGGCCAGCCACTCACTTCGAGCCGGTAGCGGGCGTTGAAAGCCTGAGGGGCTACCCGAACGGCGCTCTCGGCTACCTGCGCCGCCTGACGATAGGCGGGGGCCGGCGCCGCCGGGGCCTCCGCCGCGGTAGCGGCGAGGGGCAGGCATAGCAGCAGGGGCAGCAACAGGCGTCTGAAGGGCATGATGTATCATTCTCGCAGGGCGAAGATAAGGTCGTGGACTCGTAATGAGGGGTTCGGGTTCCAGTAGGCGGGTGTCTTGCAACGTCG
>CAYWBG010000379.1:0-1665 GCA_964456005.1 uncultured Halomonas sp.
TGCCGGCGATCAGCACCTTCTTCTGGGCGAAGTTGATGATCACGGTGCCGTCGGAATGGGTACCGTCACGGGCCGGGTCGCATTCGAAACCGGCGGCGTTGAGGATGGTCCACTCCTCCTTGGCGGAGGCGTTGTACGCCTCAGGGCGCACGAACATGGTGCGGCCGAACAGGTTCTGCCAGGCCGTCTCGGTCTGCACGCGCACCGGCAGGTAGTACTCGGGATCGCTGCCCACGTGCAGCTCGGAGACATAATGCTCGCGACCCAGCAGGTAGTCCTCGACACGGGCCCAGAGCGCATCAAACTTGCCGGCCTCGAAGGGACGGTTGACGCTGCCCCAGTCGATCTGGCCGCTGGTGGACGGCTCGTCGACGATGAAGCGGTCCTTGGGCGAACGACCGGTACGCACGCCGGTGTTCACCACCAGGGCGCCGTTGGCGGCCAGGCGGCCTTCGCCGGTGGCCACTGCACGCTCGATCAGCTCGGCGCTGGTGAGATTGACGTGGGCTTGGGAGACGGCTTGGGGTGTGGTCATGTCGATTCCTGGGCCTTGCGGCCAATTCTCTCGTGTGCCGGGCGCCGGTGGTGACGCTACGGGTGCCTGTCATCGATCGCCGCGCGGTGTACCCGTCTAGTGTAAGCGATCGAGCCGGAAAAACCGGCGCCATTATGGCAAAAAGCGTCCTAGCGGGGAACGGCGTTTTTGGACGAACTTCATGTAGTTTTTCTACAACATCGTTGCCGTTCACTACCGGGCTTTGATGCATTGCAACAACCGCCTCGGCCTCGATGAATTCAGTGCAGCACGGCGGGCGGCTCGTCGGAGGCGGCCAGCAGCGCTTCGATCGCCCGCTCGGAGAAGGTGTAGCGGGAATGGCAGAAGTGGCACTGGGTGTCGATACTGCCGTGCTCGGCCAGCACCTGACGCAGTTCCGCCTCGCCCAGGGTCAGCAGGGAGTTGCCGATGCGCTCTCGGGAGCAGGTGCAGCCGAAGCGCAGCGGCTTGGGGTCGAAGACCCGCACCGTCTCCTGGTGATAGAGGCGGCGCAACACCTCCAGCGGTTCCAGGCCCAGCAGCTCCTCCGCCTTGACCGTCTCGGCCAGGTGCAGGGTGCGCTCCCAGGCATCGTCATCCTGGTTCCGGGACTCGTCGGGGAGGCGCTGCAGCAGCAGCCCGCCGGCGCGCTGGCCGTCTGCCGCCAGCCATAGTCGAGTGGGCAACTGCTCCGACTGGGCGAAGTAGGTGCCCAGGCAAGCGGCCAGACTGTCCTGCTCGAGGGCGACGATGCCCTGATAGCGCTGACCCTCCCGCGGGTCCAGGGTGATCATGATTCGGCCCTGGCCGAGCAGCTCCCGAAAGCCCGCCTCGTCGCCGGGAATCGGCGCCTCCTCGTCCAGCCGAGCAATGGCGCGCAACTCGCCACCGGGGTTGGACTCGGCCATCAGCAGGGCAACCGCCCCCTGGCCGCGCACCTCGAGGCTCAGGGTGCCGTCGAGCTTAACGGTATCGGTCAGCAGTGCCACGGCGGCGAGCAGCTCGCCGAGCAGGCGATTGATCACGGGCGGGTACTCGTGGCGATCGAGCACCTCGGCATAGGCCTGCTCGAGGCCAACGATCTCGCCGCGCACATTGGTATCGTCGAAAAGAAAACGCTGGATCTGGTC
>CAYWBG010000380.1:0-1664 GCA_964456005.1 uncultured Halomonas sp.
GTGGTGGGCGAGTTCATGAAGTACCTGCCGGCCACGGTGATCCTCTGCCTGCTGGCCTCGCTGGCCATGGCGCTGGTCTTCCTGCCCACTCTGGGCAGCGTCTTCGGCGCCCGAGCAGGGCGGGCAGTAAGCGACGCCGAGCTGGTCACCGCCGGCGGGCGCCTCTACCGGCGCCTGCTCGGCCGACTGCTGGCCTGGCCCGGGCTGACGCTGCTCGCCGCCCTGCTGCTGATGGCGTTGATCTACACCGGCTATGCACGCTTCCATCACGGTGTGGACTTCTTCCCCGCCGTCGAACCCGACAACGCCCAGGTCCTGGTGCGCGCCCGCGGCGACTTCTCCGCCGCGGAGAAGGACGCCGTGGTACGCCGGGTCGAGACACGCCTGGCGGGCATGACCGAGGTCGAGGCGCTCTATGCTCGCTCCTTCGCCGTCCCCAACGAGCAACTGGGTAACGACGTGATCGGGGTCCTGCAGTTCCAGCTGATCGACTGGCAGCAGCGGCGCCCGGCCGAACGGATCCTGGAGGAGATGGCCGAACGCACCGCGGAGCTACCCGGCATCCGCCTGGAGTTTCGCGAGCAGGAGATGGGGCCGGGCGCCGGCAAGCCCATCGTGCTGGAAATCAGCGGCCATGACCCTGCGGCCACCGACCGGGCCGTGGACGACCTGCGCGGGCTGATGGACGAGCTGGGTGGGTTTCGCGACATCGAGGACAACCGCAGCCTGCCGGGGGTCGAGTGGCGAATCGTGGTGGACCGCGAGGCGGCGGCACGCTTCGGCGCCGACGTCACCAGCGTGGGCAGCGCCGTGCAGCTGATTACCACCGGGCTGCAGGTCGCCAGCTACCGCCCCGCCGGGGTCAACGACGAGGTGGACATCCGCGTGCGCCTGCCGGAGGGCGATCGCTCCCTGGACCAGCTGGGACGCCTGACCCTGAACACCGCCCGCGGGCAGGTGCCGGTGTCGCACTTCGTCAGCCTGGAGCCGGCCCCCAAGGTGGGCACCCTGCACCGCATCGACGGGCGCCGGGCCATCACCCTGGAAGCCGACGTAGCCCCCGGACGCAGCGCCGATGAGCGACTGCGCGCCCTACTGGAAGCGGCGGACGCCCCGCCGGAAGGGGTGCTGGTCAACGTGGCCGGCGAGCAGGAGGACCAGCAGGAGGCGATGCGCTTTCTGACCGGCGCCTTTCTGGTGGCCATCGGGCTGATGACGCTGATCCTGGTCACCCAGTTCAACAGCTTCTACCAGGCGGGGCTGGTGCTCTCGGCCATCGTCTTCTCTACCGCCGGCGTGCTGCTGGGCCTGCTGGTCAACGCCCAGCCCTTCGGCATCGTCATGGTGGGGATGGGCATCATTGCCCTGGCGGGGATCGTGGTGAACAACAACATCGTGCTGATCGACACCTATAACCAGCTGCGCGGCGAGGGGCTCAACGCCAGGGAGGCCGCCCTGGAGGCCGGCGGGTTACGCCTGCGCCCGGTGCTGCTCACCGCGATCACCACGGTGCTGGGCCTGATGCCCATGGTACTGGGGGTGAACGTCAACCTCTTCGCGCCGAGCCTGGGATTCGGGGCTCCCTCGGCCCAGTGGTGGACCCAGCTCTCCAGCGCCATCGCCGGCGGCCTGACCTTCGCTACCGGCCTGACGCTGCTGCTCAC
>CAYWBG010000381.1:0-1664 GCA_964456005.1 uncultured Halomonas sp.
TCCTCGCGGCTGATCAGCGCCGGGGGGCCGCCGGTGGGATTGGGTTCGGCCACCAGGGGGCCGGCGAATAGCCAGCTGTGCTGGGGCACGCGGGACACCGCCCAGCGGCGCCCCTGCCAGTCGGCGGCATTGCCGTTATCCAGCAGCTTGAGCGCCTCCAGCGGCACCACGGCTGCCAGCCGGCGGGTATTGATCACGATGCCGGCGTCACCCATGCGCACACCGCCGTGAAACTCGCCGGCATGCAGCGCCTCGCGAATCTTGCGCGGCTTCTGGTCGGACTGGGGGGTTCCCTCCCCGCAGAGGTGCAGGGTGGCGTCGTCGATCTGCTTAATGGCCCAGACCTTGATCGGTGACTTCAACAGGTTTCGAAACACGCGAGATATCCTTTCACAGGGAGGTGCGCCTCCTGCGCCGATTGCTTGAATTCAAGTCAGCCATCATAGCACTTAGTGAACTCACACTCGACGCGGACTCCATCATATGCTAGGCGGGGTATGTTCGACAGCACGTCGGCGGCAACAGTCGACTTGATCCAGGGCAGTTCATGCGGGAGCCGGGGCGGGAAGGGCTTTGCCGGGCTGGCGGGTGCCGGTACGATCAGGTTTCGCCTTTTGTCAGTGGTTTCATCAGCGAGAGTGGATCTTCCCTGTGAGTGAGTTTCTGGTGGTGGGGGGTGGCGTCATCGGCATGATGACGACGCTGCAACTGGCCGATGCCGGCCATTCGGTCACCCTGCTGGAGCGTGGCCGCTGCGGCCGCGAGTCCTCCTGGGCCGGCGGCGGCATCGTCTCGCCGCTCTACCCCTGGCGCTACAGCTCGCCGATCTCGCGTCTCTCGACCTGGTCGGAAGGCACTTATCCCGAACTGGCCCTGCGCCTGCTGGAGGAGACCGGCGTCGACCCCGAGTACCGCCAGAAGGGACTGCTCTACCTGCGCGTGGACGACGAGTCCCGGGCCATGGCCTGGGCACGGGAGATGGGTAAGCCGCTGGAGCGCGTCGGGGCCGACTTCCTGTATGCCAAGGAGCCGGAAGCCGCCCCGGGCCTGGAGGAAGCGCTATGGATGCCCACTTTGGGCAGCATCCGTAACCCGCGGCTATTGCGCTCGCTCTATGCGCGGCTCGCCGCCATGCCGCGCGTCACCCTGCGCGAGGGCAGCGGGGCGAGCGGCTTTGCGGTGGCCGGCGGGCGCGTCACCGGAGTGATCACCGCAGACGGTGAGGTGGCCGGCGACCAGGTGGTCGTGTGTGGCGGGGCCTGGGCCGCGGGCATTCTGGAGACGGTCGGCGTGTCACTGCCGGTGCGCCCGGTGAAGGGGCAGATGATTCTCTTCCGGGCGCCCCCGGGGCTGGTGAACCGGGTCGTGCTGATGGATGGGCGCTATGTGATTCCTCGCGCGGACGGCCGGGTGCTGGCGGGCTCCACCCTGGAGGAGTGTGGCTTCGACAAGACGACCGATGGTGCGGCCCGTGAATCGCTGTGGGAGAGTGCGGTGGCGATTGTGCCGGCCCTGGCGCGCTGCGAGGTGGAGCACCACTGGGCGGGGCTGCGTCCCGGCTCGCCGGATGGCGTGCCGTTCATCGGCGCGGTGCCGGGGCTCGAGAACCTGCATGTGAATGCCGGCCACTACCGCAACGGCCTGGTGCTGGCGCCGGCCTCGAC
>CAYWBG010000382.1:0-1661 GCA_964456005.1 uncultured Halomonas sp.
GACCGCGGCCAGGGCTGCTGGAACGAGCGTCGTGTCGCCCAGGCCCGGGCCATGAGCGCCTTCCTCGAGCGCCTCGCCGCCGAGGGGAGCGAGCGGCTGCTGCTGATCGGCGACCTCAACGCCTACGGCGCCGAGGACCCGATCCGCACCCTGACCGATGACGGCCTGGTCGACCTGCTGGCCAGGGAGCTGCCGCCGGAGCGCCGCTACACCTACGTATTCCGCGGCGAGTCGGGCTACCTGGACCACGCCTTGGCGAGCCCCGCGCTGGCCGCGGCCGTGGCGGCGGTGCACCGCTGGCCCATCAACGCCGACGAGCCCCCTTTCCTCGGCTACGATGGCCCGGAGAGTGCAGCGTCCCTCGTTCGCCCCGATCCCTTCCGCTCCTCGGACCATGACCCAGTGGTGGTGGACCTGGCGCCCGAGGCGATGTAAGAAGAAGAGACTAAAATAACAATCGAGCCTCATGGAGGAAGCCCATGGAGTCTCCGCAGGATGCCGCCTCACTCCCCTCGGAGCAGCACCCCGCAGTCCACCGCTCCGGGGTCCACCGACACGGCGACGCGATACCGGCCGAGCTGCCGCCCCCGGCGCACTCCAACCTGGCCGCGTTGATCCACTCAAGCGCCGAGCGCTTCGCCGCCCGGCGGGCCTTCACCAGCTGCATGCCCAACGGCATGAACGGCGCGCTCAACTATACCCAGGTCGAGGAGGCCTCCGACGCCTTCGCCGTCTACCTGCGCGAGGGGCTGGGTCTCGCCCCCGGCAGCCGGGTCGCAGTGCAGCTGCCCAACTGCCTGAGCTATCCGGTGGTGGTCTTCGGGATCCTCAAGGCCGGCTGCGTGCTGGTGAACACCAACCCGCTCTACGCGGCCGGCGAGATGATACACCAGTTCCGCGACAGCGGCGCCGAGGCGCTGGTGATCGTCGACCTGTTCGTCGACAAGCTGCCCGAGGTGCTGCCCCACACCGCCATCCGCCACGTGGTGGTGACGAGCCTGGCGCAGTTCTTCCCGCCCGTGGTGCGCCAGGTGGTGCAGGCGGTGCTCCGCTACTGGAACCGGGTGATTAAGCCCTGTCAGGTCAAGGCGACCCCGCTCGGCCAGGCCCTGGCCGAGGGCCGGCGGCTGGGCCAGGCCCAAGGCATCACCGTCGCCGATTACTGGCGCGACCTGGGGCCGGAGAGCCTGGCCGCGCTGCAGTATACCGGGGGCACCACCGGCATCGCCAAGGGCGCCATGCTCAGCCACGGCAACCTGCTCGCCAACGTGGCCCAGATCGAGGCCATGGCCGGCTCGCACATCAGCGACGGCGAGGAGTGCGTGCTCACCGCCCTGCCGCTCTACCACATCTTCGCCTTCTCGGTGAATCTGCTCGCCTTCTTCAAGCACGGCGCCCACAACGTCCTGGTGCCCAACCCGCGGCCGATCCAGAACCTGCAGCGGGCGATCGAGAACTACCCCGTCAGCTGGATCAGCGGGGTGAACACCCTCTTCAACGCCCTGCTCAACGAGGAGTGGTTCACCCTCTATCCGCCGCGCCAGCTGCGCGCCGCGGCGGCCGGCGGCACGGCGCTGCATGCCGCCGTGGCCGAGCGCTGGGAGAGCGTCACCGGCACCCCGCTGGTGGAGGGCTATGGCCTCACCGAGAGCTCGCCGGTG
>CAYWBG010000383.1:0-1637 GCA_964456005.1 uncultured Halomonas sp.
CTTGGCACCATGGGCTTCGGCTTTCCGGCGGCCATGGGCATCAAGCAGAATTTTCCCGACGACGACGTGGTCTGCGTGACCGGCGAGGGCAGCTTCCAGATGATGATGCAGGAGCTCTCCACCTGTAAGCAGTACGGTATCGGTCCGAAAATTCTCAATCTCAATAATGCTTCTCTGGGAATGGTGCGCCAGTGGCAGGATCTCAACTATAAGGCCCGCCATGCGAACTCCTACATGGAGTCGCTGCCCGATTTCCATTTGCTGATCGAGGCCTACGGCTTTACGGCGATCACGGTGAATACCATCGACGAGCTGGAGCCGGCACTAGAGCGCACCTTTGCCGACAAGCACGAGCTGGTGTTCCTGGACGTGAAGGTCGACCCGCACGAGCACGTCTATCCGATGCAGGTGCCCCTGGGCTCCATGCGTGACATGCTGCTTTCCAAGACGGAGCGGACCTGATGCGCCATATCATCTCGATTCTGATGGAAAACGAACCGGGCGCCCTGTCTCGTGTGGTGGGGCTCTTCTCACAGCGCAACTTCAACATCGAGACGCTGAACGTGGCGCCCACCGAGGATGAGAGCCTGTCTCGCCTCACCGTCACGACCGTGGGCGATGACCGGGTGATCGAGCAGATCACCAAGCACCTTAACAAGCTGATCGACGTGGTGAAGCTGGTCGACCTTACCGAGGGCAATCACATCGAGCGCGAGCTGATGCTGGTGAAGGTCAAGGCCCTCGGCTCGGCCCGCGACGAGGTCAAGCGCAATGTGGATATCTTCCGCGCACAGATCGTCGACGTGACGCCGAGCCTCTACACCGTGCAGATCACCGGCGATGCGCCCAAGCTGGATGCCTTCCTGCAGGCCATGGCGCCGGTGGGCATCCTCGAGGTGGCGCGCACCGGGGTCTCGGGTATCGCCCGCGGAGACAAGGTCCTCTCTCTGTAGGTCGGTCAACTGCCGGACGCCAAAGGCCGCCCCTCGGGGCGGCCTTTGGCATGATGGGCAGGCTCAGCGCTCGATGACTTCGTCCCATAGCGCGCGAATCAGCGGGCTCTTCAGTCGCCGCTCCAGCACGCAGAGGCCGACATCGTAGTGGGGCAGTTCCGGCTTCACCGGTAGCACCCGCACCCGCTCCACCAGCGGGCTGTTGTCGAGCACGATCTTGGGTACCACGCCGACCCCGAAGCCCAGCCCCACCATGCTGACGATCGCCTCGTGCCCCGCCACCTGGGCGTAGATGCGGGGCGACACGCCCAGTGCCTTGAACCAGGTGTTGGCGAACTCCCGTGACAGACCCGCTTCGGAGAGCACCATCGGTACCTCGTGCCACTGCTCGGCGGCGGGGGTCTCGGGCGTCGCCGGAATCCAGGCATGCCGCTCGTGGGGGGCGATGAATACCAGTGGCGAACGGGTCAAGGACTTGAAGGCCAGCGCCTCGGGTGTCTGGCGGGGGCGGGGGGTGATGGCCATGTCTTCGTCGCCGGCGAGCACCCGTGCCATGGCCTCGGCCGGGTCGCCGGTGTGCAGCTTTATCTCGATACCGGGGTGGTGGCCACGGAACTCGCTCAGCAGTTCGTAGAGAAAGCTGTAGCTGGCGGTCACCGAGCAGTAGACGCTGATCTCGCCGGT
>CAYWBG010000384.1:0-1630 GCA_964456005.1 uncultured Halomonas sp.
TGGTGGCCATCGTCGATGCTCGCCAGTCGCCGGACGGTGAGCTGGTGGAGCAGGCTTGCGCCCGTGGCATTCGCGTTATCACAGGCTCGGCGGTGCTCGAGGCCAAGGGTGACAAGCGCGTGAGCGGCGCCCGGGTTGCCACCATCGATGCCGAGGCCTTCAAGGTGACCGGCCAGGCCGAGACCCTGACCTGCGACACCATTGCCAGCTCGGGCGGCTACAGCCCGGTGATCCACCTGGCTTCCCACACCGGCGCGCGGCCCACCTGGGACGACGCGATTCTCGGCTTCGTGCCCAGCCTGGTGCCGGGCGTGCACGCCGCCGGCAGCGCACGGGGCATTCACGATCTGGCCGAGGGGCTGGCAGACGGCGCGGCCGCGGCGGCGAAGGCGCTGGCCGCCATCGGCCTGTCGGCCGGCAGCATCGAGCCGCCCCAGGTCGACGCCATTCGACAAGGCAAGGCCTGTGCGCTCTACCAGGTGCCCCACGAGAAGCCCTCCCTGCGTGCCCCCAAGCAGTTCGTCGACCTGCAGAACGACGTGACCGCGGCGGCCATCGAGCTGGCTACCCGCGAGGGCTTCGAGTCCATCGAGCACGTCAAGCGCTACACCGCCATGGGGTTCGGCACCGACCAGGGCAAGCTCGGCAACATCAACGGCATGGCCATCGCCGCTCGCTGCCTGGCCAAGTCGATCCCCGAGGTGGGCACCACGGTGTTCCGGCCCAACTACACGCCGGTGACCTTCGGCGCCATCGCCGGGCGTCACTGCCGCGAGCTCTTCGACCCCGAGCGCTACACTGCGCTGCACCAGTGGCACGTAGAGCACGGCGCCGAGTTCGAGGATGTCGGTCAGTGGAAGCGTCCCTGGTACTTTCCCCAGATCCTTGAGGGCAAGCAGGAGACCCTGGACGAGGCGGTGGCTCGGGAATGTCTGGCGGTCCGCCAGGGCGTCGGGGTCCTGGACGCCTCGACGCTGGGCAAGATCGATATTCAGGGGCCCGACGCCCGGGAGTTCCTGGGGCGTGTCTACACCAACAAGTGGGCCAAGCTGGCACCCGGTCGCGTGCGCTACGGGCTGATGTGCAAGGACGACGGCATGCTGATGGATGACGGTACCACCAGCTGCCTGGGCGATAACCACTTCCTGATGACCACCACCACCGGCGGGGCCGCCGGGGTCATGGAGTGGCTGGAGCTGTGGCACCAGACCGAGTGGCCGGAACTCGACGTCACTTTCACCTCGGTGACCGACCACTGGGCGACGATCACGGTCACCGGACCCGAGGCGCGCAAGCTGCTCGCCGAGATCACCGATATCGACCTCGACAAGGAGGCGTTCGCGTTCATGGACTGGCGCGAGGGCAGGGTGGCCGAGGTGCCGGCGCGCGTGTTCCGCATCTCCTTCACCGGTGAGCTCGCCTACGAGATCAACGTCCAGGCCAACTACGCCCTGCACGTCTGGAAGACGCTGTTCGAGCATGGCGAAAAGTACGGCCTGACGCCCTATGGCACCGAGACGATGCATGTGCTGCGCGCCGAGAAGGGCTTGATCATCGTCGGCCAGGACACCGACGGCTCGGTGACCCCGGAGGACCTGGGGATGCAGTGGGCCATCGGCTACGACAAGCC
>CAYWBG010000385.1:0-1628 GCA_964456005.1 uncultured Halomonas sp.
GCACACAGGAACAGCGAGATCTCGCCGCGCATGGCCGGCAATCGCTCCAGGGTGTGGCTGCGCACTCGCCGCAGAGTCCAGCCCGCCCCGCGGGGCAGATTGCTGGCCACCGCGACCCCCGGCAGCAGGAAGGTGATGATGCTGACGATGGAGAGCCCGGGTGTCAGGCCGTAGTGAAAGAGCAGCACGAGGCCGGCCATGCCCACCGGCATCAACAGGCTGCGAGGCGAGAGTGAATAGCCGGCCACCCGGGAAAGGTCGAAGCGTCGCGACAGGTCCAGTAGCGACAGGGTGCCGGCCAGCACACCCAGTGGCAGGCCCAGGGAGAGGATGGTCGTGAAGTTCATCTCCGGCGCCAGGGTCATTACCACGCCCATGGAGGCGAAGAAGGGAGACCACAGCGCGGCGCTGGAGAGTCCGCGATTCAGCGCCAGCAGCTGCGGCAGGGAAAGCTCACCGTGGCGACGCAGGCGATCGCCCACCATGAACACCGTGGAGAGGTTCAGCACGGCCCCCAGCAGGTGCACGCCCAGCCAGGTGCTGGCAGTGCCGCGCCGTCCGGTCATGGCGCTGCCCGGCGGAGCAGTGCGCCCCTGGCGGGTGCCGAGCAGGCCGATGAAGCTCACCCCCACCAGCATGGCCACCACATAGCTGTTGCCGTCCAGCAGACGGTGCCAGGCGATCTCGGCGCCGTAGCCCCAGGCGGCGACCAGCGCCAGCGCCAGGCCCAGCCCTGCCAGGATGCCGGCCTGGCGGCGGTTGCCCCGCTTCAAGTCCGGCCACAGCAGCAGCACCGCCAGCCAGAAGGCATAGCTGACCGCCGGCAGGGCAATCGGCAGGCCGGCCAGACGCAGCACCTGCAGGCCGAGCCCGACGAGGATCAGGCCGCCGGCGAGGGCGTGGCGAGGCGATATCGACTGAGGCGGTAGTAACCGGGAGGTAGGCGGTGGCACGGGAGCTGGCTCCTGACGAAGACGCTGAGCAGTCTAACGAATTTCCCCTGTAAGGTCCCTGGCCGCCGCCTCCCTGTCGGCCTCGAGCAGATCCAGCATGGCCCGGGCGGCATTGGAGAGGGTGCGGCTGCGGTGGACCAGATAGCCGAGTGGGCGGTGGATCGGCGGGTGGTCGATGGCCAGCTTATGGAGTTCGCCCGCCACCAGGCGCTCCGGCAGCAGGCTCCAGCCCAGGCCGATGGCGGTCATCATCTTCAGTGTCTCCAGGTAGTTGGTGGAGAGCGCCACGGGCAGGCGCAGGCCGGCCGCGGCGAAGCGTGACTCGATCAGTCCTCGGGTGAAGGTCAGTGGGCCGGGCAGCACGGCGTCATGCTCGCAGAGGGTCTGCAGGCTGGGATGCTCGAGCGCGGCCAGAGGATGGTCCGGGGCGCAGACGAAGCAGAGCCGGTCGATCCACACCGGCACGACGTCGAGCTGCGGATCGGGATGGGGGGCCAGGGTCACCACGGCGATCTCCAGGGAGCCGTCCAGCACGCCCTGGTAGGCCTCCTCGGAGTCCAGAAAGTGCAGGTCCAAACGCACCTCGGGGTGGTTCTGGGTATAGGCCTTGAGCAGGGGCGGCAGGCGGTGCAGGCCGATATGGTGGCTGGTGGCCAGGGTCAGGCTGCCGGCCAC
>CAYWBG010000386.1:0-1617 GCA_964456005.1 uncultured Halomonas sp.
CCACGGTGGCGGCCTTCATGCCGCTGCTGATGGTGGGCGGGGTGATCGGCAATATTCTCGGCGATATCCCGGTGATCATGATCTGCGTGCTCATCGCTTCGCTGCTGGAGTGCTTCGTGGTGCTGCCCGCCCACCTGCGCAACGCCTTCGTGCCCGGCAAGGGGGATTCGCGCCGCCCGCGCGGCATCGCCCGGCTGCGCGAGGGCTTCGAGGGGCGTTTCGATGCCTTTCGCCATGGCCCCTTCCGGCGCTTCTCGGCGCTGACCCTGCGCCACCGCGGCGCCACGGTGGCCAGCGCCCTGGCGGTGACCCTGGTCACGGCGGGCCTGCTGGCCGGTGGTCGGCTCGGTTTCAACTTCTTCCCGTCCCCGGAGTCCAGTGTGGTCTATGCCAACGCCAGCTTCGTGGCCGGTACCGACCGGGCACAAGTGACTGAGTTCGTCGACCACCTACAGGAAACCCTGCAGGAGACCGACAGCGCCCTGGGCGGCGGCCTGGTGAGGGTGGCGGTGTCGCGCTACGGCACCACCCAGGAGGGGGGCTCCCCCGGGCGCAGCGCCGACGAGGTGGGCTCGCTGATGATCGAGCTGATCTCGCCGGATCACCGCGAGGTGCGCAACACCGCCTTCATCCGCGCCTGGCGCGAGCGCATCCGCGAGCCTGCCGGCCTGGATGCGTTGAACATCAACGAGCGCGCCGCGGGGCCGCCGGGGCGCGATGTCAACGTGCGTCTCGTCGGCGAGGATGCCCTCGAGCTGCGCCTGGCTGCCGACACCCTGGCCCAGGCGATGTCGGGGCTCTCCGGGGTGCTCGATACCGAGGACGATATGCCCTGGGGCCGCGAGCAGCTGATCTACCGGGTCAACGCCTTTGGCGAGGCGCTGGGCCTGACCACCGCCGAACTGGGCCGCCAGCTGCGCTCCGCCTTCGATGGTCAGGTCGTGCAGATCCACCAGTCGGGCGCCGACGAGATCGAGGTGCGCGTGCAGCTGCCCCGGGCCCAGCGCGAGCGGCTCGCCACCCTCTCCGGCTTGGCGGTGAGCCTGCCGGACGGTCGCCAGGTGCCGCTGATCCAGGTGATGGAACTCGACCACCGCCAGGGCTTCGAGGCGCTGCGCCATGCCGACGGCCAGCTGGCGGTGGAGGTGACCGCCGAGATCGATACCTCGGTGACCTCTGCGGATCAGATCCAGGAGAGCCTCTCGGCGGAGCTCTTGCCGGCCCTGGCCCGCGACCACCACCTGCACTACAGCTTCGAGGGGCGCGCGGCCGACCAGCGCGAGACCCTGGCCGACATGCGCATGGGCCTGCTGGTGGGGGTCGGGCTGATGTACGGCGTACTGACCTGGGTGTTCGCCTCCTGGAGCCTGCCGCTGATCGTCATGGCGATCATTCCCTTCTCGCTGGTGGGGGCGCTGCTGGGCCACTGGGCGCTGGGCATCGATCTGACCATCCTCTCGCTGTTCGGCCTGTTCGGGCTCTCCGGCATCGTGGTCAACAACGCCATCATTCTGGTGAGCTTCTATCGTGAGCAGCGCGAGCGGGGGTTGGCCATCGACGCAGCGCTCAACGAGGCGGTGGTGCAGCGGGTGAGGGCGGTGCTGCTCACCTCGCTGA
>CAYWBG010000387.1:0-1617 GCA_964456005.1 uncultured Halomonas sp.
CGCGAGCGCCTGGCGGCCTTCGCCGCCAATGGCGTCACCGACCCCCTGGCCTACGTCGAGGGGGGCGCCTGATGTATCACGTCAAGGAGGCCTTCACCACCCTGCAGGGGGAAGGCGGCCAGGCGGGGCGCGTCAGCGTGTTCTGCCGCTTCACAGGCTGCAACCTCTGGTCCGGCCGGGCGTCGGACCGGGCCGCGGCGGCCTGCCGCTTCTGCGATACCGATTTCATCGGCACCGACGGCCAGAACGGCGGACGCTTCACCGATGCCACGGCTCTGGCCGACCACCTGGCGGCGCTGTGGCCGCAGCAAAACCCCGCAGGTGCCAGGGCCGCCGTTCCCTATGTGGTGTTCACCGGGGGCGAGCCGCTGCTGCAGCTCGACCCCGCCCTGATCGAGGCCATGCACGCGCGCGGCTTCGAGATCGCCGTAGAGACCAACGGCACCTTGCCCGCCCCCGCCGGCATCGACTGGCTTTGCGTCAGCCCCAAGGGCGAGAATGCCCTGGCCGTGACCCGCGGCGAGGAGCTCAAGCTGGTCTACCCCCAGGTCGACGCCCTGCCCGAGCGCTTCACCGGGCTGGATTTCGGACACTTCTTCCTGCAGCCCATGGACGCCGCGCCGACCGGTGGCGCCCACGACACCACGGCCGCGACCATCGCCTACTGCCTGGCCAACCCCCTGTGGCGCCTGTCGCTGCAGACCCACAAGATCACGGGGATCGACTGATGACGCTCTTCGTCAACCGCCTGACCCAGCTCGACGTCTCCTGGTGGTGCCCGACCCGGGGCCTGGTCGGCGCCAGCTGGCAGGTGGACGTGGAACTCGACGGGGCCCTCGGCGAGGACGGCATGCTGTTCGACTTCGGCGAGGTGAAGCCCTGGATCAAGCAGCGCCTGGATGCCGGCGTCGACCACACCCTGCTGGTGCCCACCCGCGCACCGGGGCTGGAGTTGCACGACTGCCAAGAGGGACTCTGCGTGCGCACCCACCTGCCCTGGGCCATGGAACTGCGGGCGCCGCGCCAGGCGCTGACCCTGCTGCCCTGGGGGGAGATTCGTGCCGAGCGCCTGGCCGACCACCTGGCGGCGGAGCTGATGCGCCGGCCGCCGCCGCGGGTCAGCGACATTCGCCTGCGCCTGCGGGAGGAGGCGATCGAGGGGGCGGCCTACACCTACAGCCACGGCCTGAAGCGCCATGCCGGCAACTGCCAGCGCATCGCCCACGGTCATCGTTCACGGCTCTACATCTGGCAGGCGGGCAAGCGCCAGCCGGCGCTGGAGGCCCAGTGGGCCGAACGCCTGGCGGATGGCTACCTGGTGGACGAGGAGGACCTGGTCGAGGACACCGAACCCCGCTTCCCGCCGATGCTCAGCACCCGCTACCGCTCGCCCCAGGGCGACTTCTTCCTGCGCCTGCCGACGACCCGCTGTGTTGTGCTGCCGACCCCCACCACGGTGGAGTGGATCGCCGACTGGCTGGCCCGTCAGATCGCCCGGGAGACCGGCCTCGACACCCGGGTGCAGGCCTTCGAGGGCATCGACAAGGGCGCCATCGCCCAGGCGACGCCATGACGGAGGCCACCGAGGACGCCTGCCGCCCCGGCTGCGGGGCCTGC
>CAYWBG010000388.1:0-1596 GCA_964456005.1 uncultured Halomonas sp.
CGCTGGTTCTCCTCCGCCAGGCGGCGATCCTGCTGGTTGGTGGCATCCCAGACGCGGCGCAGCTGGGCCGGGTCGTAATCGATTCCTTCCACGGCATCCTTGTGGACCAGCCACTTGGTGGTCACCACCGTCTGCTGGGGACCGAGCGGCATCACCCGGAACACCACGGCATGATCGCCCATGAAGTGGTTCCACGAATTGGGCAGATGGAGAATGCGCAGGACCCCCAGGTCGGCGCTGGGTAGTCGGCCCATCAGCTTGCGGCATCCCGGCTGGCCATCGAGGGTCATCGAGACCGTGCCTTCCAGCAGCGGGGTGCGGGTGAGTCGATTGCGCTTGCTCAGGCGGCTGAGCTTCCAGGGCACGCCCATCGCCTCCCACTGCTGCTGCTTGCGTGCCACCAGCGCCCGGTAGGCCGGTGTGGCACGCGGGTCGTCGCTGTCGTCGAACTCCTGCAGCGAGTTAAGCAGCTCCGGATGAGCGCCGCTGCAGTGATAGCACTCGCGATTGTTCTCGATCACCAGCTTCCAGTTGGCCTGCTCGACGATGCTGGACTCCACCGCCACCTTGACGTTGTCCATGTCGTAGGGAGCGAGGTAGTGCTCGAGGCTCTCCAGGAAGTCGTCGATGGCGGGAGGGGTGTCGGCCAGGCTGATGAAGAGGTAGCCACCGGCGCTGCGCACGCTCACGGGCTTGAGTCCGTAGGCGGTGAGATCGAAGGCCGCGCCCATGTCGCTGCCGGCGAACAGAAGCCGGCCGTCAAGTTCGTAGGTCCACTGGTGATAGGGGCAGACCAGCTTGGCGACCTTGCCCCTCTCGCCGGTACAGAGACGCGAGCCGCGATGCCGGCAGACGTTATGGAAGGCATGAATGCTGCCGTTGTCGCCCCGCACGATGATCACCGGATTGTCGCCCACATCCAGGGTCATGTAGTTCCCCTTGGCGGGAATCTCGCAGGTCATCCCGGCGAAGAGCCACTCCTTTTCGAAGATCTCCTGCATATCCAGGGCGAACAGCCGGGCATCGTTATAGAAGGGCTGGGGCAACGAGAAGTGCCGACGCCGCTGGGTCAGCATCTCGGTGGTCGCCTCGCGTGCCGATGCCAGGGGATCATCCAGGTGAACAGGAGAGTTGGGGTCCATTGCGATACGTCCTCTTGATGGGCCGGTCGGGCGGCCTCGGGGTTGTTCGGGGGGAACCGGAATGCTTTGGATGGCCGCTCACGGGCGGAAACGCTGACGGATTGCGGTGAGTTTGAATCAGCGGCTGGGAGGGCAGTTGTCTGGCCACGACGCTCGGTGATGCGCAAGCGACTCGATGTCCCCCAGTCGGTGAACAGGCCGGAGGCCACGGGCATGTCCATGTCGCTGGCAGGCATGCCGCGGAACACCAGCCTGCGCAGAATGCGCTCAACGGCACCCGGTAGTACCGCGGCCGGAGACCTTCATGCTGCAGCCCGGGCGATACGACAATGACAACGAGCTTTCTCAATCCCGTCACGACCCAGACCTGGACCAACGGCCGTCACCTGGTGCGCTGCGTCAAGGTGATCCAGGAAACCTGGGATACCCGCACGTTCTGCTTCATGGCCGAACA
>CAYWBG010000389.1:0-1594 GCA_964456005.1 uncultured Halomonas sp.
ACTGGAGCCGCCATGTTTCCCGAGTTCACCCTGCGCTATGCCCGCCTGCCCGAGCGCTTCTTCGAACGCTTCGACCCTGTCCCCGTGTCCGCGCCACGGCTGGTGGCCTTCAACCGGGCGCTGGCCGAGGAATTGGGCTTCGACTCCACTAATGTCGACGAGGCCCAAGCCGCCGACTGGCTCTCGGGCAATGCCGTGCCGAAAGGTGCCGAGCCGTTGGCCCAGGCCTACGCCGGCCATCAGTTCGGCCATTTCAATCCGCGACTCGGCGACGGCCGGGCCGTGCTGCTCGGCGAGGTGACCGACCGCGAGGGCCGCTTGCGGGACATCCAGCTCAAGGGGGCCGGTTGCACGCCCTTCTCGCGGGGCGCGGATGGCCGCGCCCCGCTGGGCCCGGTGCTGCGCGAGTATCTGGTGAGCGAGGCGATGCATGTGCTGGGGGTGCCGACGACTCGGGCGCTGGCTGCGGTCACCACCGGCGAACGGGTCTTTCGGAGGGGGCCGGAGCCTGGCGCCGTGCTCACCCGGGTGGCGTCGAGCCATCTGCGAGTAGGCACCTTCCAGTACTTCGCCGCCCGCGGGGATCAGGAGGCGGTCCGTACCCTGGCCGATATGGCCATCGAACGTCACTATCCCGAGCTCCTGGATCACGAGGAAGCCGCGCGCTATCTCGCGCTGCTGGAGGCCGTCTCCGTCCGGCAGGCGACGCTGGTGGCAAAGTGGATGGGCCTGGGTTTCATTCATGGAGTGATGAACACCGACAACTGCGCGATCTCCGGGGAGACCATCGACTACGGCCCCTGCGCCTTCATGGAAGCGTATGACCCGCAAACGGTCTACAGTTCCGTGGACGAGCAGGGGCGCTATGCTTACCGCAACCAGCCTTGGCTTGCCCAGTGGAACCTGGCGCGCCTGGCCGAGACCTTGATTCCGTTGCTCGACGCCGACCAGGACCGCGGCGTGGAGAAGGCGACCGAGGTCATCAAGCGCTACGAATCGTTGTACGAAGCACAGTGGCTGGCCGCGATGCGTGCCAAGCTCGGACTGGTGAAGGAAGAGGAGGGCGATCGCGAGCTGGCGGAGGCCTTCTTGGCGGCGCTGCAGGCGGGTCGCGCCGACTTCACCCTGAGCTTTCGCCGGCTGGCAGAAGCCTTGGAGGCGGACGACCCTGGACTTTTCGAGCTCTTCGACAACGACAGGGCGCTGCAGGAGTGGCTGCCAGGCTGGCGCGAGCGACTGGCCCATGAGAACGTCGGCTCGGATGAGATCGTCGCGCGGATGAATGCGGTCAATCCGCTCTATATTCCCCGCAATCACCAGGTGGAGCGGGTGATCGCCGCGGCCGCCGAGCTCGACGATTTCGCTCCCTTCGAGGCCCTTCGTCAGGTGCTGGCCGAACCCTTCACCGAGCAGCCCGGTAGCGAGGCCTACGCCCAGACGGCGCCACCCACCGAGCGCGTCTTTCGTACTTTCTGCGGGACCTGAGCCAGGCAGAGATTCCCTGAACCAAAAAAGAGATTCATCGCAGACTGGCGTGATGCTTAGCTGAGGCTGAGCCTTACGGTGGGATCTGGGATCTGGGATCTGGGATCTG
>CAYWBG010000390.1:0-1580 GCA_964456005.1 uncultured Halomonas sp.
ACCGTCTCGGTGTCCAGCCAGTCATCCTCGGGCTGGATCAGGGTGTGCTTGACGCGCCCGTCGGGCAGCGTCCAGGCGATGGATAGCGGCAGGCCGCCGTCCTCCCCGGTCTCCACGGCAATGAAGCCGGGGATCGAATTGTCGTCGCCAGTCAGGGCCATGTCAGGTGTCCTCATGTTGCGATGTCGCTAGGGGCCGGGTTACTGGAGGCTGCGTCAATGGTGGGCTCTGTCGGTAGCCGGAAGAAGCGCCGTGCCGTCTTGGTGGTGCCGCTGGCCAGCTCGGCCTCGGCCATGCCCCGCCAGTGAGCGATCTCCCGCACAATCCACGGCAGCAGGGCCGGCTCGTGGCGCCTGCCCTTGAGTTTGGCAGGTAAATTGCGCGGTAGCAGGTAGGGGCAGTCGGTTTCCACCATCAGGCGGTTGAGGGGAATCTCGCCGACCAGCTCGCGCAGATGGTGACCACGGCGCTCATCGCACAGCCAACCGGTCAGCCCTATATGCAGATCGAGATCCAAGTAGCCGTAAAGTGTGTCGCGGTCCGCGGTGAAGCAATGCACCACGGCATCACCGATGTCGTCGCGCCAGGCATGCAGCATTTCGCGCATACGCCGCCCGGCGTCGCGCTCGTGGATGAACAGCGGCTTGCCGGACGCCGCCGCCAGTCCCAATTGTGCCTCGAAGGCGCGCTCCTGCTCGGTGGGCGTGGAAAAGTTGCGGTTGAAGTCGAGCCCGCATTCGCCCACTGCTACCACCTCGGGCTGGCGCTGTAGGTCGGCCATGGCGGTAGCGAGGCCGGCGTCCCAGTGGCTGGCGTCGTGGGGATGTACCCCGGCGGTGGCATGCAGGCAGAGGGCCTCATCGCCATGCTGGCGGGCCATGGCCACTGCCTGCTCAGCGTGCTCGCGATCGGTCCCGGTGAGAATCAGCGTGGTCACGTTCGCCGCCCGGGCGCGGGCCAGTACCGCCGGAAGGTCGCGCTCGAAACTTGCGTGAGTCAGGTTGGCTCCGATGTCCACCAGTGGGGCGGGCGCGGTAAAGCGCAGCGCCTCGGGCAGAAAAGCGTCGAAGGTGTCGGTGTGCGCCAAGGCGGAACTCCTTAGTGGTTCAACCGGGGGAAGCGATTGTACCCGCGGCGGCGGCGCCCTGCATGGGTTACACTGGCGACCCTGGTGAATTGATGAGGACTCTGCGTGACCCTGCTACGTCTGGAACAGCTACAGCTTGCCTATGGACCCCATGTACTGCTAAATGGCGCCGATCTGGTGCTGGAGAAGGGTGAGCGCCTGGCCCTGGTGGGTCGCAACGGCACCGGCAAGTCGACCCTGCTCAAGCTGGTGGCCGGCGAGATCCAGGCCGACGGCGGCAGCATCTGGCGCGCCCCGGGGCTGAAGATCGGCGTGCTCGCCCAGGACCTGCCCGAGGCCACCGGCCAGACCATCTTCGACATGGTGGCCCAGGGCCTGCCCGAGGCGGGAGAACTGCTCTCCGAGTATCACCACTTGATCCACGAGGATGCGCCGGATATGCGCCGCATGGCCGAGCTGCAGACGCGCCTCGAGGCCATCGACGGCTGGTCGT
>CAYWBG010000391.1:0-1580 GCA_964456005.1 uncultured Halomonas sp.
GCCTGGAGGCCGCCGCCAACCGACGCCTCAGCTTCCGGGTGGCAGGTCAACTCGCATCGCACGAGGTCTCCGTGGGTGACACCGTCGAGGCCGGCCAGCTTCTGGCCAGCCTCGAGGCCACCGACCTTCGACTGCAGCGCGATCGTGCCGCCTCGGCCCTGGCCGGCGCCGAGGCGGCGGCGGCCAACGCCGAGGCCCAGTGGCAGCGCGCCCGGCGCCTCTATGAAGCCGGCAGCGCCCCGGCCCGCGACCTGGACGCCGCACGGGCCCAGGTCGAGGCGGCCCGCGCCCAGCGCGACAGCGCCCGTGACGCTCGGGTTCTGGCCGAACGACAGCTGGGTTTCAGCCGTCTTGAGGCGCCCGGCGCCTGCCGGGTCGCCAGCCGCCTGGTGGAGGCCGGCGAGAACGTCGGTGCCGGCCATCCGGTGCTGGTGCTGGCCTGCGGCGATGATCTGGAGGTGCGCGCCGCGCTCTCCGAGGACCTGCTGGGAGAGCTGGTGGCCGGCGCACCGGTGCGGGTGCGCTTGCCTCTCGCCGATCTCACCCTGGCCGGTGAGGTCACCGAGATCGGCCTGCCGGTGGACCCTCGTCAGGCCACCTGGCCCCTGCGCGTGGGGTTGCGCGGGCTATCGGACACCGAGCGGGAACGGCTGCGTCCCGGCATGGCGGCAGAACTCACGCTGCCGCTGGGTGGCCACGGCAGCGGCCTCTGGGTGCCCATGGTAGCGGTTCAGCAGGATAGCCAGGGTCATTATGTCTTCGTCGCCGAACCCGATGAGCTTGGCGAGCCGGAGGGCAGCGGTGTCAACAATGGTCGCGCGGCGACGGTTCAGCGTCATACCGTGACTCTGGGGGAGCGCCACGGTGAGCGCTTGGAGGTAGTGGCCGGTCTTGACCCTGGGGAGCACCTGATCGTGGCGGGCATGAGTCGGCTACGCGACGGCATGCGGGTGAAGCTGATCGATGACCATCACCCCGACGCGGAG
Organism: uncultured Halomonas sp.; assembly: GCA_964456005.1. Taxonomy (GTDB): domain Bacteria; phylum Pseudomonadota; class Gammaproteobacteria; order Pseudomonadales; family Halomonadaceae; genus Halomonas. Next base: position 987 of record CAYWBG010000391.1, read on the forward strand.
GAGGTCTCACCGTGACTCTCACCGAGGCCGCGCTGCGCTACAACCGCGTCACCATCGCCGGCCTGCTAGTGGTGCTGCTGGGCGCGGTGATCAGCTATCTCTCCATCTCCCGGGCCGAGGATCCCGCGGTTACCGTGCGCGTCGCCCAGGTGGTCACCTATCTGCCCGGTGCCACCCCGGAGCGGGTCGAACAGCTGGTCACCGACCCGCTGGAGACCGCCATCATGGAGATGCCGGAGCTCGACCATGTGGAGAGCACCTCCCGGGCCGGGGTCTCCATCATCCGAGTGGAGCTGCGACCCGACGTCAAGGACGTTCAGGCCGGCTGGGACAAGCTGCGCCGCAAGATCGACGACAACCGGCGCCAGCTGCCCGAGGAAGCGATGGCGCCGAGGATCAACGACGAGTTCGGCGACGTCTTCGGTATCATGCTTTCACTCACCGGCGAGGGCTTTGAACAGGCGGAGCTCAAGGCGGTGGCCGATGACGTCCGCGATCGGCTGCTGATGCTCGACGACGTGGCCAAGGTCAACGTCCATGGCTTCGCCGAGGAGCGCATCTTCCTGGAGTACAGCGAGGCGCGCCTGGCCGAGC
>CAYWBG010000392.1:0-1574 GCA_964456005.1 uncultured Halomonas sp.
GGCTCTTCGAGATGGGCATCGCCTTCGTGCTCTGGCAGCTGGCCGTGCACCGGGTGTCGCGCACGGCCAAGGTCTCCAACCTGATCTTCCTCTCGCCGCCGGTGTCGCTGCTGCTGCTCTACCTGGTGGTGGGCGAACCCCTCCTGGCCTCCACGCTCATCGGCCTGGTGCTGATCCTCGGAGGCCTGGGGCTGCAGCAGTGGCAGACGGCGCCGGCCCCGGTCAGCCAGCCCTGAACGACGCCGCGCCCGGCGTCACTCCTGGGCGGCCAGCCTCAGGTCGCTCTCCTCCAGCAGGGTGGCGAGCTCGGGCCAGACATTCTCCAGGATGAGCGGCTGGGCCTCGGCGGTGGGGTGGATGCCGTCGCCCTGCATCAGCGTCGCGTCCAGCGCCACCCCCTCGAGCAGGAAGGGCACCAGGGGCAGGTCGTAGTCGTCTGCCAGGCGGTGGTAGACCCCGGTGAAGGCGTCACGGTAGGCCTGGCCGTAGTTGGGGGGAATATCGATGCCCAGCAGCAGCACCTCGGCCTCGGCCTCCTGGCTGGCCTCGATCATGCGCCGCAGGTTGGTCTCGAACTGGCCCGGCGGCAGGCCGCGCAGGCCGTCGTTACCGCCCAGCTCCAGCAGAACGATGTCCGGGGCATGCTGTCCGAGGAGCTCGGGCAGCCGGTTGGCGCCTCCGCTCGAGGTCTCGCCGCTGATGCTGGCGTTGACCACTCGCGCCTTTCCGTCGAGGCGCGACTCCAGCAGACTGACCCAGCCCTCATCGGCCTCGATGCCGTAGGCCGCGCTCAGGCTGTCGCCCATCACCAGCAGGGTGGGGCGCTCCCCGGCCTGCGCCGCGACGGCACCCAGCGCCAGGACGAGCGTCAGGGGCAGAACAAGCAGCCAGGCGGTGAATCGATGCAACGCAACCTCAGGAAATCCCTTCAACATGAACGACACCTCTCGCATGGACATGACGCCGATTCTACACGCCGAGCACCTCAACAAGCAGGTGAGCAGCGGCGACCGGCAGCTCACCATTCTGAGTGACTTGGCCCTCTCGGTGTTCCCCGGCGAGACGGTGGCGATCCTCGGACAGAGCGGTGCGGGCAAGTCGACCCTGCTGGGGCTACTGGCCGGGCTCGATCTGCCCACTGACGGCACGCTGTCGATGTTCGGCGAGACACTGGCCGAGCTGGACGAGGATGGTCGCGCCCGGCTGCGTGCCGGTCGGGTGGGCTTCGTGTTCCAGAACTTCCAGCTGCTGCCGACCCTCACTGCCCTCGAGAACGTGATGCTGCCGCTGGAGCTCTCGCCCCGGCCCGGCACCGAAGCCCTCGCAAAAGAGTGGCTCACGCGGGTGGGGCTGGGGGAGCGACTCGACCACCTGCCCAAGCAGCTCTCCGGCGGCGAGCAGCAGCGGGTCGCCCTGGCCCGGGCCTTCGTCACCGGCGCCGAGCTGGTGTTTGCCGACGAGCCCACCGGCAACCTGGACCCGGCCACCGGCGAGCGCATCATCGACACGCTCTTTTCCCTCAACCGCGAGGCCGGTACCACCCTGGTGCTGGTCACCCACGACCATGCCCTGGC
>CAYWBG010000393.1:0-1570 GCA_964456005.1 uncultured Halomonas sp.
CCCTTCGCCGCCACCGGCGGGCTCACCGTGCTGGACGGCAACCTGGGCCGCGGCGTGATCAAGGTCTCGGCGGTGGCCGAGGCGCACCGCATCGTGGAGGCGCCGGCACGGATCTTCGAGGACCAGAACGCGCTCAAGGCGGCCTTCGAGGCCGGCGAGCTGGATCGCGACCTGGTGGTGGTGGTGCGCTATCAGGGCCCCAAGGCCAACGGCATGCCGGAGCTGCACAAGCTGACCCCCTACCTGGGCGTGCTCCAGGACCGCGGCTTCCGCGTGGCGCTGGTCACCGACGGGCGCATGTCCGGGGCCTCCGGCAAGGTGCCGGCGGCCATTCACATCACTCCGGAGGCCCTGGACGGCGGCCCCCTGGCGAAACTGCGCGATGGCGACATCCTGCGCCTGGACGCCAACGCCGGGACCCTCGAGGCCAGGGTCGCCGCCCGTGACTGGGCCGAGCGTGCGGCGGTCGAGCCGCATCTCGAGCCCCATCACGTGGGCCTGGGCCGCGAGCTGTTCGCCGGCTTCCGTCACCTGGCCAGCGGCTCCGAACAGGGCGCCTCGGTGTTCGGCGGCTTCGAGGCCGACGACCTGGCGCGCCAGGCCGGGCAGATCCACGACGAGGATGCCTGAGCCGAGCCGGGCAGGCGTGCTAGGCTATGCCGCCACTGCAACGCGCCATCAGCCCAGGAGGCCCCCATGATCCCCGCTTCGCTCAGGACCCTGCTCGACGAGACCACCGGCCAGCGCCACACCCACTGGGCCGGCCGCGAGGTGTGGCTTGCCAACGAGGCTTGGGGGGAGATGGCAGTGTCGCTTCAGGGCGCTCAGGTGCTCCATTTCCGACCGAACCCCGATGACAGTGAGGGGTGGCTCTGGGTGACCCCGACGCCCCAGGCGTTGCCTGGCGCCATTCGCGGCGGCATCCCGCTCTGCTGGCCCTGGTTCGCCGATGACCGCTATGCCGACGAGAGCGAGGACCGCAGCGGCCCCTTCCACGGCCCGGCGCGCCTGGCCGACTGGCGTCTCGACGCCGTGGATGAGCACGAGGAGGGGGTGGAGCTTCATCTCTCGCCGCTTCAGCGGCTGCACAACCAACTCGTGCCGCGACTGGTGGTCCAGGCCAATGCCCGCCGCCTGCATGTGGAGTTGATCACCGAGCACGTCGGCGAGACGCCGGTGAAGATCAGCGGCGCCCTGCACAGCTATCTCGCCGTGAATGACGCCTTCGCCTGCCGCCTCGAGGGGCTTCCCGGTGCTCGCTACCTGGACAAGCTGGCCGGCTTCGCGGAGTGCGAACAGCAGGGCGAACTGGCCGTGCGCGGCGGGCTCGACCGTATCTACCACACCAACGCCGAGCTCGTCCTGGACGACGGGGCGCGCCGCCTGCGCGTCGCCCGCCAGGGCAGCGATTCCGCCGTGGTCTGGCACCCGGGCGAGCAACTGCCGGCCGATACGCCGCCGGAGGTCGGGCGCCAGTTTCTCTGCGTGGAATCCGCCAACACCCGCCTCGACCCGGTGTGGCTGGTCCCCGGCGCCCAGCACCTGCTGGGTACGACGCTATCGCGGGGGT
>CAYWBG010000394.1:0-1569 GCA_964456005.1 uncultured Halomonas sp.
GGTGGCGCTGCTGTTCGCCTGGAGCGTCAAGGTGGCGGTGCTCGAGCCCTTCGCCGTCACCTGCATGATGCAGGCGTATTTCAAGGCCACCGAAGGGCAGACGCCGGACCCGGAATGGGAGGCCAAGCTGGAGGGGCTGTCCAAGAAGTTCCGTCGCCTCAAGCAGCAGGCAACCGGTAACCTCGAGAGTGCCGAGGCCACCGGCTGAGTGGCAAGGCAAGCGCCGGCGAGGCAGCGATGACGACGAACGGCTCCCCTCGGGCGCCGTTCGTCTATGCTGATGGACTCATCTACGTGACAAGGAGCCAGTCCCATGACCCTTCCGCCCGTTCCCTTCCGCCGCCGCCTGGGGGTTCCGCTCACTGCCGCGCTGATGTTCGGCCTGTCGCTCTCCGCCCAGGCAGAGGTCGCCTTCCAGTACGATATGCCGGCTATCGCCCCCGAGGTGGCTTCCGAGACCGAGGAGAAGCCCGGCTGGGCCACTCAGCGCTTCGCCGTGGCCGCCGCCAATCCCCTGGCGACGGATGCCGGCTACCAGGTGCTCAAGGCCGGCGGCAGCGCCGTCGACGCGGCCATTGCCGTGCAGATGGTGCTGACCCTGGTCGAGCCCCAGTCCAGCGGCATCGGCGGTGGTGCCTTCCTGATGCACCATGACGGAGAAGCGGTCACCGCCTATGACGGTCGCGAGAGGGCACCCTCCGCCGTGGACGGTGAGTTATTCCTGGACGGTGAGGGCGAGCCGCTGTCCTTCATGGAGGCGGCGGCCAGCGGGCTCTCGGTAGGTGTTCCCGGTACCGTGCGAATGCTGGAGATGGCCCACGGCGAACATGGCCGGCTGCCCTGGGCGGAACTCTTCGGCCCCGCCATTCGGCTAGCCGAGGAGGGCTTCGCGGTCAGTCCGCGTCTGGCCACCAGCCTGGCCAATGAGGAACGGCTGCGCGACGACCCCCTGGGCGGCGCCTTCTACTACCCCGACGGCGAGCCACTGGCCGCCGGCACCACCCTGCGCAACCCGGCCCTGGCCGAGATACTGCGCCGTCTCGCCGATCATGGCAGCTCGGCACTGCATACCGGGGATATTGCCACCGATCTGGTGATGCGGGTGCAGGGCCATCACAGCCGCGGCGGGGTGCTCTCCCTGGAAGACCTGGCCAGCTATTCGGCCAAGCAGCGCGATCCCCTCTGTACGCCGTGGCGTGCCTATGAGGTCTGCGGTTTTCCGCCGCCCTCGTCAGGGCAACTCACCATGATGCAGATCCTCGGCATCATGGAGTCTCTGCCCGAGGTAGAGGCACCGCTGGACGAGGGCCTGCCCGGCGAGCCCTGGCTGCATCACTTCCTGGAGGCTTCGCGGCTGGCCTTCGCCGACCGGGGCAAGTACATCGGCGACCCGGACTTTGTCGACCCCCCCGGGGGTGACTGGTCGCTGATGCTCGCGCCCGACTATCTGGCCCTGCGGGCCGAGCTGATCGGCGAGGAGAGCCTGGGCAGCGACGGCGCCGAGCCGGGCAATCCCGGCGCCTATGCCACCTCCTGGGCCAGTCAGCCCGAACAGCCGGAATATGGCAC
>CAYWBG010000395.1:0-1554 GCA_964456005.1 uncultured Halomonas sp.
GCGAGTTCAAGCGAACCGACCGGGTAGCCGACCAGCTCCAGAAGGAGCTGGCGGTACTCATCCAGCGCGAGGTGAAGGATCCGCGTCTTGGGATGGTCACGGTGAGCGGTGTCGAGGTCAGCCGTGACCTCGGCTATGCCGACGTCCACGTGACCCTGCTGGGCGAGGACACCCCGGAGCACATTCAGGAAAATCTCAAGGTGCTCAAACAGGCCGCCGGCTTCTTGCGTGGCCAGATCGCTAAGCGCATCAAGCTGCGTCATGTGCCGGAGTTGCGCTTTCACTACGATGAGAGCGTGGTGCGTGGTCAGCGGCTTTCCTCACTGATCGAGGAGGCGGTCGCCAGCGACCGCTCTCGGCAGGATGACGAGGATGGCGACGGCGAGCCCGGCAGCAACAGCGAGCGCGACTGATGGCGCGTCGTCGTCGCGGCCTGCCGGTTAACGGGGTGCTGCTGCTGGACAAGCCCAAGGGGCTTTCCAGTAATCACGCCCTGCAGCGGGCTCGGCGGCTGTTCCAGGCCCAGAAGGCCGGTCACACCGGCACCCTGGACCCCATGGCCACCGGGCTGTTGCCAGTCTGCTTCGGTGAGGCGACCAAGTTCTCCGCCCACCTGCTGGCCGCCGACAAGACCTATCGCACCCGGGTCGAACTGGGTGCGGTGACCGATACCGGCGACGCCGAGGGCACGGTCATCGAGCGCCCGGCGGTGCCGGCGCTTACGGCGGCCGACGTAGAGGGCGTGCTCACGCGCTTCCGCGGCGAGATCGACCAGGTGCCGCCAATGGTCTCGGCGCTCAAGCACCAGGGTCGCAAGCTCTACGAGCTGGCCCGTGAAGGCAAGTCGATCGAGCGTGCAGCACGGCGCGTGACAGTGTATGATGCTCGGCTTCTCGACTTCGAGGGCGGCGCCTTCGAAGTCGAGGTGCGGGTCAGCAAGGGTACCTACGTGCGTACCCTGGCCGAAGACATCGGTCGGGCTCTGGGTACGGGCGCGCATATCAGCATGTTGCGGCGCCTGACCACTGGCCCCTTCGATACGCAAGGCATGTTGACTCTCGACACCCTCGAGGCGCTGCCGAACCAGGCTGCCAGGGAAGCGGTGCTGCTACCCCTCGATGTTCTGGTCGACCACTTGCCGCGACTCGAGGTCGATGCCGCATCTGCCCAGCGCCTGACTCACGGTCAGGCGGCCAGGACCGACGCGACCGGTCTCGATGTCGGCGAGACGCCAAGACTCTACTGCGACGGGGCCTTCCTGGGCCTCGGCGCAGTCACGGCGCCACAGGAGGTGGCACCGAAACGGCTGCTGAGCACCGCAGCCGATTAAGGGAGAGACGACCGAGACTGCAAATATGCGTGGTCTCACACACACATCATTCAGGCATATTGCTTACTGGAGAGACAGATGGCACTGACAGCCGAGCAGAAGTCCACAATCGTCAACGAGTATGGTCGCGGCGATAACGACACCGGTTCCCCCGAAGTGCAAGTGGCCTTGCTGAGCGCCAACATCGATGGCCTGCAGGACCACTTCAAGACCAACAAGCAGGA
>CAYWBG010000396.1:0-1542 GCA_964456005.1 uncultured Halomonas sp.
GGCCTCGCTGGCAAACGCCACCTGAAGTCGCAGCGGACGACGCTCGACCACCTCGCGACGGGGTAGGGTCTCGAGGGCCTGGCTGGCCGCCTGGGCATAGGCGCGGGCCAAGCCGCCGGTACCCAACTTGGTGCCGCCGAAGTAGCGGGTCACCACGCAACCCACCTGGCCCAGCCCCGAGCCCTGCAGCACCTGATACATGGGGCGGCCGGCGGTGCCGCCGGGTTCGCCATCGTCGGAGAAACCGATGGCGGACTGTTCGCCGGGCGGTCCGGCGATGAAGGCGCTGCAGTGGTGACTGGCGCCGGGGTGAAGGCGTCGCGCCTCGGCCAGCATCGCCTCGAAGGCGCCGACGTCGGGGGCGTAACAGAGCCAGGCCAGGAAGCGGCTCTTCTCGACCTCGATTTCGCCTGCGTGGCGCTTGCCGGCGGGCAGGTCGGGGACGGGGTAGCGCATCAGGCTGCCATCTCGCCCTGGCGGACCACGCCCATCACCAGCCCCAGCACCTGAATGTCACTGTTTTTCAGGATGATGGGCGGCATGCTCTCATTGGCGGGCTGCAGTCGCACGCCGGATTTCTCGATGTAGAGCTTCTTCAGGGTGACCTCCTGGTCGTTGATCATCACCACCGCCGTCTCGCCGTTCTCAGCGCTCTCGCAACGCTCGATGATGATCACATCCCCGTCGTAGATGTTGCAATCGATCATGGAGTTGCCGCGTACCTTCAGGGCGTAGGTGTTGCGCCTTACCATGCTGGAGGGCACCCGAATGCTGGTGCTGTCGACACAGGCCTCCATGGGCAGCCCCGCCGAGACGCAGCCCAGCAGGGGGAGCTCGGTCATCTGCTCCGGGGCCAGCTCTTGTTCAGGCAAAGGGGCCCAGGCCTCGGCCAAGGGCAGGTTGGGGCGGCGGTGGAAAAAGCGCGATGGGACCTCGAGCATGGTCGGTTTCTCCTGTCGGCGATAGGCACTGTTGAAACATACAGTAATGACGAAGCATAGCAGGGGCGGCGAATCTGGCAAGGCAGCCCATCGCTGAGAGCCTTGATGCAGGTCAGCCGCGACCGCCTGACGCAACCGGATGGCTAGTAGCAAAACGGCTTTCCGTGTAGAGTTTCGGGCCAAATTATCGCCATTCCGGAGTGTGCCTTGACCCTTCGCCTGCAAGCCCGAAAGCTGGCCTGTGAACGGGATGATCGGTGGCTGTTCGAGGAGCTCGATCTGGATATTCGCAATGGCGAGATCGTGAGGGTCGAGGGGCCCAACGGCAGCGGCAAGACCACCCTTCTGAAGATCCTCTCCGGCCAGCTGGCCGACTACCAAGGCGAGCTGTTCTGGAATGATCGGCCGATGCGCCAGGCGCGCCTGGAGTTCTTGTCCAGTCTGCTCTATCTCGGTCATGCTCCCGGGGTGAAGGCGGCCCTGACGCCGCTGGAGAACCTGGCCTGGTACCAGGCGTTGGCCAGCGAGACGGACAACGAGGCAGTGCGTCTGGCGGCCCTGGAGTCGGTGGGGCTGGTGGGCTTCGAGGACGTGCCAGCCG
>CAYWBG010000397.1:0-1522 GCA_964456005.1 uncultured Halomonas sp.
ATCCACCTGATACTCGCCACCCAGCGTCCCTCGGTGGACGTGGTCACCGGTCTGATCAAGGCCAACATCCCCACGCGGATGGCCTTCCAGGTCTCCTCTCGGGTCGATTCGCGCACTATTCTCGACCAGGGCGGTGCCGAGAACCTGCTGGGTCACGGTGACATGCTCTACCTGCCCTCGGGGTCCGGCATGCCGACTCGCGTGCATGGGGCCTTCGTCGACGACGATGAGGTGCACCGGGTGGTGGAGGATTGGAAGCGTCGCGGTGAGCCGGAGTATATCGAGGAGATCCTTTCTGGGGGGGTCTCCGCCGAGGCACTTACCGGTCTGGAGGCCGAGGGCAGCGATGGCGACGATGCTGAGCAGGACGCCCTCTATGACGAGGCCGTGCAGTTCGTGACCGACTCGCGCCGAGCCTCCATCTCGGCCGTTCAGCGCCGGTTCAAGATCGGCTACAACCGCGCGGCGCGCCTGGTCGAGGCCATGGAGATGGCCGGGGTGGTCTCTAGCATGGGCACCAACGGCGCCCGTGAAGTGCTGGCGCCGCCCTCCGCCCGCGACTGAGCCGGGGTGAAGACACCTCGGCCAACCATGCAGCAAAGGTGGAAGCATCGCCGGGCCCGCAACCGACTGACTTCTGGCCGGTCCGAGAGTCAGGAACCCAACAGGGACCCGTCCAGGGAGACATAGACGATGAAGAAGACCCTTGCAGTGCTCGCCGTGACCCTTGCCATGCCGCTCTCGGCCCTGGCCAGTGAAGGGGCCGAGCGCCTGACACGTATACTCGAGCCACTCGAGACCTACGAGGCCGCCTTCCAGCAGCAGATCCTCGATGCCAGCGGCGAGCGCCTGCAGGAGGCCAACGGTAGGATGTGGCTGTCACGCCCCGGCAAGTTCCGTTGGGAGGTAGATGCCCCCTATCAGCAGGAGGTCATCTCCGACGGCGAAGAGGTCACCCTGTATGACCCCGACCTGGAGCAAGTCACCATTCAGGCGCTGGACCAGCGGGTGACCCACACCCCCGCGCTGCTGCTTTCCGGCAGCGCCGGAGACCTGACCGGCAGCTACAGCGTCTCGCGTTCACAGCAAGGTAGCGCCGAGACCTTTACGCTGACGCCCAGGGATCCGGACACCCTCTTCGAGGAGCTTAAGATGACCTTTCGGGGCGAGCGCCTGGTCGGGTTGGAGATGAACGACAGTACCGGCCAGCGCACCGCCATCTCCTTTAGCGACGTGCAGATGAACGCCTCCATCGACGACAGCCGTTTTGCCTTCGATATTCCGGACGGGACCGATGTGATTCGGGATACGCACTGACAGCGGCAAGCGCCAAGCGCCAAGCGCCTAGCTGCAAGCGCCTAGCGCCCAGCAGGTTGGCAACGGGCGGTAGATGTTGAGGTAGAAAGTGAGAACCCCCGCCGGGTCGAATCCGGCGGGGGTTCTTGTTGACGCCTACCGGGCGTCAGGCAGCATCCTGCGGCGCTCGGCGCTCGGCGCTCGGCGCTCGGCGCTCGGCGCTCGG
>CAYWBG010000398.1:0-1509 GCA_964456005.1 uncultured Halomonas sp.
TGGCCAAGCGGAGAGGTGAGGTGCGGCGGCCCGGCAATGTGTGTTGCCGGGATGGTCACTTCAGGCGCGCTGTCGGGTGCCTCGCTGCGGGGCAAGATGCCTGACGGGGGGTGCCAGGCATGGTCATGGTGGCAGTGGGGCAAGTCGGACGGCGCAGTGAGCCAGGCATCTGGCGATGCCTCGCCGAAGGCGAGCTCGAGGCCGGCTGGTGCAATCTGGTCGCCCGGGTGGGCAAGCTGCTCCACGTCAGCCTTGGTCAGAGGCGTGGCCAGCAGCAGCGCCAGGAGGAGCGTGGCACCCAGCCAGAGAGGGAATCCTCTCTGGCTGGGTCTTGCGCTGTGCTCGGGCGCCTGTGGAAGCATGACGGGGGCTCGTTTATCGGTACTGTGTTGTCCTTACCCTAGTCCAACGGCGCGCCCTGTCCATTGATTCATATCAAAGGATGTCTGACGGCAAGCCTGCGTGCTGCACCCAGGTTGCGGGTTCACTCGGGGCCATGAAATACTCTTTTTATCCATAGGCTCACAAGGCCGTCTTACCCCATGCGTCGACTCTCCTCCCACTGCCTGCTCAGCCTGTTGATGGCTCTGGTGCTGGCCATCGCGGCGCCCGTGGCTGCGGGTGGTCACCATGGCGATGCGGCCTGTCTGGAGAGCCTGTCCGTGGAAGACCAGATGGCATGGAACACGTCGGAAACGGCCGAGCCGAGCGAGTCACACTCCTCTGTAGCGTCCCCCTGCTGCCTGCCCTGCGCCCAGTGCGGAGCCTCCATGGCTCGGCTGGCCGCTGAGGCGGTGGTATCTTCCCTCTCCCTGTCCGGGCATGACCTGGGCAATCCGTCCGGGCCTCCCGCGCCCTTCGAGCGTCCTCCTCGCGTCTGAACCTCTCTCCCGAATGGCACTGTGGCTGATCGACCCGCAGTGAGAGTGTTCATGTCACGAGGACAATCTGATGAATCGTCGCCAATTTCTGCGCTACTCGGCCCTGGGCGGCCTGGTCTTTTCTGCGGTCGGCAACATGGCCTTCGCCACTATCCGCGGGCAACGCCACGGCATGGCGCCTGCCATGCTTCCCGAAGGCGGCCAGCCGCTGCAGCCGCTGCCGCGACTCAACAACCTGAGCGATACAGCAGGCCGCTTCCGCAGTGCGCTGGCCCCGGCCCCCCACGCGGTGCCGCTGAGCGATGAGCTCGAGGCCAGGCTGTGGCTCTACAACGGCAAGGTGGCGCCGCTGATCGAGGTGCGCGAGGGGGATGAGCTGGACATCACCCTCATCAACGAACTGGAGCAGGAGACCACCGTGCATTGGCACGGCGTGCCGGTTCCCCAGGCCCAGGATGGCGCCCCCTGGGATGCCGTGGCGCCAGGCGAGTCACGCCGCTACCACTACACCCTTCCCGAGGGCAGCGCCGGCCTGCACTGGTTCCATCCGCATCCCCACCAGGGCACTGCCCGACAGGTGGCCCATGGCCTGGCCGGCGCCCTGCTGGTGCGCCCGCCCCAGGATGTG
>CAYWBG010000399.1:0-1503 GCA_964456005.1 uncultured Halomonas sp.
CAAGTCCAGGCGGTGGTCGGGTTGGCTGACTACCTGGTAGCCCACCGCCCCCGTGAACGAGCGCTGGCGCAGCTTGCCCTCGACCGCGACCCCGGGTGCCAGTGCGCCCTCATGGCTCAGCGAGGCCCAGGTGAGGTCGCCGAACAGCACCCAGCGGTCGCGTCGGGCGCTGCCGGTCAGGAAAAGGGCACCGTCCAGGTCATCGAGGACGTCGCCGAAGGGGCGCGAGGTGCTGATCGTGGGGGCTTGCGCGGTGGGCCGGACATCCCCCGCCAGGCCGGCCATCCAGGCATAGGGGGTGACCTGGAAGCGCCAGCCACCTCTATCGGCATGGGCCTGGGACGCCATACTCAGCGCGGCCAGCCCCAGTGCCAGGATCAGTGGAAGCGGCCAAGCCTTCATGAGGCGGCTCCCAGGCTCTCCTTGTGGATGCGGCCGCCCTTCATGATCAGACGCAGATTACGCTCCGGGTCGGTCAGGAAGCCCAGGTCCCGACTGGGGTCGCCGTCGACCACCAGAAGATCGGCCAGGGCCCCGGGCTCGATACGCCCCAGCGTGCCGGGATAGGGGTTGCGCGGGCCACTGAGCGAGAGCAGCTCCCCGTTGCGACCGGTGGCCATGGCCAGCACCGTCAACGGGTCGTAGAAGCGGGTCAGCTTGGCGAGGTGACGCAACTGGTTCGGCGTGTTCTGGGGGTTGAAGAGGATGTCGGTTCCCCAGGCCGTCTGGACGTCGAAACGCTGCGCCATCTCATAGGCACGCACCGTGCCTTCGGCCACCTGGCGCTGAGACTCGCGGCGAGCCGCATCGGGATAGACGTTTGAATCCTCGTCCTGCAGGAAGGGCTGCAGGCTCCACCAGGCCCCCTCCCCGGCCATCATGCGAACGCTCTCCTCGTCGGCTAGCTGGCCATGCTCAATGGAGCGGACCCCGGCTCGCAGAGCGCGCTGAATGCCCCGTGGCATGTAGACGTGAACCATCACATAGGTGCCCCAGTCCTCGGCGGCCTCGACCGCGGCGCGCAGTTCGCGTTCGGTAAACTGGGTGCTGTCCAGCGGGTCGTAGGTGGAGGCCACCCCGCCGCCGGCCATCAACTTGATCTGGGAGGCGCCGAGCATCAGCTGTTCGCGGGTGCGCCTGAGCACCTCGGCCTCGCCATCGGCGATCGCCGCCACCCCCTGGCGCTCCTGCTCGCTCAGCGGCGTGGTGGCTCCGCGGGGCACCTCGTGGCGCATGCGGAAATCACCGTGTCCGGAGGTCTGGGAGATCATGGCGCCGGCGGGAAAGATCCGGGGCCCCGCCACGATGCCCTCATCGATGGCGCGCTTGAGCGCGAAAGCCGGCCCGCCCACGTCGCGCACCGAGGTCACCCCGCGCATCAGGGTGCGCTCCGCCTCGCGAGCCGCCACCAGGTGCACATAGCCTACATCGGCGGTCATCGCCGCCAGCTGGGTGATGGCGGCCAGGGTGGTATGCCAGTGGGCATCGATCAGCCCCGGCATC